>CBEUND010000015.1:0-33546 GCA_965544395.1 uncultured bacterium | reverse complement strand
AAAGTATTTTCCAATATATCTTTTTCAAATCCACTCTGTTTGAAATCATAAGGGATATAGTGAAATGATTTATCTTTATTTATAGTTGTAGTTTCTAATTTTTCATCTGATATTTTAGATATCTCATCAATCCTATCTTCTTTTACTAATTCCATTATTTTATTTTTTTGATTCTCTTCAAATTTCTCTATAAAATCTGGATTTTTATCAGCTTCTAGTATCTGAGCTGTAGCTTCAAGTGAAGGGTATAGTTTTTTATTATCCTCTATCTCTTTTAGATTATCTACTATTAAAAACTCTGCACTTTGTGATATATTTTCAATTTCTGTTTTTAACTCTCTTTTTATACTAAAACATAAAGCTATATCATCATACACTAACTCTAAATTATCTACTTTTGTATAGATAGTTTCTAACTCCTCTTTATATGGTTTTACCTCTACTTGCATAAAACTATTTTTTTGAATCTGAAATAAAAAATCCACAAAACTAATTTTCTGATACTTTTTATCTAAAAATTCTCTTTTTTGTTCTATATTTTTAAAACTACCACTTTTTATAGTTATTTTATCTTCTTTGTATTTATCTATATTTTTTATGATGTTTTTTAACTTTACTTTGGTATTTAAATTTTCTTCACTATCTATAATAGTATATTTTATTTTTAATTGATAAAAGTCAATCTTTGGAAGTTTTAGATAATTAACTCTTGAAACTCTTTTTACTGGGTTATTTAAACTAGCTCTTCCTAAAGAGTTTATCTCCTCTATTGAGCTATTTTGCTCTTTTTTAAGTTGTGTATTGAGTATCTTTGCATTTGCTTCATTGAGCCATATAAGAGCCGTATTATTGTTTTTATCTACTTCTCTTAAACATCTACAACTTGTCTGAAGTACCATATTTTTTGGACTATCTCCAGATCCACTTAAAACAACACTTGTCAAACTTCTACAATCCCACCCCTCTTTTCCAACTTGCACTAACAAAATATATCTTTTTTTACTACTTGGTAAATCTAAACTTCTAAATTCAAGTTCGGCATCTGTTGCAATTTTATACTCTTTATTTCCTTTGTGAAATTTAAGTATCTCATCTTTTGGTATTTTTAGTTTTGTTATAAGATGTGGATAAACTACCTCTTCTAAATCTACAATACTACTACAATATATAGCACATTTTGCTATTGTACCATCTTGATAAATTTTTGTTTTGTAAAGCTTATTAAAATCTTCTATAGATTGTGTTAGTATCTCCTTTTTTGATAGATTTGCACTTTTTACTGTAGGAAGTTTCAAAAACTTCTCAATAGCAGTTGTAAGTGGATAATAATAAACAGTATTTGTAATATAAGTAAATTTAAAAAAATCTGTATCATTGATGTATATTTTTTCAGCACTTTTGAGATAAGGTGTACCACTAAATCCTAAAACTGTTGTGATATTGCCTTGTGCATTCCACCAAGAGACTACTTGCCTGAGTTTTATATCATCACTAGCTGCATGATGCACTTCATCTATAAAAATTGATAAATTTGGAACAAGAGCTAGTTTTTGTTTGAGTTCATTCTCTACTATCTCATCTACTTCAAATAACCCTTTAGTTTGAGAGTTGAGTATCACCTTTTCTGCATTGACGACAAAAATTTGACCAAAGGGATCAGGGAGTATACTATTGACTTTTGCAGCATTTGGATTGACTGCAAGGTTTGATTTTTTGGCTGTTTTAGGTACATCTAAAATATCAAATTTTAAAAGCTTTTTGATTTTTTTAGCTTGAATCTCAGGTAACACCCAACTAGCATCAAAGGATGCTATGGATTTAAGTGATGGGGCTATGGAGTTTTTGAGTCCTGAGGGGATGAGTATCAAAAAATTATGAGCAAAATTTCTATTCTCTGGTTCATTGCATGCGAAATAGAGATCAAGATATATAAATGAAGCCATTAGATAAGTTTTGCCCGCTCCCATCGGTAAAGAGAGTAGATAATCACTATAAGTAACATTGTAAAATATCTTTTTGATCACTGCATCATAATCAATATCGTGATCTTTATTGATAGCTTCTACTAGAGAGGGTAATTCACTTGTAGCAAACTGATAGAGTGCTAATTTTTGTATACCACTCTCTTTGAGCATAAACTTTTCAAACGCATCAAGTGCATCATAATCGATAAAAAAGCCTTCACTAAAAAGTTGCCATAGAGGTTTATTCTCACCTTTTATTTTTAAAAAAAGGTATATCTCAATAGCTTCTCTTTGGGTATCTCTTAACTTATTTTTCTCTTTTATATAATGAATAATCTCTTTGATCGTACAATCATTAGAGGCTAACCATATATCTTTTTTTATTTTTATACTTTTATTTATCATAAATTACCTAGATGTTGATTGGTATTGATTTTACCAAAAATTATATATGAATACGGTTGAGAGATTATTTTTTGGAAGCTTTGCAAAATCCCTAAAAAAGTGAACCAGCCAAGTATCCGCTAGCAAATGACCACTGGAGGTTGTAGCCCCCACAAGGACCATCCAAATCTACTACTTCACCACAAAAGTATAAACCTCTGCATTTTTTACTCTGCATAGTATTGGGATCTATCTCTTTGAGGGAGATACCTCCTCGTGTGATCATCGCCATCTTAAACCCATCATGTCCGATGATAGTCAGAGGTGTCCATGCCAAAAGCTCTATCAACCTATCTCGTGCTACACCTGCTTGTCTTGTAAATCCTTGATAGGGGTCTATATCTGCCATTTTGCATAGCACTAAGCTAAGTGATATAGGGAGGAGACTTTGCAACATGGTGAGTGTATCTCTATGTGGATTTTTGGAGAGTTGCTCTTTGATATGGAGTCGTATCTGCTCTTGATTTCTACCTTGTGTGAGGTTCATCAAGAGAGGTACAGTGTCGAGTTTGGAGAGGAGTGGGGTTATCTCACGAGAGAAGTCCAAGACGACAGGACCTCGGATACCATCTTTGGTAAAGATGAGATCGCCTACGGCTTGAAGCTTTCTGTATTTTTTGATATCGACGACGAGTTTGACCTTGGCTATCGTGTCAGCTCTACACTCTGCAACCCATTGCTCTTTGGTCTTGAGGGGCATCATGGCGGGATAGAGTGGAGTCGTCGTATGACTTGCTGCTTTTGCGAGTCTATAGCCATCACCCTCTGCACCAAGTGTAGGATAGCCCATGCCACCAGTAGCTATGATAACATTTGGAGCATTATAGCTTTGCATCTGTGTCTCTACACCTACAATAGAGCCTTCACTACATTTGAGTGCTGTGACTCTCTGTGACTTTCTCACTGTGACAGCACAATGATCCATCTCTTCTGCAAGAGCATCTATAATGGTATTGGAACTATGAGTGATAGGAAAGACTCTGAACCCATCAGGAGCGTGGCTTTGGACTCCTATAGCTTCAAAAAAATCTCTCAACTTTTGTTGATCTAGCAATGCCAAAGCAGGAGACATAAAACGCCCATGTCGACCAAAACTCTGCATAAAACTCTCTCTATCGAGTCTATTTGTGAGGTTACAGCGTCCTCCTCCTGTAGCTTTGAGTTTAGTCCCTATCTTTGAAAGTTTTTCTAAGAGCAGTACTCTTTTGCCATCTCTTGCTGCTTTGATAGCTGCTGTCATCCCTGCCGCCCCAGAACCGACGACTATGAGGTCATATGCCACTTTTCAAGATCCTCTTTAGTATCTCAAATAGTCATCTATCATTTGATGGATACTCTCTCTATCATCAGCAGCATCTATAAAGAGGTGAGGGATACCAAGAGTTTCGATACTCTTCTTCATGTACTCTTGTACACACATGAGATACTCCAAACCCCTCTCTTCTATAGCGTCAAGCTCTTTAGCATGTATTCGTGCTTGAAGGGTCTCTCTATCTATCAGGAAAAGTATCACTCTATCAGGGAGAGTATCTTGAAGTGCAAAGCGGTTGAGAGAGAGGAGTGTATCTAGCTCGAAGTTGCCATTGGCAAGAGCGTAGGCTATACCAGAGATGAAACCTCTATCCGAAAGGATAAGTCTATCTCTATTGGGTTTGATCACGACTTCATAGTGCTCTGCACGGTCTGCCAAAAAGAGTAGAAGCTCCGCTCTATCAGAGTGTAATCTATCTTGCAAGAGTATCTCTCTCGCTTTGATACCAAATGGACTCCCCCCTGGCTCTTTTGTAGTGATCAACTCAGGATGTTTTTGGTGCATGATCTCTATTTGTGTACTCTTGCCACAACTATCTATTCCTTCAAAAAGTATATACATATCAGCTCTCTTCCATAATCATCTCGTAGACTTTGTCAGGGACAAGGTGATCTATCTTTCCGTTGAAATAGAGGATAGAACGCACCACAGAAGAGCTGACAAAAGCATACTCCAAACTCGGCATGAGGTAGATAGTCTCTAGCTCTTTCTTGAGAGATGCATTGGCATATCCCATCTGTAATTCATACTCGAAGTCACTCACAGCTCGAAGTCCACGGATGATGATATTGGCTTCAAGCTCATCAGAGAGATTGACCAAGAGGTTTTCAAAACCTACTACTTTGATATTGGGATATTTTTCTGTAATAGCTTTGACCATATTGATCCGCTTCTCTAGGGAAAAATAGGGTTTTTTTGCTTCACTCTGAGCAACTGCTATGATGATCTCATCAAATATTTTATAAGCACGATCTATGATATCTAAATGCCCATTTGTAATAGGGTCAAATGTCCCTGGATAGATAGCTCTTCGTTTTTTCTCTTCCATACACTACTTCCATCTCTTATATAAATTGTGTTCTATACCCAATAGATCGTACCATTTTCCGATCAAAAATCGCTCCATATCTTCAAGCGATTGCGACTCACTATAATAAGCCATGACAGGAGGTGCTACTACTACACCAAGCAAAGAAAGTTTGTGCATATTTTCCAAAGCGATAGCAGAAAAGGGCATCTCTCTAGGAGCGATGAGGAGTTTTTTCTGCTCTTTGAGTGCTACTGCGGCTACTCTTGTGATGAGATTATCTGCAATACCATGTGCTATTTTGGCAAGTGTATTCATACTACAAGGGATGATGACAGTCATATCTACTTGAAAAGAGCCTGAAGCTATAGAGGCTGCTATGTTTCTATTGTCATGTATGATGATGTTGCTTTTTTGTTCTTCACAGATAGCGACAGTATTTGCATGATCAGATGAGATGACATGCACCTCCAGAGAATTTGTGTCGGGAAGATACGCTATAAACTTCTCTGCCAAACCTACACCACTTGCACCACTTATCGCCACTATGAGTTTCACTGATAGACCTTTTTTGAGTGTATTATCCCAAATAAAGCAACAAAGAACGCTTAAAATATAATTAAGTTGGTGATTGTGCTATGATAACTAATCACTTTTGATATAATTGATGTTACGCGTCAAGCTAGGTAAAGTAGTCATCAAAAATAATATGAAGCAACTGTTGGGGAGCGAGTGAAATATATCCAAAGAGGTTATCTTAACTCTCCTCAACCTTTTCATCTGCTATAGGTGCTACACTCTTTTGTATTGCTGTAGCGATAATCTCTACATAACATTGTGACCAACCATCACTCAATGCTTTGTCTAACGCTGGGATAAGTTCTCGACTCTTCATAGGCTCTGCTTGCTTGTCATCTTGACCAAAATGACACGAAAGTTCCCAATAGTCAGCACCATCTGGCAATTTTTTTGCTCTCTCTCGTTTGATATATTTTCGGACTTCATGTTTCGTCGCTTCTATCACTCGCTCTGGTTTTTTCTTCTCTTGTTGGAGATGAAATACTTTTTTCATACTATAACCTTCCATCAATCCCCACAAGTTGTAATATGCAGAGAAGATGTTATATTTTTTTGTGCAAATTATAACATAAAAGTTTCTTTTTATCAATTTTATAGTATTTTATGATAACAAAAAATAGAGAGGGGAATTAATTATGAGTTATGCGATAGAGTCATTTGACCCAGAGATATATGAAGCTATAGAGAATGAATTGCAAAGAGAGACTGATCACTTAGAGATGATCGCGAGTGAAAACTTCACTTTTCCAGAGGTTATGGAAACTATGGGTTCTGTCTTTACCAACAAATATGCAGAGGGTTATCCATACAAAAGATACTATGGTGGATGTGAATTTGCAGACAAAGTAGAACAAGTAGCTATAGATAGAGCTTGTGAACTCTTCGGCTGTAACTATGCCAATGTCCAACCCCACTCAGGAAGCCAAGCCAACGGTGCTGTCTATGCTGCACTCATCAAAGCAGGTGACAAAATACTCGGTATGGATCTCAGCCATGGTGGTCACCTCACTCACGGAAGCAAACCAAGCTTCTCAGGCAAAAACTATCAAAGCTTCACTTATGGTGTAGAGCTCGATGGTCGTATCAACTACGATAGAGTGATGGATATCGCCAAAATCGTACAACCCAAGATCATCGTATGTGGTGCTTCTGCATATGCTAGAGAGATTGACTTCAAAAAGTTTAGAGAGATAGCTGACGCTGTGGGTGCGATACTCTTTGCAGATGTGGCACATATATCGGGTCTCGTAGCAGCTGGTGAGCACCCTAGCCCATTCCCATATGCAGATGTCGTCACCACCACTACACACAAAACACTCGCAGGTCCTAGAGGTGGGTTGATCCTTTGCAATGATGAAGCTATCGCTAAAAAGATCAACTCCGCTATCTTCCCTGGACTCCAAGGTGGACCACTCGTACACATCATAGCAGCTAAAGCAGTAGGCTTCAAACACAACCTCTCAGATGAGTGGAAAACTTATGCCAAACAAGTCAAAGCCAATGCGAGAAAACTCGCTGAAGTCCTCATCGCTAGAGGCTACGATATCGTCTCAGGAGGTACAGACAATCACCTCGTACTTGTCTCATTCCTTGACAAAGAATTTTCAGGCAAAGATGCGGATGCAGCATTAGGAGCTGCTGGTATCACTGTCAACAAAAACACAGTCCCTGGTGAGACAAGAAGTCCATTTGTCACTTCTGGTATCCGTATCGGATCTCCTGCCCTCACTCGTAGAGGTATGAAAGAGGCTGAGTTTGAAATCATCGCCAATAAGATAGCTGATGTTTTGGACAATATCAACGATAGTGCGTTGCATGCTACTATCAAAGAGGAGATGAGAGAGTTAGCCCAAGGCTTTATCATCTATGACAAAGCGATCTATTAGGAAGAGCTTATCAGACATTTTGGTTTAAAAATAGATAGTAGTCACTATTTTGTCAAACGAAATTCGATAGTTGAGAAAATCTCTTTCAACCATCGTACTTTCTATGCCAAGTTTGAACGAGTAGATGAACCTCTCAATGAGACACTCATCTCTCAACACTTAAATAGACAATACACTATAGCAACACCCCTCCTAAAGGATGGATATACAAACTACCTTCTCCTAGAGTATAGAGGTGAAGAGTATATGCGTTTTTATCATATCAGTAAACATCTTATGCGTTCATCAAAAAGAGAAGAGTATAGATATTTTCAAGGAAAAAAGAGAAACTACCTACAACTATTTATAGCTGTAGATCGTATGACTCTTGAAGAAGCAGAGAGAGAGCTACAAATGATATCACAAAATCTTGCTACTAAACTCACAAAAGAGTGGAAACTCTTTCCTGATAAATCACTCCCTGCAAGTTACAATATCTTTACACTACCTTATGAAGAGTTTAGTGCTTAGAGAGTCTACAAAAGCAAATATAATTCGTAGGACTAAGGAACTATACTCCTCATTAAGAGTATAGTCATCTTTCGTTACAATATCACTAGATTTCTACTAAGGTATACTTTCATGTTTAAAAGATTGAAGAGAAATATTATAAAAATGTTTCGTGAAATCCTTATATATCACAATAAATCTTTGGAGTTTCGAGCCAAGATATTGACACTTATTGTCGCTATAGATGATCAAATCAATGCTTGTAAAGATAAAAAACTTAGAGAAGTAGCAGCAAAGGTATATGCTGATGATAATACCAGAGCAGATCTTTTGGTGGATACTGTGCATGAGTATTGTCTAAAAATTCAGACAAACAATGGACTTGATTTGGAGCATTTGATACTTTTGGTCGAGAGAGAAGCCAAAGAGAACAAAAGATACACCAAAAAGATAAATATTGAGAGATTAAAAGAGTTTGAAGAGTGCCTTACAAATGAGGATGACAAAATCTTTCATCAAAGAGTTATAGAGTATTTGAGGGTAATGAAGGAGGAGTATGGAGAGTAACAGATAAAATCAAAAGATTTTCATCTTCAATGCCTATATTTCTGCTATAAAAACTATTCAATGACATTATTAATATAAGATTATAATACTAAAGATTAAAAAGTGAAAGGTATAGTATGAAGATACTTATGATTTTTGTCTCACTCCTAATATATACTCAGGCAACAACACTAAGTCAAGCGATAGAGGATGCTCTCTCAAATAACGCCATAATCAAAAAAAAACTTCATGATTATGAGAAGAAGAAAAAGAGATATCTCTTGGAAAAAACCAACTACTATCCCGTAACAAGTTTTGATGTAGAACATTCAGATGAAAATAGTCGCAACACTTTAGCACTTGATAATATAAGAAACTATAAGATGCAGACATTTATTGCAGCGAGTCTCTATCTCCAGAGTGCAGATGAATTGATAGCAAAAGTCAAAAAAGTATATATAGATCTCTTAGAGCAGAAAGAGATATTGGCTTTATGTAAAGAAAATCAAAATGAGTCTCAAAAGATATACAATAGAACCAAAAAAGAGTATAAAAATAAGTCTGTTTCTATCAGTATACTGCGAGAAGCCAAAAAGTCACTACTTATATCAAAAAACAATAGTAATATACAAAAAAATATTCTCAAAACAGATCTCAAAAAATATAAACTTTTGACAAAAAAGAGTGTAGATATCAATAGGCTCAGAAGTATCAACTTTAACTACCATTTACCATTTAAATACGAAGAGATATATAGATTTATGATTATGAATAAAAATATATTGGTCAATAAAAATATCCATATCAATCCAGTCAAGGATAGTAGCAAAAAACAGAGAGAAGAGAACGAACACTCCGATATGATAAATACCATCAACGAAAAAGAGTTGTATCAAATAGTTGAAGAAGATAGCAATCAAAGTAAAGAGACGACTCCCATCCAAGGAGAAAATAAAAAACAAAATTTTTTAATAAGTAGTGGCATTGTCTTTATATTTATATTTATATTTCTCATCATACTCTCTATAAAATATCATCAAGAGATAATGAAGATATTTCAAAATTTTGTTAAAAAAATTTTCTTACTGCACAATAAAAATATTGGCGATGAACTCCTTTATGAAAAAGAGTTACAAGTAGCACTTGTCAACGACAATAAAAATCATCTCCTCTATGACATATCCCATGAGTTATCCACACCAATAGAAGAGATTTCAAAACTTGTAGAGTCACTAAAGAAGTCTACAACTGCCTCAGAAGATAAAAAACTTATATCAAATATTGAGCATACATCCTTGAATCTACTCTCTTCTATTGAAGATATAGTCAATCGTACAGAGCTCTATTCAGAAGATTCAGAGTTGGAATATAGCAATTTTGACCTCTTTGAGAAGATAGAATTTATTGTAGAGAGTTATGCAAGCAAAGCCGATAACAAAAAGATTGAGTTTGGTATACAAGTAGAACCAACTATTCCACAAGCAATAGTTGGTGATGGAACAAAGTTGACGAAAGTTTTGGGTCATTTGATCAGTAATGCTATCAACTTTACATCTCATAATGGTACTGTCAATCTCAACATTAAAAAACTCTATGAAGAGGAAGATTCTATCTCAATCAAATTTATAGTGAGTGATTCTGGTATAGGAATGTCCAAACAAAAACAGAGTGAAATAGCAAAAATATTTGAACAGATAGACAATAACAGTTATAGCGATTTTTCAAAAAATAGGTGGGGGCTTATCATATCATATATGACGATCAAACTTATGGGTGGTAAACTCACTTTTGTAAGTGAAGAGGA
This sequence comes from uncultured bacterium, assembly GCA_965544395.1. Lineage (GTDB taxonomy): Bacteria > Campylobacterota > Campylobacteria > Campylobacterales > Sulfurovaceae > SZUA-451. The sequence continues at coordinate 23,495 of CBEUND010000015.1, read as the reverse complement.
GAAAGGTACTCAATTCTCTTTTGAAATTCTCTTTCAAAAAGATACAACTCTAACCAACAATAGAAGAGAGTATCCTCACTATGAAAATCTCAATATAGGTATATTTTTACCCCATTTAGCTGTCAAGAGAAAAGTAGATAGGATCTTAGCATTTTATATCCAATATTTAGGTGCTGATTGTAAATTTATATACTATGATGAACTCTTCAATAGCAAAAAAGTAGAGTTGCCAGATATACTTTTTGTTGATCAAAAATATACAAAAAAATTAAATGAGATGAAAAAAATCATCAATCTTGACACCTCTATCGTGCTGCGTGTTACAAAAACTGCAAAGCGAAGTTTGGATATAGAAAATTATACACATGTACATACCATCATAAAGCCTGTACTCCTCAAAAAAATTATTCATATATTTGAAAATCCAGATATAAATAAGAAATTGATACTATCAGATAAAAATAGAAACAATAGATACAAAAAGCGTATACTCATTCGTAATAAAGTACAAGTACAATCTTCTATATATGCATCAATTTTCAAAAAATTAGGCTATGAAGTGACAATTGCTAATGATAATGAGACATTCATATCAAAATTTGAAAAATTTGATTATGCTATCTTTGATGGAAAATGTTTTGAAGACCTCTCTTGTAGTATTGTGAGTATCATAAGAAAAACCAAAACTATACCTCTACTGCTAGGCTCCCAAGTAGAGAATGGACCTGAGTGTGCGATAATGATCAATAATGGTATGGATATAGAGTCTATCAAGAGTCTCATAGAGAGTGCGAAATAAGTATATGCCCAGCATCTTCTATCATGTAACTTGTCGTCAGTGAAGCAAAAAATTCAAAAGCTTCATGACTAGGAGTGATTTTATCTTTTGCACCGAAGTAGACTTCTATAGTAGTGCCTCTTGCTAAGAGTGCTTCTATCTTTTCTCTCTCCCACTTATAAGTTAGCAGTGCTTCTAGCTCCTCTTTGGTTCCTACGCTAAGATAGGGACTCAGGTCTAGGCTACTAGGATAAGATACATTGGCTAAAAACTGCTCTATATACGCTTCTCTATCTTGATCAAAATAGCGTAACTGTGTGCGTATAAAACTTCTTTTTTGTGTTTGGAAAAATGCTGGAGAGAGTAATACTAATCGTTCTATTCGCTCTTGTGGGTGGCTATAGAGATATTCAAACGCCTGCTGTGCTCCATAGCTAAAACCTGCAACAGTAAAATCACTCTCAACTATATATGGAGCAAAGAGAGCTGCTTCAGTAGACAAAGAGAAACCACTAAAATATTTCACGGATGATCTCTTGTGTCTGTTCGTGGCTGATATTTTCCTCTTGGAGGAGATAAGATGTGATCTTCTTGTGTGTATCGTGAAGTTTCTCCAAGATAGTCGTAACCTCCTCTTGTGCATTTTGGAGGATGCTCTCCTCCTCATTATGGTTACTAGTGAAATGCTCGCCCATAGAATAGATATCTACTAATTCATGTGCCAACTTTTTCGCCTCTGATATATCACTACTTGCATTGGTAAATTTCTCATTATATGCCCTTTGTGTTGCTGCACTACCTGCGAGATGTACTTTGATACGATTGAGTATTTGACTCTTGGATACAATCTCATGATCATTATCTATAAGCCTCGTCGTGACGATGCCTATCTTGTCAAACTCTATATCCAACCAAGTAGCTATCAATGCCTTTGCACCCTGATAGTGTGCTTGTATCGCTCTCTCCTCTTCATTGAAGCTAAACATGCGTTTTTTTCCGAGTAGTACTTTCTCTTTGACAGCTTTGAAATCATCAATTAATACGATATTTCGTCCCTCTCTCATGGCATGAATTGCTGCTTCATTTGTCAGTGTAGAGAGTGTCGCACTGTTGAACCCTACTGTCATACGAGCAACACTCTCTAAGTCTACATCATGTGGTTTGTGTTCGAGATAGAGTTCTAGCGTCTTTATTCTATCTTCAAAGTCAGGGAGTGAAATATGTATACGCCTATCAAAACGACCTGCTCGAAGAAGTGCTTCATCAAGTATATCTACTTTGTTCGTCGCACCTATGACAATGACCCCTGAACTCTCTTCAAAACCATCCATCTCTGTGAGGAGTTGATTGAGTGTAGCTTCTCGCTCATCATTGCGAAACTCCCCTCGACTTTTACCTACAGCATCTATCTCATCTATAAAGATAATACTAGGTGCCATCTGTTTGGCTTTTTTGAAGAGTTGACTCACTCTCTTTGCACCCATCCCTACATAGATATGGACAAAAGAAGCACCACTATGGTAAAAGAATGGTACATTAGCTTCACCTGCTACTGCTTTTGATATCAGTGTCTTTCCTACCCCTGGAGGTCCTATCAGAAGGACACCTTTGGGGAGTCGTATATCAAACTGTTTGAATTTTGCAGGCTCTTTGAGAAAAACTATAATCTCCTCCAACTCCTCTTTGACATCATTGATACCTGCCACATCAGAGAACATGACTTCAGACTCAATCGCCTTGATCTCATCTGGTTTTGAAATATCTTGAGAACGATCTATCTCTTGGTGCATCCCTTTGAACTCTTCTCTTCTACTATTTTTCATCATCCTAACTAACACAAGAAAGAGAACAAAAATGATAAAGAGGAAAAGAAGTTCCAAAAGATACCCCTTGCTCTCTATCACCTCTACTGGATATTTTTGAAATAATATTTTGGTATTGATAGAGCCTTTATATATCTTATATCGTTGATTTTTGGTCACAAGATATAAATATTCTCCATCAATAACAATCTTCTCTATAGTACCTTCTTTATAAATCTTACTCGCTTCTGCAGCAGTGATAGGTTTGTTATCTTCACGCAGGGATGCAAACATAAAAAGTGTAACAAGTGTAAGACCCAAACTAATAATGATTAAAAAGTTTTTCTCTTTAAATCTCTGCTTTATTCCCATGACTCTCCACCTTTATATCGTTTAATAAAATCCAATTATTGCTTAAATCTTCATCTGATTTGAGCTCTATTTTGTTGAAGTATTGATCAAAACCATAATGTATACTATCTTTTGAATTCTCTAAAAGTACCTCTAAATTCTCCTTATGAGATTGGCGAAAAGCAAAATTCTTCTCCTCTACAATAGTTCGTAACTCCCTATGTCTGCTTTTTGCAATTGTGCCACTGATCTCTGGTCGCATCAATGCTGATGGAGTATTGTCTCGCTTGGAGTAACTAAATGCATGGATATGTGTCAAAGGGAGTCTCTTGACCCTTTCTATCGCTTCACTCCATATAGCTTCACTTTCGCCTGGATGTCCTACGATATAGTCTGTACCTAGAGCATATCCCCTCGAAGCGATCTCTTCAAAGAGTTGCAGATCACTCTTGTATCTGTTGCGTCGGTTCATAATCTCTAGCATCGTATCGCTTGTATGCTGTAGGGCTATATGCAAATGTTTTGCCATCCAAGGCTCATCGAGTAGCTCTTTGAACTCATCATCTATCTGTATCGGCTCTAAGCTTCCGATACGAATGCGTCTGACTCCTCGGATGTGACTCATTTTTTTGAGTAGTTTTGCCATAGAGCTACCACTATCTCTCCCATAACTGCCTACATTGGTTCCTGTGAGGATAAACTCCCCAAAGCCATTGCTCGCGAGCTTCTCTATCTGTGCAAGTATCGTCTGCTCTTCGTGGCTTCTCGCATCTCCTCGTACAGCGGGGATGATACAGTAGGAACAGCGAAAATCACACCCCTCTTGGATCTTGATAAATGCCCTACTTTTGCCTACAAAATCACTCACTATCGTAGAGTCTATATGTTTGAGATCCCCTATCTCATAGAATCTATCATGTTTTTGTAGTATCGCATTGATATTCTCTTTTTCAGAGTGTCCCATCACGCCAAATACTCTCTCTTCAGCAAAGAGTGACTCCCCTTTGGAGTGCGAGCCACAGCCTGCTAAGATCACTTTTGCATTTGGGTTTTTGCGTTTGATAGCGTTGATATATCCTCGCACAGATGCATCTGCACCATTAGTGACGGTACAAGAGTTAACTACCACTATATCACTACTACTCTCATCTTGAGTGAGTTCAAACTCTTCGAGTTTAGAGATCATCACTTGTGTGTCAAATTGGTTGGTTCTACATCCAAAGGTTTTGAAAAATACTCTCTTCATAATGTTATATCTCCTTCGCTTCCTATCTGAGGAGCTGGTTTGCGTACATCTTTATCCATATAGATAGATTGTGTAGGAAAAGCCAAAGAGACACTCTCTTCAGCTTGGATTCGTTCTATAATCTCTTGGGAGATAGTACTTCTCAGTGTCAAAGTAGCATAGGCATTGGTAAGGTACCATGCACTTATCTTGACACCATATGGCTCTATGAATGATAATATCCGAGGCTCTACATTGGTATTTCTGATACTATAGTGACTACGGAGTTTATTGAGCTGCTTTCTCGTGATATCCGTATATCCTTTGGAGTATTTTTTACTCACCTCTTTGGCTATGGAGGTCGCTTTGCTGATATCTGAATCAAAAGTGATCATAAAGTCGATCCCATCCCAGACTGTTTTGAGTCCTGCATGAGAATAGTTGGCTATCATATCAGTAAAGATGAAGTTATTTGGGATGAAGATCATCCTTCCTGCTCTTCGATTGTGCATATAGGTTGTGAGTGTGACATCTTCATGCAGCGTCATACGCATCATAGAGATATCGACTATATCCCCTACATACTCTACGCCATCTTTGATGAACTTGATACGATCACCTACATGGATAGTCCCACCTATCACGATGACAAACCACCCCATAGTACTCATAAACCAATCTTTCATAGCGATAGCGATACCAGCAGAAGCAAATCCCAGCACAGTCACCAAGTAGCTCACATTTTCAATATAAGAGAAGAGAAGTATGATGACCAATATAGTTACAAATGTAAAATTGAGTACTTTGTTGATCATATAGAAGCGATCATTGTTTGCCATATAACGATGTGCAAGAAATTTACCCAACAAAAAGAGTGCAAAGAAAAAGAGCACTATACCGCCGATCACTACACCCTTTCGCATCTCTTTTTTGATCTCTGTATTGAGTTTGAGTTTGATCTCATCTATATTTTTATTGTAGACATTTTGTGTTGTTTTGAATATCTCCAAAACAGGTTTGTATACTTTGAGTTTCTCATCTACAAGCTTGAGAAGATCTTTATAAGATGTACTCTTTTTATCCAAACGGATCAACTCTTCGAGGATCTTCTTCTCTTCTTGAAACTTTTCTACGATCTGCACAAGTGAAATATATCTATTGTTGAACTCCTCTTGCTCGGAGAGTAGTTTCTTTTTGAATGAAATCGCACCTATAATAGCTAGAGGATTCGTAACCACTGGGATCTCTTCTATGGGTGTAGGTTTTATGAGCTCTTTAAATGGATCTTTAGAGTACTCATTGAGTAGTTGGAGCTTCCCTAAAATCGTACTTTTTCTCTCTTGAAGTTTTTCTAACTCATCTTTATAACTCTTCGATTTTTTTCTTTTTTTCTTGAGACGAGTAATCTTTTTATCTACAATAGATTTTTTATCCAAAAGATAGAGGTAAGTATGATAGTTACTATATATCTTAGACCAGATATTGTTTTTGCTCAGAGCCATATCAAGCTCTTTTTTACGCTTTAGGAGTAGTTCCACGACTCTACTACTACTGTTATTATCGGCTCTGTTTATGAGATTTGCTGCCGTTACTTTCACCTCTTCTTTGTGTGATAATTTTGAAGTGATAATATCTTTGATTTCATGGAGCTGTTTGATGGCACTATTCTCTTCAGCGATACCTGTCGAAGTCCAAAGAGAAAGTCCTATCACTATAGTATATAGGAGTGATCCTAGTTTCATCTACTTCCTCTCTCAAACTCTTTGAGTACTTTTTTGACTATGGACTCTTCTATGTATTGTTGGATAGTAGAGTCACCTATGCCTACAGGGAGTATAAATTTGATAGTGCTATTTTCACTCTTTTTATCCAAGAAAAAGTGCTGATAAAATGCATCGACATCCTCTATCTCGTAAAAGGTAGGGAGATCATATTTTTGTAATAATTTGACAACTCTCTCCTCCTCTTGCAAAGAGATCAAATCCAATTTCACTGCCAATCTATTTGCCATCACCATACCTATAGCGACAGCTTCACCATGGAGATATCTAGTGTAGTGTGTCTCATTTTCTATCACATGCCCAAAGGTATGACCATAGTTGAGTACGGCTCTGATACCTGCTTCTCTCTCATCTTGGTTGACCACTTTGGCTTTGAGTTCTACACTTCTTTTGATCACCTCTTTGAGATCATCACTATCACTCAATTTGACCTCTTCTAAAAGCTCGAAATACTCCACATCAAACATCATTGCCATTTTGATAATCTCTGCAACACCAGCAGAAAACTCTCGTGCGGGGAGTGTCTCTAAAAATGCAGGGTCGATATAGACTGCTTTTGGTTGATAAAACGCCCCTATGAGGTTTTTGCCAAATTTGTTGTTGACTCCTGTTTTGCCACCTACACTCGCGTCTACTTGACTGAGGAGTGTTGTGGGTATCTGGATGAAGTCGATACCTCTTTGGTAGAGTGAAGCAGTGAATCCTGTCATGTCTCCTATCACACCCCCACCAAACGCGATGAGTGTTGATTTTCGATCAAGTTTAAACTCAAAAAGTTGCTCCAATATACTCTCGACTGTCTCTAAAGTTTTGTACTCTTCGCCGTCAGGTACAGTAACGACATGCAGTTCATTTGCCGTGACATGCTCCAAAAGTGTTTCGAGATGATAGCTTGATACAGTAGGATTGGTCACTATAGCCACTTTGGTATCAAAAGTAAGCTTAGGAAGTGAATCGATAGTGATATCATAAGATATGGTTTTTGCGTTTACAAGTTCTATAGGTACGATCATGGTAAAATGCCCTCAATAAAGATAGTTATAGTTGCTTTTATTTTAGCTTAAAATCTTTAATATTAGGAGCTATAAAATTCACTAGGTACAAGTATTTTTGGATGTTTCTTGCTCGTGAGGAGAAAATCTTCTGTTTTTGTCGAGATGAGATTGAAAATAGATTTCTTCTTCGTCTCTTGACCAAATGCTGCAATCTGGATGATATTGTCCATATTTTTGAGTGTTCTGATTGGATTTGCAATCTCTTGATCCACATCTACTTTGTAGTTAAAAATTTGCGAAAGTGCTTCATAATGCTGGATAATCATCTTTTTGTTATCAAACTCACCTTCTGGATCAAAATCACAAAGATGCATCGCCAAGCCAAGACTCTCAGAGAAGTCAATAGCCGCCGAAGAGATAGACTCCATCTCAGATTTGTGGGTCATCAAAACAACACTTCTTGTGATATCATAGAGTGTTTTATCTCCAAAAATATAGACCAATTTTCTCAATTGGAAAAATTTTCTAGCCAAATTTAATTTCTCAAAAGTCTCTATACTATTGAGTACCAATCCTATATCAAACGATTGGATATCATACTCTATGAGTTCCATCATCTCTTTATTGTCATAGCAGACATGCACCGATATATTCTCTCTCTCTTCAAGTTTTAGGTGTTCAATAAGCAGAAAATTTGATGGGTTGAGAATGCGTATAAAGAGTTTTTTATTCTCCAATTTCTCTGTGAGGTATATACTCTCTTGGAGATAAACCAATGCCTTTTTTTCATCTCTCATAAAATCAAGAATGAGATATATGTTTTTACCAAATGGTTCAGGAAAGAGTCCTATTCTTTTGTTGATGTTTTTGTATACGCCATCCAAAACCATCGGTTTGCCCAAGGCAAGTATCGTATCGTTGGGGTATATCATCGTCGCAGATGTAGGAATGATCTGCTTTTTTTTACGATAGAGTGCTGCTATTTTCCATTTGCGTTGGGCTATAGATCCGACATGTCTATAGGCGTAGTTACTTCCAAATGGTACGAGCATCTCCATGATCTCGCCCTCACCCAAACCAACATTTTGGGCGATGACTGGTACATTTGGGAGGTTGTCATAGAGATGTGCAGTGACTAATTTTTGCTCATTTACCACTGTGATATTCTCTATATGCTCATAATTTTCATCCCACTTATCAAACAATACTATAGGTATTTTGGGATCAATTTGGCGAATATTTTTGAGGCTAAATAGTGTATCATCTCTACTATCCATTACTACAAAAACTACAGAGAAATTTTTCTCGGACATGAGCTTCAAAAGTTTGCTATAGCTTGTAGGGTCTACATGACACATTGATAGGAGATTTTTTGCTTTTTTGGGGAGTATGCCATCTTTATAGCAAGCTACATGATACTTATTTTCTGCGATTCTTCTCTTGCTAACCCACTCAAGAAAACTTCTTGCTATGGAACCATCAGCAAGGATCAATATATTTTTCATAAGACTCTTTATATAGACAATTTACACTATCTATTTGATATTTTGGACTTCTTTTGATGCTCTATTGTATCACAAATGCTACGCACTCTTACGATTATTATATTTTTTAAATTAGGCGTAACATCAATTATATCAAAAGTGGTTAAGTATTATAGCACAATGCAATTTCAGAGAGATAAATGTAATAGTGATAATCTTGGAAAAGGGTCTATTGTATCCTATTTTTATATCAGCAATTCTAACTGAACCCACCCAATCCCTAAAATCCATAAATTTCCATAGCAATGATTCCTATTGTAGATTGATTTGAATACTTAAAGAGGTTGAGGACTTATATATTGCTTCTCTTTCGAGCCAATAATTGTCTGTATACCTCCATTTTTAGTAATATTTTTTCAATACATAGATCGACTCCCGTAATTGTCAAACTGTGGGAGTCCACCAGCAGAGCTGGTGGTTTACTTTAGGCTCAATTATGAATAAATTATAATCTTCATATTTGACTCCTCATGACAGTGGTCTCTGTCGTCACGCATTGTTGGGCAACTGTAACTCTCATATCTATTCCCACTCAGGACGAGATGGGAACGAGCGAAGAACCCTCAATTTAATGGTTCATGGTAATGGGGGTTCTAATTTATCTTAAAGTGCAGTTGTTGATGTCCAAATGCCATGCAGATTACAGCCAGATTTTGCTTTGAGTGTTTTGATATTGTCTAGTTTCACGGCAAATGAAGTAGCTCCTCGTGAAATTTCTGGCTCAAGAGTATTTTTTCCAACCAATTTGTCATCAGCATAGAGTTCAATAAAATCAATCCAGTGATTAGGTGTACTAGGGTGAATAATCCCACCTTGACCTATAGTGATCTCAACAAGCGTATAGCCTTTGGCATCTTTATCTTTGACTGTTATCTGAGGTGTATGCTTGAGCTCTCCTTTGTCTAGTTTCGCAGGATCTTTTGGTTTCATCTCCATGCGATTCATAGCCTCTTTGGTCATCTTGGCTTCTGCACCGACTGTGGCTAATAAGGCTGCTGCCCCCGCTATCTTGATTGCTTCTCTTCTATTCATTTGATATCCTTTTTGATTTGAAAATTTGGAAATAGATTTAGTCATCACTCTTTATTGTTGATTTGCAAACCCAATTCCGATTTATCATACCAAGTTTTTTGTGAAATCTATATAAAAACAGCAATTCTAACTGAAATCCCCCATCCAAAGAAAAACCCAAAAAAATCAGCAATAAAGTGCAAAATATGTTAAAATAGAAGAAGAAGGGGGATGAGACAATGTCAACCTTACAACAGGTAATTCAGATAATAAGAGAAGAGGCAATGGAGTTGCCAGATAGTAGAGGGAATAAACTTAAAGTGTAGTATTTTAATACTCCTTATTTTATGGTTTCTATTGTCTAAAGCAAGTTGTTTCTTTTTGTAACTTTTTAGATTTTTTTAGAGTTAGAATTGCTGCCCCTTAAAACTCCTCTATAGCTACTCTCTGCTCCTCTTTGCTCTCCAAATCTTTGACCCATACTACACCATCTCGTATCTCATCTTCACCTAAGACAACACAATATTTTGCATTGATTTTATCTGCACCTTTGAGGTGTGCTTTGAGTTTTTTGGGGCTATACTCTATCGTCACCCTCTGCGTAGCTCTCTTTTTGGCTGCCAAAGGAAAGAGCATCTCTATAGCCTCACTATCCATGGCACCTAGATAGTATCCAGCTCTAGGCTCTCTAGGCATCTTTACGAGTTCCATGATCCGCTCTATCCCTATAGCATAGCCTATAGCAGGTGTAGGTTTCCCATCCAAAAACTCTACAAGTTTATCATATCTCCCACCTCCTGCTATAGCACTTTGAGCACCTATATCTGCACTCACAAACTCAAAAGCAGTTTTGTTGTAGTAGTCAAGACCTCGTACAAGGTTCGTATCGACCTCATAGGTTATCTCTGCTTTGGTGAGGAGCTTTTTGAGCTTCTCGAAGTCACTATCGCAACTCTTACAGAGATTATCTATCAATTTTGGTGATGTTTGGAGTATCGTCTGACACTTCTCATTTTTGCAATCAAGCACGCGAATAGGATTGGTCTCTATGCGGCGATTGCAATCTTCACAAAGCTCCTCTTTGCATTTGTGCAAAAATGTCACAAGGCTCTCTCTATATGGAGGCATGCATTGGCTACAACCTAGAGAGTTGATCTTCAAAGCATACTTGATACCTAAGGCTTGGAAGATTTCACCTATCATCTCTATAATGAGATAATCCTCATACACAGACTGCTCTCCAAAACTCTCACAACCAAACTGGTGAAACTCTCTAAGTCTTCCTTTTTGTGGTCTCTCGTATCGAAACATAGGACCATAGTAGTAAAACTTATATTTAGCAGATTGCTGTTTATCGAGCTTGGCTGATACAAAGGCACGCACAACACCTGCTGTCCCTTCAGGACGCATGCAGACATCATTGCCACTTTTATCCTCAAACTGATACATCTCTTTGCCTACGATATCACTACTCTCACCAACGGAGCGTTTGAAGAGTGAAGTATCTTCAAGTATAGGTGTCTCTATATAGCTATATCCATATCGCTTACTGATCTCTACAGTTGTTTTTATAATATATATAAATCTCTGACTCTCTTCAAAAGTCAAATCTTTCATTCCTCTTAGGGGATTTATCATCTCTATCCTTATCTATTTTTTTATAACTAATATTGTTTTACTCTATCAAGTGGCAAGCAGTAAACCAATGACTGCTAAAGCAGTCGGTATCTTGACCAAAAAATTGACACTCTGTGGTGTCTTGAATCTCCCATAGATGGAACCAAAGGCTACTACAAACAAAAACAGTATAAATGTTTTGATAAGCAAGTCACCAAATCCATCAGCACCACCCAAGAAGAGATTGACCATAAGTACCAACTTGGCAAAGGAGAAGATAGCACTCTGACTCATCAAAAGAGCGAGAAACTTCCCGCCAAACTCAGCCGCAGGACCAGAGTAGACCTCTACAGGAGCACCAGGGACATCGAAAGGCGATTGACCCATCATCGCTACAAATGAGAAGAGAGCCGCTATGAAGAGAAGTGGATAAGCAAAAGCGTTATATGTCGTCTGGTTGGCTGCTATAGTGGCTACATCTGCACTATGATTGATACTAATGAGAGCAACTACTGCGATATAAAATGGCAACTCCATAGCAAAGAGTCTCGTCAATCCTCTCGTGACACCCATCGCACCAAAAGGATTCCCGCTCGCTCCTACACCCATAGCATTGCCTAGAGGACCCAAAAGCATCAGATAGAGTATCAAAAAGAGATTGCCATAGCTACTCAATCCTCTAAAGTGTTCACTTTGGTAAAAAAATGGAACAAAAAAGAGCGTCATGATCGCTCCACTCATCATAATAACAGGTCCTAGATAAAACATCCATCCATGCGAAAAAGAGTTCTCTTTCCCAAAAAACTTGAAACTATCAAAGAGCGATTGCCACACTGTAGGTCCTATCCGTCTCTGAAACCGTGCTGTAATATTTCGGTAGAGTCCATAGTAGAGAAAACCTACTATATATGCTGTTACCAACATCATTATCAAATCTATCAATATCATTGTATCCCCCACCAAAGTAGTATCAAAGCAAAGAGTGCTGCTATGTTAAAATTGAGCGATAGATTGCCCGAGTAGATCCCTCGAACTATTTGAGCTATCACATAGAGTTGTTTGGATAGATAGTCATAAAATCTACTGCTAGAGTTTCGCAAAATCATAGCTACAAACGAAATGCGTCGTAACTCTTTGCCCATAGAGTAGCCGTAGTGTAGATGGGTACTCTCGTTTGGCTCTTCACCACAATAGGCTATATCAAATCTATCTTTGACCTCTCTACTCTTGGATGAGAGCGAGAGTAGCATGAGCATGACTAGAGCAAATATAGCAACAAATACTCCCAAAACTACCAAGCCGTTATAACTCGCTACCTCTGTCGAAATAGTTGCTGTATTGACAAAAGGGAGAGTTTCTATTTTGAGCTCTTGCAAGATTTGGTTGAAGTATGGTACTATCATCGCAGGATAAGCACTCAATAGTATCAATATCGAAGCGATAATATATTGTGGTATCAAAAAGCTCATAGGCACTTCTCGCACACTCTCCAAGCTCTTTGCGGTAGGGTGTCCTAGATAGATCCCATAGATGAGTTTGTAGATATACAAAAAGGCACTTGCACTTGCAAAGAGCATCGCAGAGAGTATGAGTAGATTGTCCCCCTCCAAAAGAGCCGTATAGATGAGGAACTTCGAGCCAAATCCTGCCAATGGAGGCATTCCTGCTAAGACTATGATACCTATAAGTAGAAAGATAAAGGATTGGGGCATACGGTAGATCAAGCCTCCCAATTGACTAAACTTACTCCGTGAAGTAACATAGATGATACCTGCCACATTGACAAAGAGTAGGAGCTTGACTAGTGTATGGATGAGTGAGTGATAGAGTGCTCCACTCATACCACCAGCCAACGAGAGAGCAGTGACGATATACCCCAACTGTGCTATAGAGGAGTAGGCGAGGAGTCGCTTGAGACTATCTTCATCGAGTGCTTTGAATGCTGCGATGATAGAGGTGACGACTCCTATAATAGCGAGTATGTAGTGGACTCCTGCGGAGAGATCTACGACATATACCACAAAGATAATCAGGGCAAAAACCCCCATCTTGGAGAGTATTGCTGACAAAAATGGAGTAAAAAGATCACTTGACTGCTCATAGCTATCTACAAGCCAGTAGTGAAAACCTATCGTTCCTAGCTTGACAAAAAATGCAAAAAGCATCAAAAGAACAAAGACGATACTCATATCATCACTCAAAGCTGTGAAACCTCTATGTGCATCTATATATGAAAAACTGTGTGCTGAAGAGTAGAGTATCGCTATACCTGCAAGTAGACTCATAGCCGATGCCATTGCAAAGACGACATATTTGATCAGTGCTTCACGGCTCAAACTATAGGAGAGGAGGAGATAAGTAGTGATACTCATAATCTCCCAACCCACAAAAAAGAGGAGATAGTCTCGTGCATAGAGTATGAGTAGCAATCCCGCACTCAGTAGATAAAAGAGTCCATAGAAGTGTGATGCTTGCTTATATCGCAATGCTGTGATAGAAAATATCAACATCGAGAGTGCTACCAAAACCCCAAAAAAGTCGCCAAGCTTCGTAGAAGCCAAACCGACCACCACCCCATCCAATCCAAATGAGGAGAGATCAAGCTGCCATGATATATGCACTCCAAGCACAATCCAAAAAACTAAAATCGTAAAAACAAAATTGAGAAATCTCATAGAGCACCTCCTAGAAGTGAAGCATTATACAAAGTACTATCGAGCATGATAGTTGCACCTTGATGGATAAACCCAGAGACTATCCAAGGTGCCAAACCCAACACAATAAGCAAGAGTGCCAAAAGTGCAAATAGTACTTTCTCTACGAGACTCAAGCTCAAAGGCTCTCTCTCGTCACTCTTGTGAAGCAAGCCTCCTGCTATCTTGAAGTAGTAGACACTCTCTATGAGTGAAGCAACAACGACAACAATCAAGAGGAGAAACTCACCACTCACTGCCATACTGCTCAAACCCAAAAACTTCCCAGTAAAACCGAGCAGAGGAGGCAATCCAAGCAGTGAAAGCATCGCTACAAGCACTATGGCTACCATAAAAGGTGATTGGACGCGTCTCAATACAGAGATATCGACACTCTCATAGCGTCTCTCGATAGATGTAATAGAGAGAAATATGATAAATTTTGCCAAAGAGTGTGCTATCACGATGTAGAGTCCTGCTGTGATGGCTTGGGTATTTTCTAAAGCAAAGAGAGCAAATATCAAGCCTACTTGTCCTAGTGATGAGTAGGCAAAAACCCTCTTGAGATTTGTCTGCTTGAGTGCGACGATCTCTGCTACTATCATACTCACAGCACCGATAGTGGCAAGGAGATGACTATAGCTAGCATCAGGAACAAAGAGATAGTAGAGATGGAAAAAGACAAAGAGATATGCTTTGACCACTATCGCAGAGAAGAGTGCATTGATAGGAGTAGAGGAGCCTTCATAGACATCAGTAACCCAAAAGTTGAGAGGAAATATCTCTACTTTAAAACCAAATCCCACAAGAAACAGCAGAGAGATCAAGAGCTTCATATCAGGAGAGAGTGTGCCAAAGGATTGGCTCAATAGGGCAAGATTGAGTGAGCCTAGATGGATATATATCAGAGTAATACCAAAGACTAAGAAAACAGATGCCACCATACCCGTGATGAGATACTTGATCCCAGCCTCCAAAGCTTTGGCATTTTTGTGGTAAGCACTCAAAATATAAGCACTCACCCCAGCTATCTCAAAAAATACATAGATATTGAATATATCACTGCTCAGCACCAAACCTATCGCAGAGGCAAGAAGCATATTGATAAGGATAAAAAATTTATTTTCACTCGCATAGGCATGAGACTTTCGCATCTGAAGATAGTAGATCGAAAAACACAACATCAAAAATGTAAAGAGCAGTACAAAAAGCATAGAGACTTCATTGAGTACAAATGAGATACCGAGGGGAGGCTTGATCGCTATTACCTCGACTGCTCTCGTGTGGAGAAGCAAAAGAGCCAATCCAAAAAGTCCTAGTTGCATCAGCGTAGATGTATAGGCTACACTATTTTTGCCAAATCGTGTGATAATAGGCACTGCAAAACCAAAGAGTAGCGGAAGTGCTATAAAGTATAAACTACTCATCGACTCATCTCACTCATTTTATCTATATCTGTCACTGAAGTAAGCTTGTAATACTCTATAGCAAAACTTACACCGAGTGCAAAGACTGCCATGCCTATAACGATAGCTGTCAATATCATCGCATGAGGTATAGGGTCATTCATAGAGATAAACTTATCATAGCCATCACCCAATATCGGTGCTGTAAAACCTCGCACAAAGATACTTCCCACAAAAAAGAGAAATACTGCCGTCTCCATAATCGCTATAGAGATAAAGAGTTTGATGATGTGTTTTTGAGAGAGTAGCCCAAAAAGACCTATAGAAAAAAGTAGCATTGAACCAATTGTGACTATCATATCTATCACACTCTCTTGATTGAGATAAGCAAATAACGCATCAATCATCATCACTCCTTTTGAGTAAATTTTGTACTATGAGACTCATTTCACTGCCAACCTTGATACCCACTATGATATAGATAAGCGGTATGATACCACCACTGATGAGCATACCCATCTGTGATATATCATGAGGCAAGAAATTGCCCAAAAAACTATCGAGTAGCCATAAACCCATCAAACCTATCAAGACATAACTCACACCAGCAAGCGTCTCCAACGCAGAGACAAATCTATGAGAGAGTTCAAAATCTTGATAAGATATCAGTAAGAGTAATACGCCACTAGCAATGATGACACCCCCTTGAAATCCACCACCAGGACTCAAATGCCCATAAACCATCACATAGATACCAAAGAGTGTAATGATAGGAAAGAGGAGTTTTGCCGCTGTTTTGAGCATGAAACTACTCTCTACTCTATCGTATGCTTGGGAGTGTGATGAGAGTATAAGCCCTATACCTAGTGCTGCTATAAACAAAACTGAAACTTCACCAAGGGTATCAAATCCACGAAAATAGACGACGACTGTGGTTACAGCATTGGCGACACCTTCGTGGGCATTGAGTTTGAGCAGTGTATCTCCTGCTCTTTGCATATTTTGTGGCATGTTTTGCAGTATGATATTGATAACCGTCAAAACAAAAAGAGCAGAGATAGCAAATCCACTATAACTCTGTATAGGTATATCTCGTTTAAAATTCATTTGAAACCTTTAAATGCTTAAGTGCCATGAGGAAAATCACAGAGCTAATCCCACTACCGATAACTGCTTCTGTCAAAGCGATATCTGGTGCTTGAAAAACAAAGAAGAGTACCACACTCCCCAACCCCATACCCAAAAAGAGTACGATAGCATCAGGAATGCGTCTCTGTACTACAGTGGCAAAGGCGACGACAACTATCGCGATAAATGTTGCCAATATTATGAGACCTGTCACTTTTGATCCTTTTGTATCTCTGCCAAATCATCTATATCATGTGGATTGAGATGCTTGACTCCTATCTTGTGTGAAGCTCTCGCTATTACGGAAGATGAGAGTGGATTGGTGAGGAGTATCAGCACAGCCAAAAGTATAAGCTTGGGTGCCCAAGATGGCTCTATACAGATGGCTCCAAAGATCACCAAAAGTGTTGCCATAGTGGGTGCTTTAGCTCCGACATGCATCCTCGTATAGAGATCTGGCATACGCAACAGACCTATAGCGGAGATGAGAAATGAGAGCATCCCCAAAAAAAGAGAGAGAAAACCTATATATGTCAACATCTATATACCTTTTTCAATATATCGTCCAAAAATAGTCGTTCCGAGGAAACCTATAGCACCAAATACCAGTGCGATATCAAGATAGATGGCTCTTTTGAAATAGAGAGACAACACAACTAGAAGTGACACCGACATCACACTGATGACATCAAAAGCTATCACTCTATCACTGAGAGTGGGACCCTTGAGTAGACGAACCATACTCAATGACATAGCCAAGAGTAGCAATATTGAAATAATCTCAAACATAAAAATCTAAACCCCCTCTGTAATCATAGCATCTGCAACTTTTTTAAATGCAGCGATATTAGCACCATCTACATAGTTGCTCTCTACACCATACTCTTTGGCTGTATCTGAAACACGTATACATATCTCAACCATAATCTCTTTGAGTTTCGCATCGACCTTTTGGGCACTCCATCGTTGTATTTGGGCATTTTGACTCATCTCAAACTCACTCACTGCTACACCACCAGCATTGGCTGCTTTTGCAGGAGCGAAGCATATCTTGTTTTCCAAAAACATATTGATAGCTTCTGTAGTAGATGGCATGTTTGCCCCCTCGGATATAGAGATGACACCATTGTCTATAAGTGCTTTGGCATCTACTATTGTGAGCTCATTTTGGGTTGCACAAGGGAAAGCAGCATAAGAGGCTATATGCCATACTGCATGTCCATCTTTTGGATAGTCAGCCACTGGGATATATTGTGCTTCAGGGTGTTTGATGATATACTCTTCTAATGATACCCGCCGCTTAAACTTCATATCTTTGAGAAGTTCCAGATCGACACCTCTAGCATCATATATCGTACCTTTTGAGTCTGTACAAGTCACTGGTATAGCACCTAATTGGTAGAGTTTCTCTATAGTATGGAGTGCTACATTACCAGCACCACTGACTGTACATGTCTTACCTTTGAGATCCTCTTTGCCTTCGACCTCTAGCATCTTCTCTGTGAAATAGACGACACCATACCCAGTCGCTTGTGGACGCAAGAGTGACCCACCAAAAAAGAATGGTTTACCTGTCAACACCCCATCAAAGCTAGAAGTGATCTTCTTGTACTCTCCAAAGAGATAACCTATCTCCCGACCACCCACACCTATATCACCAGCAGGCACATCCATCCTTGGACCAATATATTTATGAAGTTCTTTCATAAATGCAGAACAAAATCGCATCACTTCAAAGTCACTTTTACCTTTGGGGTCAAAGTCACTCCCACCCTTGGCCCCACCTATAGGTAGACCAGTGAGTGCATTTTTGAGTATCTGTTCAAAACCCAAAAACTTCAATACACCCTCATTGACTGATGGATGAAATCGCAAGCCACCTTTGTACGGTCCTAGTGCATTATTGAACTGTACTCTATAGCCTGTGTTGACTTGTATATGGTTGTTGTCATCAAACCACTCAACTTTGAATTTGATAATCCTATCAGGATTGATCAATCTTTTGACTACAGCATTTTTCTTATATTTTGGATCGGAGAGGTAGAGTGGTGTTATAGAGAGTAATACCTCCTCCATCGCTTGATAGAAGACATCATCCTCTGCACAATTTAAGTTTTTGAGCTTATATATAGCCTCTTTTGCCTTATCCATTGTAATCTTATCAACATGTATATCTTCTTGCATCTCTACTACTCCTTATATGTTTATTTGTGTAGTTTATCTTGATTTGAAAAACTAGTCAAGCCTCTCAAGAAGATTTTGTCGCTTTTTTTTCAGTTGCAAAATTTCATTTTTAATTATTTGTAACTCTCTATATGGATCATCTTTTCTCTTCTGTTTCTCAAAGATGAGTTTAACTCTCGGTATAGTATCGATCGAGAGTCTCTCTTGAGCTTGTACTTTGTTATAGTTAAGTTTCAATTGTTCCAAATCTCCATGTTTGATTTGTTTGAAGTTACTTGTCCCCTTTGGAATAAATTTGTATGATTTGTCAGTTACTTTGAGCTGAGTAAGGAGTTTAGGCGTGATGGTCACGAGGGCTTCATATCCATTGAGTATTGGCTTGTTCATTTTCAAGTTTGTTTTTTTGCAGAGACCTTGTGCATTGGTTGTGTAGACTTCTATAGATTTTGGATAGACATTTGGATCTTCTATATCTATAGATATGGCACACTTTTCATTGACACAGCTATAGTCACTACTATAGCCTTGAGCAATAATTGGTGAGAAAGCACTGTTCTTTTTCTCTTTTTTGGGTGTGCAGAGTCTTATATTGCCACGCTCTAATGTATATTTTTCAAGGAGAGGAGTATGGATTGTGATCAAATTTGTTTCTTCTAAATTTCCTTGTGTCACGATTTGAGTAATCTGTGACTTTATTGATTTGAGTTGTGCTAAGAATTGATCTTCCATAAAATAGTAGAGGGCTGCTACACCTGCGATGAGCAGTGTCAAAATGAGCATCAATATTTTGCCAAATATACCTGATTTGGAACTATCTTCTTTGTCGTTATCTTGAGTTTTTTTGAGTCCAAAGTAAAGATATGCAAAAAAACCTATGAGAGGAATAAAAACCAAAAGAACCCATATACTACTCTTGCCTATGTCATGAATACGGCGAACGATAAGAGCAATAGATGGAATAAGTAGCAACACTACAAAGAGTAGAGTCACTAGAGGAAAATAAGGTAGAGAAGATGAAAAATCTGAAATAAACTGTGGATTGAGATCATATATATAAAGAGCCACATCTATACCCAATGTTATACTTAATAATAGTATAGAAAAGAGTAAAAAGAACCAAAATTCACTTCGAGAAGCTCTTCCTGAAAAATCTATATATTTTTTTGCAAGAACCTCCACAAAATATTTCAAAAATACACTCATTGCTTCTTCCTTCTATTAATTATGAGATGATTGTAGCATATATAGATATAAATATTAATTAGAAAACTTCACAAGGAGAAGTCAAGTGGGTAGAATTATTTTTGGGAGGTTATAGTATCTCTCTGTTACCTTTGTGGTTAGGGGCACTTAAAATACCATTTTTTTCCAATTGGTCGATTATATTGGCTGATCTATTATATCCTATCTGTAATTTTCTTTGGAGATAGGATATAGAAGTCTTTTTCTCTTCGAGTACGATATCTTTGGCTTGAGGGTAGAGTGCATCGAGTTCGATAGTATCAGCTGTCTTTCCGCTCACATCTTCTGAGCCTGATATCATCAAATAACTCTCATCATAATTAGGTGCTCTTTGTGCTTTGATAAACTCTACTATCACTTCTATCTCTACTTCTGTATTCCAAGGGGCATGGAGCCTGACAACTCCTACACTGCTAGGAGGTGTGAAGAGAGCATCACCTCTCCCCAATAGACTCTCTGCACCCATGGTATCCAATATGACTTTGGAGTCGATGCGTTGTCCGACACGATAACTCAATCTCGATGGAAGGTTTGCCTTGATAAGTCCTGTGACGACATCTACGCTTGGGCGTTGAGTTGCTACTATGAGGTGGATGCCTGCTGCTCTTGCCATCTGTGCAAGCCGTGCGATAGAGAACTCTACCTCTTTACCCCCATTCATCATAAGGTCAGCAAGTTCATCTATAAATATAACAATATAAGGCATCGTATCCATGCCCTCTTTTTGCATTTTTTCATTGTAAGTATCTATATTTTTAACTTTATTTTCCGCCATGAGTTTATAGCGTCTCTCCATCTCTGAAACTAGATTTGCCAATGCAGATATAGCCTTTTTTGCCTCTGTGATGACAGGTGTGAGGAGGTGTGGCAAATCATTGTAGATAGAAAACTCCAACATTTTTGGATCTATGAGTACAAGTTTGAGTTGATCAGGATCATTCCTATAGAGCAAAGAGAGTATCATCGCATTGATACCGACTGATTTCCCACTACCTGTAGTCCCTGCTATGAGCAAATGCGGAAGCTTTTTGAGATCTGTGATAAAAGGTTTCCCTACTATATCTTTGCCTAGTGCGATGGTGAGAGGAGATTTGGACTCTTTAAAGAGTTTCCCCTCTAAAATCTCACGCAGATAGATAGTGTCAAAAGAGTCATTTGGTATCTCTATGCCCACGACATTGCGTCCAGGGATAGGGGCTTGTATCCGTATGGTCTCTGCACTCAATGCCATTGCCAAATCATCTTGAAGATTTAATATCTTTGAAACCTTGACATTAGGTGCTGGTTTAAATTCAAAGGTAGTGACAAGTGGTCCAGAGTAAGTACGAGTGACATCCCCCTCTATCTTAAATCTCCCTAGCTTATCAAGTAGCTCCCCTATCTTTCTATCGATCTCAGCCTCATCGACTCTTTTGGATTTTTTGGTCACCTTTTGTAAAAAATCCAATTTGGGAAGTTTGAAATTTTTTGGTTTGGCTATATTTCCTTTTTCTATGGTATCCAAAATCCTAGAGTTTTCCTCTAACTCTTCTACGATTTCCACACTAGAGTTTGTAATGAGTTTAGGTGTTTCACTCTTTTTTGTACTATTTGTAGTCTTATTATTGTTATGAGTCTCTATAGTTTCGATAGCTTTTTCTCTCGAACTCTTCTTCTTTTGGATCTCTTTTGGTTTTTGGATCTCTTTTGGTTGACTCTTTCTCTCTTGTGTTATACTATTTGTTGGACTCTTTTTTGTATTTTTGGCACTCTCTACAGCAGTAGGCATGAGTATATCACCATAAGCCGCTCCCTTTAAATCACTGCTAAAGAGGCTTTTTATCTTGGGTAAAAGTGTAGAAAAAGAGAGAGAAACTCTCGGGAATGAGAAAGAGTGATAGAGATCTACAATCATATCTTTGAGCCATTCGAAACTCACATCATCATCGATGATAAAGAGGAGTGAAATCAAAAATGACATCAACCAAAAAAGCCACAAACCCGCTTCACCGATATGAGGAAAGAGAAAATGAGAGATATCATCTGAGATGACACCACTTGCTGGCATATCAAAAATGAGTGCAGGAAGTATCATCATAGATACAAAAAAGAGTAGCCACCCTGCATAAAATTCAACATCTTTCAACAAAGCAGGATCTCTAAAAGCCCTATAGAGTGGATAGAAGAGTATAAAGATATTGGCATATGCCAAATACCCAAAGTATTTGATATTGGTACTTCCTATTGTCGAACCTATACTACCTGCCAATTTCGTATCTTGAAATATTGTAGAAAAAGCTAAGTATATAAAGATAGTAGCTGTGATAATAATAGTACTCTTCAAGCAAACCCCTAAGTTTTACTGCGATTATAACAAATTAATCTAAGTGGGCTTTTAATTTATGGCAATTTGAGATATAATCAACAGATACAATTTACCATTTTTTCTCAGGAGAAGAGTAAATTTCTTAACATTCAGTATTTTTTAAGGCTATACTGTGTATACTTCCGCTCACATTTACAAAATGTCTATGCCGCAGTGATGGAACTGGTAGACTTGGTAGACTCAAAATCTTCTGCCTTCGGGCGTGGCGGTTCGAATCCGCCCTGCGGTACCATTTGGTTTCAATAATTATATTGCAATCAATATACAATTTATAGATTTAGGCGGGAATAGCTCAGTTGGCTAGAGCGTCAGCCTTCCAAGCTGAGGGTCGCGAGTTCGAGTCTCGTTTCCCGCTCCACAAAATCTTACAACTATGGAATATGCGGGCGTAGCTCAGCGGTAGAGCATAACCTTGCCAAGGTTAGGGTCGACGGTTCGATCCCGTTCGCCCGCTCCATACGATTTAAATCTCACAATACTTTCATAAAAACAAAAATATTCACTATCTCTTACCCATTTTTCTCTTCGTTCGTTTCCACCATCTTGGATTACAGTAGGTTTGGCATTGCCAAACGATTTGATAGCGATATATCTCTAAAAATTAAGCAGTACTTAACAATAGTTTAAGGGGGGGTGGTATACTTCAAGATATTTCACTTTTACTCTATTTGCTTTTTGCAAGAAGTTTATTATAAAAGTGGAGATTGAACGGTGGGGGTTTGGGTTTAGTTGTACTTGTTCAATGAGTGAAATTGTAGAGTTGGAAGAAATTGGAATAAAGTATCATGCCAAAATCAGTAAAGGGATTAGACTAGCAAAATATGTTAAAATGAAATAACAAAAACAACTAGGAGGTGTAAGTGCCAACAGTATTAAAAGTTAAGGGTTATCGTTTCTTTTTCTTCTCAAGAGAAGAATTAAGACAACATATTCATATACAATGTCAAAAAGGTGAAGCTAAATTTTGGCTTGACCCTCAAATTGAATTAGCAAAAAATTATAAATTATCAAGAAAAGAACTGAACGAAATTGAGAAAATAATTGAAGAACATTATGAAGATTTTATTAACGCGTGGGAGGAACATTTTGGAAACGGAAGTAACTAATATATCAAGTCATGGATTATGGATATTGTCAAATGAAAAAGAATTTTTTCTATCTTATGATAATTTTCCATGGTTTAAAGATAAAACAATAAATGATATTACAAAAGTTGAGAGTTTTGGAGAAGGGCATCTATATTGGGAAAATTTGGATGTAGACTTAAGTTTGGAGATGATAGAACACCCTGAAAGATTTCCACTTCAATCGAACACATAACAAATCAGAGGAATTAACAAGCTTACACTTGAGATAGCTTGAGCTTTTTTCTC
>CBEUND010000014.1:0-34308 GCA_965544395.1 uncultured bacterium | reverse complement strand
AGAAGAGTTTGGAACCACAGTAGGATTTGGAGCAATAGACGAACCCATGCCTACGGTAAGCGAAGAGAGCTATGCAGATTTCGTAGAAGAGGTCACGCCTTCACAAGAGAGTCCCGATATAGGTGGCTCCATGATAGAAGATATAGAGATGAAAAGTAGCTGTATCATGCCTCCAGCAGGCACAACAGAAGCAGCAAAAGAGAAAGAACCCTCTAGTATACTCAAAGAACCAATGGTAGAAGAGCTCATTTCCCTTTTTAATCCCAAAAAAGTCACAGTGAAGAGAAAAGTATAAAAATTCTTAAATCACAATAAAAGCACATAAAAAAAGAGGAGAAAGTCTACTTCTCCACCAAAGCTTCACTCACAAATTTCCTCTTGTCATCAAGCACTCTAATCTTTTGAGCATCACTACATCGACCATCATCATCTAGCTCGAAAACTACCATCTGGAGGATAGAGTCGCAGTGATCAGGGACATTGAAGTGACCTCCTACCCCCTCTAAAAATCGTCGTATAGGCACTTCACTCTCCATACCTATGACATTGTCCCTGCAACCAGTCAAACCTACATCAGTGACATAGCAACACCCTGAGCGTATCTGGAGATCATCTGTGCCGACATGTGTATGTGTCCCCAATATCGCACTCACTCTATCTTTGAGCATATAAAGCAGAGCAAGTTTTTCGCTGCTCGCTTCTGCATGCATATCTATGATAATATGTTTGATACCTCTACTCTCTAGCTGTGAGACAACATCTATGATCATCGTAAAGGGGTTATCTACCATCGGCATTGTATAGTAACCCATCAGATTGATGATAGCTATCTCTTTGCCTAGAAGTGTCGTTTTGAAGAGACCTTCACCTGCTGTAGCTTGAGGATAGTTGATAGGACGGATGAGGGGATAAGTATCAAAGAGTGTGAGGATCTCTTTTTTGTCAAAGCTGTGGTTGCCACCACTCATCATGTCTATACCATAGCCTAGAAGCTCTTTGCAGTTTTTTTCTGTGAGACCAAAGCCGTGACTTGCATTTTCATAATTGGCTATGACGAAATCTACACAATGCTCTTGCTTCAAGCGTGTGAGATATTTGCCGATGATACTCCTACCAGGTCTGCCGACAATATCTCCTATAAATGCAATCCTCATCTATAGGATTAACACTTCTCTATACTTTTCCCTGCAAAAGGAAGCAAGGCACTTGCCCAAGTCAATCCACCACCAAAAGTATCAAGGAGCATCAACTCTCCCTCTTTGAGTCTACCTGACTCATAGATATCATTGATAGCCATTGGTATAGAGGCTGCTGAAGTATTCCCATATTTTCCTACTGTGAGGACTACTTGATCTTCTCGCATCTTGAGGGCATCACCGACTGCTTTGATGATACGATAGTTGGCTTGGTGCGGTACAAAGTGTGGGATGTCTGCCGCATTGATATTGTTTGTTTCCAATATCTCTATGACATCTTTGGTAAGTGTCTTGACCGCGAGCTTGAAAGTCTCATTACCCTTCATGCGTACAAAGTTGAGACCCTCATCTATCACCTTTTGACTTGCTGGGTTGACGCTTCCAGGGGCTGGAGTCACCAAAAAATCAGCATAAGCACCATCAGCAGAGGCATGGATATCTATCATGGCTTTCTCTTTATTGTCAGTAGCCGTGATCACAGCTGCACCTGCACCATCACCGAAGAGTATACAAGTGCCTCTATCACTATAATCCACAAAAGAAGAGAACTTCTCTGCACCGATGATCAAAACATTTTTTTTCATTCCTGACTCTATAAAAGCTTTGGCAAGTGTGAGGAGATAGACAAATCCACTACAAGCAGCTGAGATATCAAAAGCTTGGACATTACGAATCTCTAATTTATCAGAGATGATACAAGCTGTTGAGGGCATGTTGAAGTAGTCGGGAGTCACTGTAGCACAGATGACAAGATCTACATCATCTTTGCTTATCTGAGCTCTATCTATTGCTTTTTGGGCAGCCTTGGCTCCCATATCACTTGTGAACTCATCATCAGCTGCGATACGCCTCTCTTTGATACCTGTTCGTTTCGTGATCCACTCATCAGTGGTATCAACCATGGTTTCCAAATCACTGTTACTTAAAATTTTTTGGGGAACATATGCACCTATAGAAGAGAAAGAGGCATACACTGGTGTAGATAATGACATAGACATCCTTGCATAAATATTGATTTATTTTACCATAATATTTTAAGAGTTATGTAGAAATTGGGTGGATATATAAGTAATTACTATAAAGTGAGTAGGAGTTACGCCTATTCACTCTATTTTTTGCTTGTGTTATTACTCTGCGTGAGCAGTGCTTCAATAGTAGCATTGACATCTGATTGTGTATAACTAATCGCTTGGAAGATAGCATTTTTGATAGCTTTGGCACTGCTACTCCCGTGACTGACGATAGCACAGCCATCGACACCAAGCAGAGGAGCTCCACCATACTCTTCGTAATCAACCTCTTTTTTGAGGGTAGCAAATACTTTCTTTTTCATCAACAATGCACCAAATTTTGCGGGGAGTGACTTGCGAATATGCTGTTTCATCATACTAAATATAGTCGATACAACACCTTCACTTGCTTTGAGCAAGATATTGCCTGTAAAGCCATCGCATACTACTACATTGACAGAGCCATTGAAGATATCTCGTCCCTCTACATTACCGACAAAACCATTCAAATTTTCAAGAAGTTTAAATGCCTCTTTTGTTAGTTCGTTTCCTTTGCTAGACTCAGCGCCATTGGCGAGTAGTCCTACTATAGGTTTCGGTACACCCATGATTTTCTGCACATAGGCTTCACCCATAGCACCAAATTCATAGAGATTTTGTGCTTTACAATCCACAACTGCTCCTACATCCAAAACAAGAGTCTTATCTGTACCAAGATTTGGCATCAAAGTAGCAAGTGCTGGCTTGGATATATGTGGCAAACGACCTATTCTCAAAGTTGCCAAAGTCATCGTAGCACCGCTATGACCAGCTGAAACTACTGCATCTGCTTCTTTCTCTCGTACTAACTCTACTGCTTTGTATATGGAGGATTCTCTTCGACGCAGGGCATTGGTGGCTTGATCGCTCATAGATATCACATCAGAGGCATCTACTATCTCTACTCTAGAGATGAAACTTGTGGGGAGCAAAGAGAGTATCTCCTCTTTGTCACCTACAAGAATAGGAAGAAAAGCTCGCTCTTTGAGTGCTTGTACAACACCATCGACGATAGGCTCAGGACCAAAATCTCCACCCATAGCATCTATGGCTATTTTGATGGCTGGATTTTGCTCTTCTATCGGACTCTTCTGTGCATTTTTTCGTCTCATTAAGAGTTATATTCGCCTGTTGTCATGTTCATGTGGTGTGGCATTCTCCATGTCCCATCTTCATCTTTGACTGGTCTTGGAAGTGTCAATTTATAGTGTGTTCTTCTCTTTGCTGATCTTGTTTTACTTACGCGTCTCTTAGGTACTGCCATTTTTTATCCTTTTAAATTTATATATTTTGGAATTAAAATTCCATCTCAAATATCTCATCACTCCCCTCACACTCTTTACAGTAGTGATACTCACTTTGAAGTGCCGTTATCTCACTATTGAGTATGAAAGCTATATCTATCGTCGCATCTAAAAATTCGATTATATCCAAATCTACTTTATCTTCTACTATCTGATCACTAAGTGTAAGTTTCAGTTTACTATCAAAAGGTGTAGTAAAGGAGCATCCACATCGGTTGCAAATGATATCTACATCCCCCTTGATATCTCCAAGAAGCTCAACTCTATGATGTCCACTCTTTTGCAGTGTCCCCTCAAAGAGTACTCCACCCTCATCCAAATGAAATGGCTTGGGAGTATGACCAACTTTGTCAAATAGTATCTTCATTCAGAGCGCTTAGCTAATATCTTTTTGTGCGAAGAAAAATGCTATCTCTATCGCTGCATTCTCGGCAGAATCACTTCCGTGTACTGCATTTGCATCAATACTCTCTGCAAAATCAGCTCTGATGGTACCAGCTTCTGCCTCTTTTGGGTCTGTTGCACCCATAAGTTCTCTGTTTTTTGCCATAGCATTTTCACCCTCAAGTACTGTCACTACAACAGGACCAGAGACCATGAAATCTACAAGCTCACCGTAGAAAGGTCGCTTAGCATGTACTGCATAAAAAGCTTCTGCTTCTGCTCTGCTAAGTTGGATCTTTTTTGTTGCTGCGATTCTCAATCCAGCATCTTCAAATCTCGCAAGGATTGCTCCTATAGCATTTTTTGCTACAGCATCAGGTTTGATGATTGATAATGTTTGTTCCATAATTGTTTCCTAGGGGATAATAATTTACTTCTGAAAAGTGTTGTTATTTGTAACACAGGGGAAGTATTTGGGCGGAATTTTAGCACAAACTAGATTAAAAAGGATTTAATTGAATAAAATCTTGGAATAGACAAAACGAAAGCGAGTCAAGCATATGAAAATTTTTGGGCATCCTTGGATAGAGAGTGAGGATTTTGTAGAGATAGATTCTCTCCTTGCGATCAAACAGACGAAGCCAGCTTCTATCCTCCTCTTTGATGATATGAAGCATTCCATAGAGTTGCTACACTATTGCCAAAGAGAGGCACTCCCCACAGCACTGAGAGTAGATGAGATCAAGCACGCTATTTTTGCCAATCTACTCAATGTCGGGTATATCATAACTCCTCCTAAAAAGGCGAGTGAGATACAAGCCCTTGCCCAGCACTATCTCTTCGATACGCAGGTAGTTGTGGAGATAGAGAGTGAAGATGAGATAGAGAGATACGCCAAAATGGGCATAGATGGAGTCATATTTGCGACTGCAATCATCTCTATGAGAGAAGTATGATAGAGGATATCAGAAAATTTAATACCCAACAGCTGAAATCCCAATCGTCTTCAGCGGTTGGGTTGAAAGCTGCAAGGCATAAGCCTTGACTTTCTTATGTAATTATACTATAATTACACAAACCTAACGAGATAATCAATCGTTAGATTCAGTACGGCTGGGACAGTCGGAATTAAAGCTTGTGGAGTATCCGCTCGCTATGTTTTCACTCTATATTATTGGTCGCCCTACTGAGATCTATTTCTCTGCGAGTCTCTATCTCTTTTTATATTTTATGACGGGTATTTTGGGTGGAGTAGTCTCAATCTATTTTCATCCAGTGACTGTAGCTATAGGGGCATCGGGTGCGATCTTTGGACTCTTTGGAGCATTATCTGGATATTTTTTTGCTTATCGACAACAATTGGGTGAGCATGCCCAACAATTTATGAAAGATTTTGCTCTGATTATAGGGATCAATCTTATCTTAGGATTTTCGATTCCAAATATTGATGTCAGTGCCCATGCTGGTGGATTGATATCAGGGCTAATTAGTGGATATCTTATCGCCAAACATCCTCGAAAGATATGGATACTACTCTTTGGAACTCTCCTCCTCCTACTCACCGCCTATCTCTACCTTCCGACACTCTACGCCGATTTTCTATGATCGTCTCCAATACAAAATCAGTAGATATTAATAACTTTTAGATATAATACGCTCCATTTTCTAAAATTTGCAAAGGAGAAGTCAAAATGCCTAAAATGAAAAGTGTAAAAGGCGCTGTAAAGCGTTTCAAAGTCAGAAAAAGCGGCAAGATCAAAAGAGGGACTGCATATAGAAGTCACATCCTCACCAAAGTAGATGGTGGACATCATAGAAAAATGAGATCACCAAAACATGTAGATGCTGTAGATGCTAAAAACATCAAAGAGATGATCAACTAAAAACCCCTCTAGCATAGAGAGGTATATCATACAATAGCTATTCCCCCGATAAGGGGCAAGTGCAAGCAGAGATAATGTTTGTCACCTACAACTATACGAATTTTCGTACAAAGTCATAAGGTAAAGGAAAACCATGAGAGCAAAAACAGGTGTCGTAAGAAGTAGACGACATAAAAAACTATTAAAACAAGCCAGAGGTTTCTATAGCGGAAGAAGAAAACACTTTAGAAAAGCGAAAGAGCAATTAGAGAGATCTTTGGTATATGCTTATAGAGATAGAAGACAAAAAAAGAGAGATTTCAGAAGACTATGGATCGTGAGAATCAATGCAGCTGCAAGACTCAACGATATGAACTATTCAACATTTATGCATGGTCTCAAACTTGCAAATATAGAACTAGATAGAAAAATCCTCGCTGATATGGCGATGAATGCTCCTGAGAGCTTCACAAAAGTAGCAGATGCATCTAAAGCAGCTTTAGCTAAATAGATCCATCTCCCCCGCTCACCTCCTCTCTGTGAGGAGGAGCATTTCCTATATAAGACTACCCCTAGGAACTTCCCAAAAACAACTCCTAACATTAATAGTTCACTACTTTTTACATGAGCCTTAATCTATATATACTATAATAAGCCCAAAGTTTACAATCAATGGAAATCAAATGAAAACAATAAAAAAATGGCTCTATCTTGCTCTATTCTTAGTGCTTATCTATTATATATTTATTGCCAATATAGGCATAACACTTATCGTTTTGGCTTCTCTCTATGTAGCATTTAGAGTATATAAGATATATGCAAGAAAGAGACTCATAAAAACAGCTCGTTCCAAAGAGACATTTAGCAAGAGTGAATTGGGACTCTTTATCGCACTTGTTGCCAAAGTCGCGAAAGCAGATGGGAGAGTCGATGAGTTAGAAGCAGAGCTTATCGGTATCATGTTTGATGATATCTCCAAGGTTTTCCCACAAAAAGAGAGAGTAAGAGCTATTCTCAAAGAGATTTTCAATGAAGAGAAAGAGAAGCATCATGATACAAAGGAGATAGCAGAAGCTCTCAATAAACTCCTTGGCTATGGGAGATTTAAACGCAAACAATATATGGAATTTTTGCTCCAACTTGCATTTGTAGGCAATGGAGTCAATGTGGACGAAGAGAGAGTTTTACATATTATCGCCGATGCTCTGAATATCACGACAAGTGAGTATGACACTATGGTGAGCCGATTTGAAACCATGTTTCAAAATCAACAACAAAGCATGAGTCTCGAAGAGGCATATGAAATCCTAGGAGTCAAACAAGAAGATGATATGAGTAGTATCAAAAAGATATATAGAAAACAGGTACGACAATACCATCCAGACCTTATAGCGTCACAAGATAAAGATGCAGCCTATATAGAAGAGTCAACAGCCAAGATGCAAGAACTCAACCAAGCGTATGACATCATCAAAGCAGAGAGATAAATTTGCTAACAACATCCAATGACTTTGGAAGATGATATCAAGATTAAAGAGAAAAATATTTTCTTTTTATAAAAATATAGTATGATGCAAGACTATATCAAGATGAAGGAAGAATAATTGAAAAAGCTTGAAGATATTTTCAATTTTAGCGAAACAAGTGATGCGTGTATCAAGTGTGGTAAGTGTATCCCCGTATGTACTATCCACCAAATCAACCCCGATGAAGCGACCTCTCCTAGAGGATTTATCGATCTACTTGGTGCGTATCAACGAGGAGATTTGGAGTTAGATAAAAATGCGAAAGATATATTTGAGAGCTGTTTCCTCTGTACAGCTTGTGTAGAGAGCTGTCCCAACTCCTTGCCTACTGATATGGTGATAGAGGAGGTGCGTGTAGATATAGCTGAGAAGTTCGGTATCGCATGGTTTAAGCGAATATTTTTTACACTGCTTCGCCATAGGTGGCTTATGGATGTGATGATGAAGCTCGGTTATACATTTAAAACCTGTGGCTTTAGTGAAGATACAAAACGAGGTGGTATCATCCCTCGCTTCAAGATGCCTATCATCAAGAGTGGCAGGCTCCTTCCATCTCTGGGCAAAAGAAGTTTTCTCAACAGTTATCCAGAAGAGATAGACCATGGAGGCAAACGACGCGTAGCGATCTTCATAGGATGTCTTGCTAACTACAACTATACAACAGTAGGAGATAGTCTCATAGAGATACTCGATGAGCTAGGGATAGATGCTTTCATCCCCAAAGATCAGCTCTGCTGTGGAGCCCCTGCATATTTTACAGGCGACTCCTATACTGTAGAGAAGCTTACCAAGAAAAATATAGAGTATTTTGAGAGTTTTATTGATAGTGTAGAGGCGATCATCATCCCAGAGGCGACATGTAGTGCGATGATCAAACATGATTGGGAACTCTTTTTCAATAACAATGAGATGCAAGATTGGGCATATAGAGCAAAACAGTTGAACAAAAAGATTTTCATGGCGACTGAGTGGTTAGAACAAAATACAGACCTTAAAGAGCGTCTCAACCAAAAATCTAAAGCTCAAAAAGGCAAAACGATAGCTGAAACGATCACTTATCATGATGCTTGTCATGCGAAAAAAGTCCAAGCTATACACAAAGAGCCTAGAGAACTACTCTCTCAAAACTACACAATAGTGGAGATGAGTGATCCTGATAGATGCTGTGGCTTTGGTGGGGTGACAATGCAGACAGAAAAATACCATCTCGCCGAAGCAGCGGGGAAACCAAAAGCCGCTATGATCGCAGATACAAAAGCCTCTATAGTAAGTGCAGAGTGTAGTGCCTGTCGTATGCAGATCAGCAACTCTCTACACCAATCAGATGTAGATGTAGTCTTCAAAAACCCTGTTGAACTGATCGCAGATGCACTCAAACATGAGACTAATTAGAGTGATCAAGAAGGATAAAGTATGTATATCAACGAAGTACTTCAAGCGATATATCAAAAACACCATTATGAGTATTTGATTATTGATGAAGCGTTGCAAATCATCGAATACTCTGAAGAGATAACAAAATATTGTGACATCAATAGCTTAGAGATATCCAAAGAAGATATATATACTCTTATCCCAGAGCTTGTAGGATTGGAAAAAGAGTTGCAAGAGCTCTTTGATGGTAAACTCCAGAGATTTATACTCCCCACTATCTATAGGTCTCCTGATAGATATATAGACTTGACTATAAGTAGAGCCAAACACAATGAAGCAACAGATCATAGCTATAGCACTCTTGTAATACTCTTTGAAGATGTCACGCAGAAGACACAAAGAGATCAAAAATTTCTACAAAACCGTAATGAAAAACTACTCATAGCCCAAGATTTGGAAGATAAAAACAAGCAACTCAAGAGATTGAATGAAGATATGCAAAGTCTCGTACAAGAGGAGATCAAAAAAAATAGAGAAAATCAAAAACTGATCAAACTACAAGCGCGTCATGCACAGATGGGTGAGCTTATAGGGATGATCACACATCAATGGAAACAGCCTCTTAATATCATCAATATGAGTTGTCTCTTTCTACAGATAAAATACAATACAAAGCAGTTAGATAAGCAACTATTTACTCAAAAAATTGATGATATCTTAAGCCAATCTTCACATCTCAACCAAACGATATTGGACTTTCAAAACTTTTTCAATCCATCTTTACAAAAGGAGAGTTTCTCTATCATAGATACTATATCTAATATCTTGAATCTTGTAAGGAGTGACTACACTACAAAGAATATCACCATAGATCTCAAAGGTGATCCAGAGATAGAAGCGTATGGATACCCCAATGAGTATAGTCAAGTAATACTCGCTCTTTTGCAAAACTCAAGGGATGCTTTTTTGCTCAATCCTCATGATGATATGAAAATAGAGATCACTGTAGGACAACAAGATGGATACTCCACTGTCTCATTGAAAGATAATGCAGGAGGCATACCAGAAGCTATCATAGGCAAGATTTTTGATGCCTACATGACAACCAAAAAAGAGGGATCAGGCTTAGGATTACATATCTCCAAAAGTATCATAGAGGAGATGATGAAAGGGGAAATCTCTATCCAAAATATAGAGAATGGAGCAAAATTTATCATCGCTGTGCCATAAGGAACCTAAAAAAATATAATAATAACATATGCAACATCAGAATATAAAATAGATAATTTTGTAAGTTTTAGGGGAGACTGTAAAAGTGTGGCGCGGTGGACGAGACTCGAACTCGCGACCCCCTGCGTGACAGGCAGGTATTCTAACCAACTGAACTACCACCGCACATCTTATAATTGAGTTGTAATTTTATCAGATTATTTTTTCAATAAGCTTAAAAAATCACTGATATAACAGCTTTTTACTAACGAAACTAATCTCGTGAGCCGTCTGCTGAAGACGATATCTATGGTGGTCGCTACAAGACTCGAACTTGTGACATCTACCTTGTAAGGGTAGCGCTCTACCAACTGAGCTAAGCGACCGTCACAACAAAACTCTTTTTGAGTTATATTGTATTATGGCGACCCTTAGAGGATTTGAACCTCTGTCTTTGCGTTGAAAACGCAATATCCTTGGCCACTAGATGAAAGGGTCATCTAGTCCATATAAGTCATAATAATCTTTTTGCTGACAAAAAAATTTTGATCCATCTGCTGCAAATATTATTAATGGTGACCCGTCTAGGATTCGAACCTAGGGCCCATTCCTTAAAAGGGAATTGCTCTACCAACTGAGCTAACGGGTCACACAATAAATTCAACATAAAACAAAAGCAATAAATTGCATAAGTTATCCGATGAAGAAGATCTCTATAGTGGCGCGGTGGACGAGACTCGAACTCGCGACCCCCTGCGTGACAGGCAGGTATTCTAACCAACTGAACTACCACCGCAACTAAATATAACAGCTTTTTACTAACGAAACTAATCTCATGAGCCGTTTACTGAAGACAATATCTATGGTGGTCGCTACAAGACTCGAACTTGTGACATCTACCTTGTAAGGGTAGCGCTCTACCAACTGAGCTAAGCGACCAATTTAACTTTACACTTAATAATAAACTATATGCCAAAGATAATATCTGTGGTGACCCGTCTAGGATTCGAACCTAGGGCCCATTCCTTAAAAGGGAATTGCTCTACCAACTGAGCTAACGGGTCACACGCTACTTAATTATTAAGTGGGCGAAATTATATCTCAAAAAACTTGATTTGTCAAGGGTTTTTCATAAAAAAATAAAAATTTACAAATTTAACTCTATCGCCAATCGCTCAATCGCCACTCTTGTCGCCTCTTCTTGTATCTCTTGGCGTGAACCATCAAATTGAAATCTATCGACAAAGGTAGCCTGAGGAGTCAAGAGACCTATATAGACACTCCCTACTGGTTTGAGCTCTGTTCCCCCTGTGGGTCCAGCTATCCCACTCACTGCGATCGCATAATCAGAAGATGCCATCGCCTTGATCCCGAGAAGCATCTCTTCTACACACTCCTTGCTAACAGCACCATAGTTGATAAGTGTCTCTTCACGCACATAGAGCCACTGTTGCTTGATATCATTGGAGTAGGTGACACAAGAGCCATTGAATACGCTAGAAGCCCCAGAAATAGCTGTAAATGCACTTGCTATTCGTCCACCTGTGCAACTCTCTGCAAAAGAGATAGTTTTATCGTTCTCGCTGAGATACTCTATGATACTTTGAGTTCTCTTTTCTAAAATCTTCATGATAGACTACTCCTCCAACCTCTCACCGCGTTTTCTTGCTACTATATCGAGAGGTACACCCTCAAAATCGAAACGACTTCTTATAAAGTTGGACAAATATCTTTTGTAACTAAAGTGCAATCCATCAGGTCTATTGCTAATCAAAGCTATCTTTGGTGGCTTTGTCTCATATTGCGTAGCAAATTTTATCTTGACTGTTGCACCGTTATGAGAAGGGATGTGGTGTCTATTGATAGCTTCTCGGAGGGCATCGTTGAGCTTGGCAGTTGGTATCCTCTGCTTATATCTCTCATATATCGCTGTGATTTGATCGAGTATTTTATGCACTCGAAGTCCTCTCTTTGCAGAGATTGTAATCAGTGGTGCATAGTGGAGAAACTTGAGTTTGTCACGGATATCATTGACAGTATCTTCATAACTCTTCTCTTCTCTTATATCCCACTTATTGATGACGATAAGACATGCAAGTTTATGTTTCTCTATCAATCCTGCTACCCGCTCATCTAGCTCTGTGATACCCACAGTAGCATCTATGATCAAGAGTACGAGATTGGCATCTTCTAGCATAGTTGTTGTGCGACTGAGTGCATACTTCTCTATCCCTACAATCTTACTGCGTCTTCGTATACCTGCTGTATCTATGAAAGTGATACCGTAGCCGTTATACTCTATCTTCTCATCGATAGGGTCTATAGTCGTGCCAGCTACATCACTCACTACTGATCGTTCATCTGAGACAAGAGCATTGAGCAGAGAGCTTTTACCCGTATTGACTCGACCTATGATCGCTACACGGATCTCCTTATCTTCTGGCTCTTCTCTATTGTTAATATCTTCAAATACCTCTTCAACGCTCTCTTCATAGATATCTAACTCTTGCTCAGGCTCCAAGGAGAGAGCTTCTACTCTAGGAGGGATATGCTCCTCTAGCCAAGCATAAAAGTCATTGAAGTAGCGATTGTGACTCACAGACATAGGCAGAGTCATATCTGCACCAAACTCCAAAAACTCCCAATAACGCTCCTCCTCTTTATCATTATCTATCTTATTGACAATGAGTGCTAGTGGCTTATGCAACTCTTGTAAACGATAAAAGAGCTCTTTATCCTCTGCTTGAGGTATACTCTTGCCATCTACAAGATAGAGTATGAGATCCGCCTGAGTAGCAGCACGCAGTGAGAGCTCAGCTACTTTACTGAAGAGTTCACTACTGTAGTCGATCCCCCCTGTATCTATCACTTCAAAATCTCTATTTTCAGATATAGTGACTATGCGTTTTTTGATATCTCTTGTCGTACCAGAAATATCGGAAGTGATAGCATCTCTCTGTCGTGCTAGACGGTTAAAGAGTGAACTCTTCCCTACATTTGGTCTCCCTAATATGGCTACTTTTTTCATAAATCTCTCTTTTTAGCTTCAATACATTCGATTAATCGTATGTTATTATACCATATTGTAGAGATAAATCACTTCTCAGCGATACTCTCCACATAGAGCGATTGAGATGGGAATGCAAATGCAGCTCCATGCTTCTCTACTATCTTGATAATTTGCAAATGGATATCTTCTCGTATATCGAGATATTTACTCCACTGTGCTGTATGTGTGAAAGCATAGATAAATATATTGAGTGCACTCTCTGCGAGTGCATTGAAGTTGACTAAAAGTGTCTCTTTTTGTGAAATTCTTGGATGGTGCTGGAGCATTTCTCTGATATCTTGGACGATATCTTCTATCTGTCTGCTACTCGTATCGTAAGTCAGTCCTACATTCATTCTAATACGGCGAACTCCTCTACGAGAGAAATTCTCTATAGGATTGTTGGCGATGAGATGGTTTGGCACTGTATAGAGTGACTTTTCAAATGAACGAATCTTTGTAGTACGCATACCCACATTTTCTACTACACCCTCCACTCCAACGACTTTGATCCACTCTCCATTTCTGATAGAGTTATCAAGCAAAAGAGCAATAGAGGCGAAGAGATTGGAGGCTGTATCTTTTGCCGCCAAAGCAAAGGCAAGACCCCCTAACCCTAGTGAAGCTATAATACCTGTCACATTGATGCCCCAATTGTGTAGCACCATACTCACCCCTATAGCGATGACAATTCCCTTGAAAACTTTGATGATAAAAGAGGTTAGCTCTTTTGAGTGTTGCTTGTCTATATTTCTATAATTAAAGAGATAATCTCTAAATGCTTCTATGAGCGAAGTGATAGCCCAAAAGACTGTATATATGATCAGTGATTCTAAAACCAGATGAATAGAGTCTGATTGGATAAAGAGTAGTAAAAAAAAGAGATGAAGCCCCACAACTATAAAAGCAAACCGTATAGGTTCTTTGAGTCGAGTAATGATCTGCTCATCCAAACTTGTTTTGGTTTTTCGACTCAAGAAGAGAAAAAACTCCATGACAACTTTTGTGAAGATCTTCCTCAAAAACAAGAAAAACAAAAATACTCCAATAGCCGCCAATATATTTGCCATAGGTATACCAAAGAGTATATAGGACCAAAATTGACCATACGCTCCACTATAGAGTTGGTTTAAGAGAGGTTGCACAGTATTTGGTACATCCATATCTATACTATTGATGAGATTTGTCTGCTCTGTGATATTTCGTTCTACTAGGAGAGATTGCGTCATTTGGAATACTTTTTTATCTATTTTATCTAAAAACAATAATGTTTTCTATCGAAGAGTTACCAAACCTAAGAATTTAATGATAAACTTTTCAAAAAATTAGGAATTATATGAGACAAAAGATAGAAAATATGGATAGAGGCATACTCCTGATGCTCCTTGCTTCACTCAGCTTCGCTATGATGGGTGGTTTTGCCAAGATACTCACAGAAGCACTCCCCCCTATAGAGATCACATTTTTTCGGAATGTAGCAGGTGTAATACTCGTAGGAGTAACACTCTGGAGAGTACCACTCCAACAGAAAGGTGGCAAACCCTTGCTTCTACTCTTTCGTGGGACTATGGGATTTTTGGCTCTCTTGGCATATTTTTATATCATGGCATATATTCCACTTGGTGAAGCAGTTACCTACAACAAAACTTCACCTATATTTGTAGCGATATTTGCTTATCTATTTCTCCATGAGAAGTTACACAAATCAGCCCTATTGGCTATAGTAGTAGGTTTTATAGGGATCATCCTTGTTGCCAAACCAGATGGCTTTGCACTCGACAAATATGATGCTTTGGGTATATTCTCTGGTATAGGTGCAGCCCTTGCCTATACATCGATACGAGAACTTCGTAGCTACTACGATACGAGAGCGATCGTCTTGTCATTTATGGGTGTAGGGACTATAGGACCCGTAGTATTGATGGGCTTGGCTCCTTATATGGATGCTTCTCCTACTGATATGCTCTTTGCTCCTTTTGTTATGCCTCAAGGAGATGAGTGGCTTATGGTACTTGCAGTTGGTATATTCGCGACAATATCCCAAATCTTGATGACCAAGGCGTATGAGTACACCAAAGCAGGGATAGTAGGGACTATCTCCTACTCCAATATTATCTTTGCTGTAATCATAGGTGTAGTATTAGGCGACCCTATCCCTGATATATGGACTATATTGGGTATCACTCTCGTCATCACGGCAGGCTTACTCGTGGCTCTCCCCAAACAAAAAAACTGAGAGTTACTATCCTATGCAAAAGAACTCTCTGACTATTATTGGAGCAGGAGCGAGTGGGCTACTTTGCAGTATACTCGCAGCAAGGAGGGGCATATCAGTCACTCTTTTGGAACAGCAAGGTAAAGTAGGCAGAAAGATCTTAGCTAGTGGCAATGGCAAATGCAATATAGGCAACCGCTACCCTACTGTAGACCGCTACCACTCCAACGATAGCCACTTTGTAGCCTCCCTGCTCGATGGATATGATGCAGAGAGGATCATCCAGCTCTTTGACTCTCTAGGCATAGCGATCATAGAAGGCAAAGAGTATAAACTCTTCCCTATGAGTATGCAAGCGAGTGCAGTAGTAGAGATCCTCCGCTATGAAGCGGAGTCTTTGGGCGTGCAGTTGCTCACTTCCTATAGAGTCACTGCTGTCAAAAAAAATCAAAAAGATTTTATCATAGAGAGTGATCT
Organism: uncultured bacterium; assembly: GCA_965544395.1. Lineage (GTDB taxonomy): Bacteria > Campylobacterota > Campylobacteria > Campylobacterales > Sulfurovaceae > SZUA-451. The sequence continues at coordinate 18,663 of CBEUND010000014.1, read as the reverse complement.
GCATCCTCTACGCAAAGCGAGTAGGCTACTCCTCGCCTGTGGATCTATGGCAGCACCTCAACTAGGGGGGAGTAGTTTAGGCTTAGATATAGCATCCTCTCTAGGGCATACCATCATCCCTAGTTATCCCTCGCTTGTACAGCTCTGTTCAGATGAAAAATGGGTCAAAGAGGTGAGTGGGGTCAAGATAGAAGCAGAGGTACAATTCTATGCAAATGGCACTTACATATCCCAAAAAAGAGGCGATATACTCTTCACAAACTATGGTATCAGTGGCTTAGCGATATTAGATATCAGTCGTGATGTCAATAGTGCACTGCAAGAGTATAGCTATTGCGAACTCCACTTAGATCTCTTCCCTGACACTAGCAAAGAGCAACTTATCAATCTCTTTCTCTCTTATGTAGAGAAGACAAATACCAAACCCATAGAGATATGGCTCCTAGGTTTTCTCAACAAAAAGCTCATCCCCAGAGTCATAGCCCAATCAAAAACAAAAGCCAAAACAGTAGCACAGCTCAACAAAAAAGAGCTTATCAAACTCACATATAGTCTCAAAAATCTCAAACTCTCTATCTCACAAAGCAGAGGATATCAAGGAGCAGAGGTAGCCAGCGGAGGTGTAGAGACGCAGCAGGTCAACCCCCATACACTAGAATCCACAATAGTCCCAAATCTCTATATCGCAGGAGAGATACTAAATGTAGATGGAGATAGAGGAGGATTTAATTTCCACTTTGCTTGGGTGACAGCTATGCGAGTAGCCACAGCTCTGTAGTGTAGGCTATCTCACTTGTATAAAATCGTTTGGATACTCACTACTTCTTATCACCTCGTAAATCCTCCGAGCGATCAAACTCTATATTATACTTTTTGAGTATCTTCTTTTGATTTGCAAGAGCCTCTTTGTGGTCTATGACTACTTTAGCTCCATCCTTGTCCTCTAGGACGATGAAATCGCCTTTGAAATCTTGCATCTTTTTATAAAAACTCTTGAAAGTATCAAAAGTTTCACCGTTGATCTTCTCTATAGGCCAAAATCCAAAATTATAATTGCCACGGCTGAGATCAGAAGCGAGTACCTTGAGCAAGACTACGACCTCTTTCTTCTCTTTGGTTGGCCACTGTGTAGCGAAGTATTGTAGTTGCAATTTGTTTCGGTTACTTCGTCTGAGAAGATTACGACTCAAAGGAGAGAATACATAGCCACCATAGATAAAGTATCGAGGCATTGTGTCATATTCATTGGTTTTGACAAGCAATATATCATCTGCGGTATGTATCAATTTTGCTTCTATCTTCTTGGATTTATGATCTCTGATGATATCAAGTGTGATATTTTCACCAAGTTGATGCTGGTCGATGTAGTACTGATACGCTGTATATTCATGTGGACGAAACGCTACGGTATTGTCATTCTCTATAGCATGACCATCGATAGCAGTGATGATGTCACCCTCTTTGATGATCCCTTGGAGTGTAGAGTTATAGACGAGATTGGCGACGAGGTTACCAGTGACATTCTCATCGAGTTTGTAGTATCGTCTGATAGTAGGGTTTTCCATCTTTTGTGTCGTGAGTCCAAGATCTGCGAAGCCATCATTTTTGCCATCTTTGATATCTGTTAAGAAGTGCTTGATAAGTTGTGTCGGTACCAAATAACCGATATTTTGCGATTTGCTCATGCCTTGCATCACGATACCTACGATCTTGCCATCAGATATAGCAGGGCCGCCACTATTACCTGGATTGACTGCTGCATCTATCTGTATCGCCAAAAACGATTCACCACTATGTGTAAAACGATTATGCTCTATACGAGAGACAATCCCCGTCGTAGCTGAGAGTGTTTTGCCACCCATAGGGAAGCCATATACTACCACCTTTTGTTCTATATAGGGAAGCTTACCCAATTCTAGTGGCTTGACTCCTTCAAAAAACTTTCCATCCTCTACCTCCAAGAGTGCCATATCTGCTTGATGCGAAACAGTGAGGACTTTTGCACGGTACCGTTTGCGTTCTCCATATCGCTGTACCTCTATGAATGTATTGTTGGCGACGACATGGGCATTGGTGAGGATACGATTGCCCGATATGATAGCTCCTGATCCGCTTGATCTACGAATAGAGCTACTCCACGGTTCTACATAATTGGGTATCTTCGCGACTGTATATATCTTGACGATTGCTTGTTTGGTACGATACTCCATCTCGCTAAACTCTTTGGCAGTGAGATCTTTGCTCTCTGCTCTAGCAAGTAGCTGAAGCGTGATCAGAATGACTATCCATATATTACGCATTATTTTCCTTTGTGATGATTTGATGTTACACATATAGTAGTTGTAAGTGTGATACTCTATCTACTTGCAATATATTTAACCTTAATAGAGAAACAAAAAGAGATAGACCCAAATACCAGTAAACGATGTGAGAAATACTCCTACCATAGTACGCATGCCATCTTTGCGGTGTTGCAGAGATGCTCTGCCTGGTAAACTAGCATCTTTATCGGATTTTACTCCTTGTATGATAGTTTTTGCCCACCAAATTAGAGTCACTATAGCAATAATGATATGAAATATCAAAAACCCCAAAAGGAAACTCGTGGAGAGAGAACTCTCCTTGATAAATGCTTCAAATCCACCACCAACACGCACCCCATACTCGAAATAGCCTACTACAATGAGAGAGACTACAAAGAGTATGAGTTGTGATGCCTTATGGAGAGTAAACATCTTTTTTTTGGCAAACCATATTGCAAATCCCATCAAAAAGGGCAATAGAGCCACTATCAATGTCACAAAATCCATAAAAAATGGAGCTCTTGTCCCCAAAAACCCTGCTTCAAACATATAATCCACGCTCTCTCCTTAACATATCACAATAGATTTGACTTCTGTGAACTCTTCTAATGCCCACTTGGGACCTTCTCTTCCTACGCCTGAGAGTTTACTACCGCCATATGGTTGCACATCAAAACGAAGTGTAGGGATATCATTGACCACTACACCACCACACTGAGCATCATCGACAAATCTCTGAGTCAATTGCAAATCATTTGTAAAGATACTAAATTGCAATCCATAGGGAGAGTTATTCATCTTGTTCATAGCATTCTCATAGCTATCTACTGCGACCAAACTTACAATAGGGGCGAAGACCTCTTCACAAATGATCTTCATATCATCCGTAACATTTGCCATCACAGTCGGTGGGAATATACCATCTACATCATCACCCCCTGCTATCACTTCTGCCCCTTCGTTTTTGGCTGATGCAATCCAAGTCTTGGCTCGTTGTTTGGACGCATCATCTATAAGTGGACCGATGAAAGTATCCTCTTCGTATGGACTGCCCACTTTGAGTTTGTTGGTTTCAGCTGCCATGAGTGGGGCGAATGCTTCATAGACATCCTCATGCACATAGATGCGTTGGAGTGAGATACAGACTTGTCCACTATTGTAGAATGCTCCAAAGGCACATCGCTTTGCTGCTAGTTGAAGGTTGGCACTTTTGTCTATAAAAGTCGCCGCATTGCCACCTAACTCTAGGCTCACCTTTTTGATGCCTGCTTGTGTCGTGATGATTTTGCCTACAGAAACTGATCCTGTGAAGCTGATGACTCTTGGGATAGGACTCTGAACAAGTGTAGAGCCCACCTGTGCATCTCCATAGACGACACTCAAAGCATCAGTTATAGCATACTCAGACTCTATGAATGCTTTGGCAAACATATAGGCTGTACGAGGAGCTTCTGGTGTAGGCTTGAGAACCACTGTGTTCCCTGCTCCCAAGGCTGGGGCTATCTTGTGTGCGATGAGGTTGAGAGGGAAATTAAATGGAGTAATACAGACTACTACACCTACAGGCTCTCTGCGGTAGTATGCCATCGTCTGTTTCCCACTAGGCATCACATCTGTAGGGATCGTCTCGCCATGGAGATTGACAAGCTCTGCTATGGTGATCTTGATAGTTTCGATACAGCGATCTACCTCTATACGAGCAAATGCGATAGGTTTGGCTACTTCATCGCTCAAAGCGAGTGCAAATGCTTCTCTCTCTTGTGTAAGTGTATGTACGACATCTTCTAACCAAGCGATACGCTGTGAGAGAGGGGATCTCCTCGCAGCTGTTGTAGCCTCTTTGGCTATCTGCAGTGCTCTTTTGGCATCTGCTTCATCACATAGAGGTACGACACTCACTACCCTCCCATCAAAAGGGCTCTTGATCTCTCTGATTTCATCTTTTTTCTCAGCAGTTGAGCCAAAAAAGATTGTAACATCTCTCTCCTCTTTCGCGTCAAACAATCCAAACATATCAAATCCTTATCTTTAGAATTATACTCTTGAGTCTATTGTATCAAAAGTGAGGTTAGAGCGTGGCAATCTCTATCAATACTTCGCCTTCATCGCTTGCTGTGCTTCTCTATCAAGAGTTTTCTTTTTGAGGTCTTGTCGTTTGTCATGGAGTCTCTTCCCTTTGGCTAACCCTATACTCACTTTTGCAAGATTTCGTTCGTTGAAGTAGAGCATGAGTGGCACTATCGTCAAGCTCTCTCTCCCCATCCTCCCAAAGAGTTTATCAAGCTGTTTTTTATGCAGGAGGAGTTTTCTAGGTGTTCTACTATCAGGGGCGAAGTTTCTATTGGCTGTCTCCAAGTGTGCGATATGTACATTCATCAAAAAGAGTTCCCCCTTGATAAATCGGCAATATCCATCTTTGAGATTGGCTCTTTTGGCTCGTAGTGCTTTGACTTCACTCCCTTGGAGTATAAGACCCCCCTCAAACTTCTCAAGGATTTCATAATCATGATATGCTTTTTTATTGTTTGCAATGATATTTATAGCCATTTCTTCTCTCTTTATTTGCTATTATACCATAGAAAAATAGATATTTTTATTTTAGGGGTCTCTTTAGTTAGTGATTTTGATCTCTGTATTTGATTTGCCAAATTTTTTGATCATACTATAGAGAACTTTTGCATTTTTGGGATGGAGTCGGACACAGCCATGCGATGCTTTCTGTCCTAGTTTCGAGATAGAGTTGGTACCATGAATGGCATAATTACCCCGAAAGAAAACCGTATATGGCATAGGTGAATTGTGGTAGAGCTTTGAGTAATGCATCTTTTGGATATATTGTGGTTTGTATACCCCTAGCGGTGTAGAGTGTCCCTTTCTTGCTGTTGATACAAGCCAATTATAGAGGAGCTTGCCGCCTTGGTAGACTTGCATCTTTTGTGAAGAGATATCTATATGTGCTACGATATGATTTTGTTTTCTTCTCAAAGCCAATGCTCGTGCTTTTTTGTCTCTCCTCTTCGCCTCTTCTATCTTGTTTCTTAAAACTATTTTCAATCTCTCTTTCGTATGTTTCAAACTTGTGAGAGAAGACTCTATCATCTTCGCATCCTCTAGCTCTCTCTCCTCTTGAAGTTTGGCTTCATTCACTGCGTCGTCTACTCTCTCTTTTTCTATTCTTGCTTGCTCTTTGTGTATAGCATTTATCAAGAGTACTTCATCCGCATCTATCGATGCCAATTGTTGCTCTATATCCCTACTATTTCCATAGAGCATGACCACAACACAGGTACAGAAGATAATATATCGTAGCATCATCAATCTCACTAATTTTTGATTTTATCATAGCAAAAAAGATATAGAAGAGTGCTAAAACTCAAATCTTTATGCTATACTTGAGGGCATGAAATATGCTAGTTTAGATATCGGACTCAAACGCATAGGAGTAGCCATCTGTTTGGATGGCTCTATAGTACTCCCACAAGATGCGATCATGCGTAAAAACAGAAATCAAGCAGCAAGAGATACCAAGATATTTCTTGATAGATGGAAGATAGATCATCTCATAGTAGGGATACCGCGAGATGGCTCAAGTACAGCAGAGATGCACAGACGCATCACACACTTTGTATCCCTCCTTGAGTTGAATATAGAGGTCACTTACCAAGATGAACAAGGCAGCTCCTATGAAGCCAAAGAGCTTACTATGGGACAGTTCCGCCACAAAAAAGATGGCAAGATCGACTCCATAGCAGCCAAGATAATACTTGAAAGATATCTCAAATATATCTCTTAGTCCAAGAGTCTGTTTTTGTTATCTATATGCTCTTCTGATAGCTCTTGTAATCGCGTCAGGTGTACTCGCTATCTGCATGAACTCTTCCATGCTCAACATCGGCAAAGAGAGTGCAAGATAATATGTAGGATCTAACATATATGCTTGTTGATCTTTGATCATAGATTGATAGGGAAGAAGTTGTGCATTTTTTGCTTCATCAATTTTGTTGAGAAACTTATTGACTCTTTCTCGCATCAAATGCCCTATGAGTAGAGAGCCGTTAGGGAGTTTGAGGCTATAAGCTACATACTTTTTAGCTCGTTGGCTTGTCACACGATCGGCAAGATCATCACCCTCCTCTATCTCTACAATATCCTCAAACTTAGGCATATTTGGTTTGTAGTTATAGTCTTTGAGCTTCTCAAATGGCAACACTTCATCTGTCCTATACATGGCACCCAAAACAGCTTGTAGTGATTGCAAAACATTCTTGAAATCACCATATTTATAACTATCTTTCAGATATGCAGCAGCCAAATAAGATGGGTTTTGGACTCGTATCTCCTCTGAACCATCGTGCAGTATGTTGATGACGGACATGAAGGAGTTGGCACTTTTGAGTTTCTCATTTGTCACAGATAGGACAACTTTGCCATCCAATATCTCTTCAGAAGATAAGATTTCAAATCCATTGGATTGCAAACGCTCTTTGAGTTTACCAAGTGGTTGAGTATTTGCTACGAAGTAGGCAGAGAGTTTCTCTGGTTGAGTATCATCCAAACTCATAGGCTTGCCTTTGAACTCTTTTTTGCTTGCTTTGGGAGTTGCGGAAGGCTCTTGATGTTTGAGTATCTCTTTGAGCTCTTTGATATCGCTCTGCATATTTTTGACCATTGTTTTGAGTTCGGAGAGTTCTGCTTTTACATTCGTATCTTTACCTTTCTCCTTTTTTGTATCAGGTCTATCTTGACCCCCTTGGACTACAAATCCTAACTCTTCAAATGTTTTTTGAACTTCTTGTGCTATCTCTTTCATATATTTGATCTGCTCTTTATCTTTTATACCTGTTGTTGGTAACCAGTTGTCCACTGTAGCATAGCCTACATGCAACTCTTTAGTGCCTTTGGGGATATAGAAATAGATAGAACATGGAGCAAAAACCCCCGCTTGAGGCTCTCCATGGTTGAAGACAGCATTAGAGAACTCAAAATGACAAAGAGACGAAACCCAGTAGGCATCATATTTATCAAACTCCATATCCATATCATCAAACTCGAACTTCAAATCTAAAAAACCAGCTATCACAAAGTGGTGTTTGGTAAAGAGGGAATCATGTTTCATGATGAACTCTTCTACAAACTCATCCGTATCATCATTATCAAATTTCATGACCATTTTTAGTAAAGTATGTTTTGGTAGTGGATTGTCAAATGTCAACTCTTTTGTTGCCGTAGGTTGCATCTCATCTTTTACGAGTCTATCGAGTCTGCTCATCATCTTTTTAAATCTATCTCTACTGGATTGATCTTTTTCACCAATGATATCGAGCATAGTATCTACATTCAAATGTCCATACCAAGTCGTATCTCCACCCTCGGCATTTGGTAACTTTTTGAATGCCAAGAAGTTAAAAGGAGTATATGCACCATAGTCAGGATTGGCGAGTAGAAAATCTCGTATCTCTTTTTTGTTATATATCCTATAAAAGTTAAGAAGATCGAGGTTTTTATCTTTGAACTCGTTGTAGTAGTGCATCTCCAAATGTTCGTTCTTGGCTGCGATAGAAAAATCTGCATCTTTGAACTTCTTCTCTAGATTTTTGAGCTCTTTGTCTGCTTGCCCTTTGGTGCCACCTAGTTGCGTCAATACTCCAGCTTGCACAAATACAGCTGAGAGCATGACAAGCATGGCTATTTTGATAAATTTTTGATACTTCATATATTCTCCTCTTCCTCTATTGTCAGAGTGTCACCTTGCTTGATGACACCACCTTTGATAACTTTTGCGAAAATACCTCTATCATTTTTGAGAAGTTTTGGCAACCTATTGTCTATCTTTGTAAGGCTTTTACACAGTGTACAGTTCTGAGTGATGATGAGCCTCACTTCACCGATACTGAACTCTGTATCTAGTGGAATGGTATATGGATTATAGTTGAGTAGGATATTTTCTCCGAGCAAACCATAGGCTATCTCTATACCACTCTCTTGTGCCATAGCGTAGCTATCTACCGAAGAGAGCAAGATGGATCTATTGGGATCTTTGGCATAGAATTTGTCATCTACCACCCCTGATATATCGACACTTATCTGCTCTTTTTGGATTCGTTGGCTCTCACCTGACTGAGATATAAACAACGCCAATACAGTTGCATCATGCCTTGCTTGTTTTTGCATACTTGAAAACCTTTGAAATGATTTGATGTTGTATTTTGAACACTTCCTAGAAATTCATAACCATTGTCTAATTCTCAACAAAGAGTTAGGCAATAGTGATGAGGGATGGCAGATATGAATGAGTTTCATATCTGCCAAGCATAAAAAGATTATTTAATTTTTTTACTCTCTGTGACAGTTTTACCAGATAAATCTGTCCAAGATATAGAGAGTTCATCTCCTTTTTTTCCTTTGAACTTGAATTTAAACTGTGGATTTTTTGACCAAAATTGACTTGTTGAGACATCATATACTATAGCATCACCCACTTTTGCTGTGATGTGCGTGATGAAGTTCGCCTCTTTGCCTTTTGCTTTTGCTTGATCATAAGTAAGCATAGGATGTTTTGCCAATGCTTTTGCTTTTACGATACCACCTTTTTCTCTTGCTTTTATTTTCATATTGCCCATAGTTTTCCTTTTATTTTAAATTGATTTCTTCGATAGTCTCTAGGTTATATTAACCTTCACATCCACCTTTTGCAACATCTAGTGTCTTTTTACCAACATAGAATTTACCATCTGTACCTTCAAGAACAGCAGTAATAGTACCTTTGCCACCATTCTCATCTGTAGCTTTCAATTTAATCTTCATATAATAGTCAACAATTCCATTTTCTGGTACATTAAATACTGCAACTGCACTCTCTGGATCCATATCTTGGAACACAGCAACTGTTTTGGCAGAAATCTCAGATTTGATTGATACAGGAACACCACCACCATTAGCTGCAACTGCTGGTGCATTTACTTTGACACCTTTCTCTTCTGGCTTGATATCTCCAAATAGAGCTTTAATAGCAGGGTCTACTTTTTTTGCAGTCCATACATCTGGTTTTGTAGCTCTAAAATCAATTGTAGCGATAGCACTCAATGTTGCAGGTAATGCTGCAATTGCCATTATACCTAAACCTAAAAACTTTCTTCTTTCCATATTATTTCCTTTGATATGTATTTGACACTCTATTATAGACAAGATATCTTAGGTACCTTGTCTACTATTTTATAGTAAAATTGTGAAGCAATAGTAAATCAATATAACTATTTGCTACTTTTTATCATGAAGTCAACAACTTCTTTGAACTTAGCATCATCAAGTGTAGTACCACCTTTAGGAGGCATACCATTGATACCCTTGATAGCATTTTTATATACTTTATCCATACCTTTTGCAGTTACTTTTGCCCAAGCATCTTTATCTCCAAACATTGGAGCACCCATTGAGTCTGTACCATGACATACTGCACATGAAGCTTTGTATGTTTTTTCACCTGGAGCTTCTGCACCCTCCTTTTTGGCAGGGAGTGATTTTTCATTAGAGATCGGTGGTTGATAGTCACTGATACCTGAACCACTAATTCGTGCAAGTTTTGGTTTGCCATCAAAACAATCTTTCATACATCGCGTACCATTTCCATAGTTTGCAAAGTTATTGAAAAACTCTCTTGCGTTATCAGTCCCTTTTGGACCATCAATGTTTGGCACAAAACCATCTTTGTTTGGCATGACAAGTTTCAAAAACTTCTCTCTATTGAGTTCATACTCATCATCCAACTCTTCTCCATCAATTTTAAGCTCATTGATTGAGATAATATATGCTACAAGTGCATAGACTTGATCATTTGTTAGAGACATAGGTGCTGGATGTGGCATCCCTGTTTTTACATACCACCAGAGTGTACTCGCGTGTGGCCAGTAGGTACCAAATACACGGACAGGACCATCTGCATCAGGAGTTGTTCTTTGGTTTTTCAATGTTTTTTGACCCTCATAAGCGTTGCCTTTTTGGAGTGCAGGATAGCCTGCTCCACCAGCACCAAAGTCAGAGTGACATGCCGCACACTTCTCTTCATAGAGTTCATCACCCTCTTCTACTGTCCCTTTCCCTTCAGGAAGACCAGTACCATCAGGCATAACATCTATATCCCAAGCTTTGATCTCATTTTTGGTTGGTTTTCTACCAAATGTGAAACCACCCTCTGATGCTTTATCATTGACATAGTATGCAGCTCTTTTACCATTGATAGAAGGATAAGTAACACCGCCATCAATAACTTTTTTCCCATTTGCATATGTATGAGAAACACTCTTATCTTCTTTTTTGTCTGCTGCATAGAGTGCAGTAGAGACCATTGCAGTAGCTAAGACTGTAGATAATAATATTTTACGATAAGACTTGAACATTGTTCACCTCTCCTTTTGCTGTAACTTCCCATGTTGCTATACCATTTCTATGGTAGACCGACTCTACACCCATGACATCTCTCTCTTGCTTAACAGTTGGTTGGATATGACCAGCATCGTCTCTCGCACGACTTCCAAGAATGAGAGGTTTACCTTCATATTTGTACATGAAACTAAATCGTGTCCAAGCTTTTGGCAATGCAAGACCTTTGAGACTTGCTTCTACCCAATTTTTGCCACCATCAAAAGTGATATCTACACCCTCAATAGTACCTTGACCACTCCATGCTAAACCTTCTATCTCAACAAGCTGTCCTTTTTTGAGATCACTCCAAGGCTTATCAGGACAAGGAGAAGTAATCACAGAGTTTACTTCATTTGCATAGAAGTGCTGTATCGCTTTACCGCTTGGTTTGAGAGCAGTATATTTCGCAGTCTCTTCTTTGGCGTAGAATGGATCTTTTGAGAACTCCAATCGACCCAGCCATTTGACACTCAAATTCCCTTCCCAGCCTGGAACGAGTAGCCTAATAGGATACCCTTGTTCAGGACGCAATGCTTCACCATTTTGACCCCATACAATCATAGCATCATCAAGCACTTTATCTACAGGTATAGTTCTACCCATATGTGAATTATCCACACCTTCAGCGAGCATCCAGAGTGCCTCTTTTTTGAGACCCAAATCTTTGATGATATCTTTGATATAGACCCCAGTCCACTCTGCACAACTCATCATACCTTTGGCAAATTGAAGTGAAGGAAACTGTGGACCTCTCCACTCTGGTCCACCATTGGCTGGACACTCAATAAAGTGGATTCTACTGACACTTGGATATCTTTTTAATTGATCCATTGTCAAAACAAGTGGCTTCTCTACAAGTCCATGAATCATCAAACGATGTTCATTTGGATCAATTTCAGCCACACCACCATGACTACGACTAAAGAATAGACCATTTGGCGTTATAATACCATTGAGATCTTGTACAGGACACATAGCGATTGATGCATAATAGTTACCTGAGGATAGGAGTTTGGTATATCTCCTTGTAACATTATGTTCATATGGAGATGGCATACCATAGAGATTGTCTGTTATTGGATACCCAAATGTTGTCCCCCATTTTTTATCCTCTACTATTGCAGGATCATCTTCTGCATTGATTTTAACTGGTGACAATACACTTGCTGCTGCTAATGCACTGACAGAATACGCTGCTGTTTGTCTAAAAAAGTCTCTTCTACTACTCTGCTCTGTTTCAGGGGTAGAAGCTTTACTTATCTTAGTCATATAACCTCCTTATTTTATATAGTCTTCTCTCCTAATGTACATTAGTCGAAACAACCATGATTATGTATTGTATAAGAAATTAAATTAAAATATCAAGCACTCTTCACAATATTATCTATTCGTGTGAAAAGTTTGTAAAATAGAGACATAAAAATATATTTCAATTAATATCGTCAATATTATTGATTTATATATTCAATTTATTTTATAAAAATTTTTGGAGAGGATGAAAAGAGCCAAGGGGCTCTCTTCTTGTGGTATTATTTTGTAACTTCTGCGAGGATTTTTTTGAACTTTTTCTCAGCTTCTAGGAGAGTATCTATAGATTTTTTATCATCCATATTCATCGCACTGATCCATTTTTGTACTGATGGGAATCCCATATGCATCTTTTTTTCACCTTTTTTCTGATAGAAATACATAGTACAAGGGGCTAAAGCACCTGCTTCAGGATGTTTCTCAGATATAGTATAGATCACAGGGATACTACAGATAGAGTAGCTCTCATAAAATGTATACCACTCTTTGTCATGCTCTTCAAAATCATAATTAAGATCTACAAATGCAGGGCTTACGAAACCATTGGGTGCAAGTTTTCCCTCAAAAGACATCTCTATAGCGTCTTTTGCCTCTTCCCAATCATCACCTTTTTGGTCAAAATCTACAGTGACTGTCATAGGCTCTTTGGAAGCTTTCATCTCATATGGAAGTTTTTCAAATTTGCCTTTTGGCAGTGCAGTAGCGAGTATCTCTTCGATTTTCTTATCAAGTGCAACAAGAGCTTTCTCATCAGCAGGGATACCTGTCACGCTAGAGATACCTGCTCCTGAGAGAGAAGATACAGAGATATCTTTACTTCCTTTGCGTGTATAGATAGACATGCTCATCGGAGTGAAAAGTCCAAATTTTGGATACTTTTCACCCAATGCCATAGCAGTTTTTTTGTCCCATAGAACCATCAAATTGTAGACAGCATTATGTGTATTGTTAAAGTCTCTTTTGAATGGACTATTCATATCATTGTTTGCTTCTACAATAAAGCCTGCTTTTTCAAATGCTGCTTGAATAGTTTTGGGAGTAATTTTCCCATCACTATTATCTGTAGTAAAAACTCTAATATGATTTGCATTCGCCGCGAAAGCTCCTACAACCAACAAAAGCATAATCGCCAATCCTCGTGTAATAAATCTCATTGTTAACCTTTGTATTGAATATAATCCATAACAAAATGAATATGAATATGAATATGAATTATTATATCTAATTCATATTTAACTTTATTTTACTATAGAAAATTGTAATAAAATTAAATCAATAAAGGTATAGATTTGATACATGATCTCTGGAAATATGGAGAGAGTTTTGTTGTAGGGTGGAAACATTCCACCCTACTCAAGACAAAAGAGAAGCCTATCTTATCTTAGAATTGATATCTGATATAGAATCTGAAATCTTGTGCAGATTCAACTACACTTGGCAAGAGTGCTGCTGCCATACCCATTTGGCTTGCTGCACCCATCGCTTGTTGTTGAGACATACCTGTAGCCATAAGATTATTTACGACAGTTTGTCGAGATGCTGGATCAGCAGTACCACCCATTCTACTCCACATACCTGCACCCTCTTTGACATCATCTATAGCCATAGCTGCACCTGATGTGTTGCCGAAGAAGCCTTGACTTCCTGTGTAGTCATAGTCTATGTTGACATATCTTGCTTGGAGACTCAAAGCTTTTGTGATATGATAAGTATAGTTCAGCTCCCATGCATCACCACGAGTTGCTAATTTTGAACCGATCATAGTATCTTCAGCATAAGTAAATGGTCTCCAGTATTGTGAACCATGATTATACTCCATACCAAGTGTACCATAGACAGAATCTTCACCTACAGGAAGATACGCACCGAGCCAGTATGATGTACCAGACTCTTGATCCATAGAACCAAGCATCGCTTTCCCTTGGTCTGGATTGGTTTGGCTCCATGCATACGAACCAAACACTTTGACTGTTGAGGCATACCCATCTTCGGTAAGACCATCAACAAGAACAGAGAGTGCAGCACCATCCATATCTCCATACTGCTTAAAGCCTAGCTGTTTGCCTGTATTCATATCTACTTCCACACCAGGGAGATCAAAGGCTCTAAACCAAGTGCTTTTGACTATAAATTGACCATCATTGTATGGTTCAAATACAAATCCAGCCAAAGAGATACCATCAAGACTATCTGCCATCTGAGCATATGGTGTATTATCTGCAAAAAGTGGTGTTGCATTTGTAGATCCTTGTCCAAGACAAACTTTGAAGCTCATACCATTGACACCTGTCCATTTGCTAAGATCAAGTTTAGAGCTTAAACCATCAAACTCAAGATTGATAATGTGACCTAGAGGCGACTTTGCATGGTCATCTTGACTCAAGTTTGCCAAGAAACCATTTGTGGATGGTCTTCTCCCGATAGAGAATGTCCAATCAACACCTTGACCAAATGCATCATCACCAAGATAGAGCCAATATGCCTCTTTGACTCTCAGAGCATTGTCGGCAAGTGCTTCATTTCCTGTCCAATCAAACAATGCACCCATACCAAATGCTCTATTGCTTGTCATATCGCCAAAATCAGCACCGAACGCTTTGTTCATAGAGAGTTGACCCTTGAAGATATTGTGAGAGTCAGCAGCAAACGCCATGTTGAGCCAGAGTCTCAAAGACATAAGACTATTGTTGTCATATGATTTACCATCTGCCATATCATAGTTGATACTATCTACAGCTGTTCTAAGATCTACACCCCATTTGATATTATCTCCAACACTCTGTATTTTATTTTTAATCACTTGTTTTTTGAGCCTGTCGATTTGCTTTTGAAGATCATTTATTTGATCATCTGTTGCATTACCAAACGCCATAGTAGCTGTCACAAGTGACAGTGCTATAAATTTTTTCATTATATTTACCTCTTTGTTTTATTTCGTTTTGTCCAAAACTTGACAATTATGATATAATAAAGAAACTAATTTGTGCCTTAAGGATATGATATGAAGATACTTTTCTCTCCTAGTGAAGCGAAACATCGTGGAGATCAAAAAGAGTCAGTAGCAAGGTCGACGATAGAGCGAAATAATTATATTTTTCCAGAGCTTTTTGATAAGAGATTAGAGCTTGTATCGCAATATAATAGATTTATAGCAGATGCTTCGATAGAGGAGAAGGTCAAACTTTTTGGTACAAAAAAAGAGAGTCTCATAGAGTACTATAGTGAAAATATCTTTGAGAAAGAGTGCATGAAAGTCGTGCAGAGATATGATGGGGTCGCCTATGACTACCTAGGATATGAGAGGCTGCAAACTTCCGCACAAAAATATATAGATGAGAATGTACTCATATTCTCTAATCTTTTTGGTCCCCTTTTGGCAGGGGATAAGGGATTGCCTGATTACAAACTCAAACAGGGAGCCAAGATAGCTGATATCGCTCCTGAAAAGTTCTATCATACACACTTTACTCAAGCACTTGATAAACTGTTGGAAGAAGAGGAGTATCTCGATTTACGAGCAGGATTTTACAATAAATTTTATAAACCATCCTCTCCCTATACGACACTGAAATTTATAAAAAATGGCAAAGTTGTAAGTCACTGGGCAAAAGCGTATAGAGGTATAGTTCTAAGAAAGATTGCCCAAAATAGTATCAACAGTGTGGATGCATTCCTAGAGATGGAGATTGAAAATCTAGCACTCAAAGAGATTATAGAAAAAGGCATACAAAGAGAGGTGATTTATGATATTGCTACAAGCTAAGGAACCTCCCAAAAAGTCTCATACTTGTAGGGTATATGAGATCAGTTAGGAACTTTCCAAATTATGTTTCAAAAACTCCTCTACGACATAAAACGAACCAAAGACAAGATACTCCTCATCCTCTGCTATAGAACCAGTAAAATGACTATACTCTATCTCTAGTGTTTGCAAAGCTCGCTCTATCTGCTCTGTTGTTGCTGCTCTCTGGGAGGGGATCGGGATGATCTCTACTCTTTTGAGTTTGGGTTTGAGTATCTCTAAGACTTGGAGATACTCTTTGTCATCTAAACTATTGTAAATGAGTACTACCCTCCCATCTAGGGCTTGAAGGATAGCTCTAGCAGCGAGAGGATTGTGACCTACATCTATACGGATATGAGGTGTGAGAGGATAAAATCGTGCAAATAGCTCGACTTGCATCAGATGCTCTATATCATATGTGATACCTAGGATATCGAGTGCTTGGAGTGCTACCAAAGCATTATCTATGAGGTACTCACCCCAATTTTTTGCTTGGGTGATAGCCGTGAGGGCTTCTTTGTTTTGAAGAGAGGCTTGATGGAGTATCGCTCCTCTCTCTTGGGCTATCTCTTGGGCTATGGGCAAAACTTCTGCATATATTTGTGGAGCAAGAAGTAACTCTTTTTGGATGCTTCTTATTTTGGTGCGGGCTATATCCTCTATACGCTCACCCAAAAATGCTTGATGGTCTATGCCTATAGGTGTGATGATACTCAACGCTTTTTCACATACATTGGTAGCATCATATTCACCACCTAGCCCAGCTTCTAGCACGACAAGGTCGAGTGACTCAAATGCCACAAAAGCAAGCAGTGTCGTATACTCAAAATAGCTCAAATCCCTACTCACCTCTTCACCCAAAAGTGTAAAAAGCTTCTGATGAGACGACTCTAAAATCTCATCACTACTCTCTTCTCCATCAATCCATATCCGTTCATTAAATTTCAAGATATGAGGAGAAGAGAAGTGTCCTACCCTCAAACCACTTGCATATGCCAAATGAGCCGCGATACGACCTGTAGAACCTTTACCATTTGTCCCAACGATATGGATGGTTTGTGGGTGATTGATATGGTGTGAGAGCAGAGCATAGGCATCGTGAATACGCTGATGATCTATCTCTTTATAGTAGAGAGGCTTCTGCTCTATAAAGTCAACAAAACTGATCACACGCTCTACTCTGCACTCTTTTGGATAGCACCCTGTGATGCTGCATATGCCAAGAATTGATCCAAAGCTTTCTCCATACCTTTTCTGATAGCCAATATTCTCAAAGCAGATGAGAGGCTAGAGCTTGCATGGATATCCTCTTCGACATAAGCAGTGATGTTTCTGTTGAGATTGACATCTTTGGACTTCATGTTAAATTTCATTCTGATATTTGCACGATATCGTGTGATATATCCATTCTCATCATAACTAATAGGCACAAAGCTGGTACCTTCATATGATGCTACTATTATATTTTGTGCATGTTCTCTTGGGGTAACTTTCCCACCAAATCTCGTAATAATCATCCTATGAAGAGCATCTTTGACATAGACAGCATTTTCAGGCTCTTTTGAAGAGACTTTGACATCTACATATATAGAACCATCAAAGATACTCTGTATATAGTGTGCAGAGGGTTTATACCCACAGCCTGAGACAAAAAGAAGCGAGAGAATGATCAAAAATTTTTTCATCTAATTTCCTTGGTATTATAATTTTTAGTATAGCATATTCCTATAGATATATATCTGAACACTTTGTGGGAAGTCATAACTCGTCTCATCAACGCCTTTACTTCTCTAATAATCTCAATCAATTTTACCGAAAAATATTGAAGTTATAGAAGTATTTACGATATACTTAAGGAGTAAGGTTAAAATATAGAAAGGGTAGATGATGAGCAAAGAGCGAAAAGTAATAGATACAGAAATTGATGAAGATATCTCTATAGATGAGCATCTCCATAAAGAGCGTCGAAAAGAGGCTGAACAACGCTATGAGGATGGTCGAAAAAAGGTGAAAGGCAAAAAGAAAAAGAGAGTGCCTGTTTGGATAAAAGAGGAGACTATAGCGTACAAGAAAGAGCTAGTAAAGCTGCAGATAGAGCTACTCAAAATGCAAAGAGAGGTTCAAGAGAAAGGCTTGAAGGTTTTGATCATCTTTGAGGGGCGAGATGCAGCAGGCAAAGGAGGAACCATCAAGAGAGTCACCGAGCACCTCAACCCACGGGGTGCGAGAGTCGTCGCCCTCAATAAGCCATCAGATGTAGAGAAGACAGAGTGGTACTTCCAGCGGTATATCAAACATCTCCCAAGTGGCGGTGAGATAGTACTCTTTGATCGTAGCTGGTACAACCGTGCAGGTGTAGAGTCTGTGATGGGGTTTTGTACCCAAGATGAACATAGAAAGTTTTTGCATACAGTTCCTAGGTTGGAAGATATGTTAGTGAGTTCTGGTATCATACTTATCAAGCTCTACTTCTCTGTATCCAAAAAAGAAGAGGCCAAACGCTTCAAATCTAGGATGATAAATCCCCTCAAACAGTATAAATTTTCACCGATAGATAAGTATTCTCAAGAGCTATGGGATGAGTATACCGTTGCAGAGTATACGATGTTTATGGCTTCTCATACTGTCCACGCCCCTTGGGCAGTGATAGACTCCAACAACAAGAAAAAAGCAAGACTCAATGCTATCAAACATATCTTGAGCCATTTTGACTATCCAAACAAACTCAAAAAGAGACATCTCAAAGTAGATGATGCAATAGTCTACTCAGCAGATAAGAAGATAGCAGAATTTGATAGTGGATTTTCTAATAAGGCTACCACATAGATATTTTTGTGTGACACTTATGGT
>CBEUND010000013.1:0-34332 GCA_965544395.1 uncultured bacterium | reverse complement strand
TAATTTACTCTTCTTCCTACTTCAAATCTCGATTCATAGAAATTTTTGTGGAGACTCGAAATTGTCACCTTTTTGTAAAGTGAACTTGCATGGATAAATTTATTATGTCCTAGGTAGATACCACAGTGGTTGACAGTACCATTATGCTCTTTGGATGTATCGAAAAATATCAGATCACCTGCACGCAACTCAGATCGGGTGAGTTTTTTCCCTACTTTTGCTTGGTTTGTAGATTTTCTTGGAAGTTTGATGCCGTTTTTGGCACAAACATATTTGGTAAATCCAGAACAGTCAAATTTGCTTGGTCCATTGGCAGCCCATAGATATTTTTTGCCCAAATGTTTTTTGGCTTCTTCTAAAAGATGTTTTTTTGAACCCATTGCTAGAGTGCTAGTGTTGCTAAATATACTTTCTCTACCCAATCCCAAACTCGGAACTTGGACTATTTCCCCAACTTTGAGACCATGTTTGTTGTGTATATTGTTAGCTTTTTTGAATTTTTTGATAGATATATGGTGCTTTTTGGCTATAGAGGCTAATGTATCACCTTTTTGTACTCTATACTCACCATTAAAACTAATACTGAGTATGATATCTTGCGTATGGTCACTATTGATAAGAGATGATTTCAATGAAATACCCTTAGCAAAAATGAGATTGCTCACTAAAAGTGTCGGTAGTACTACTCTTTTCAAATATTCTCCTTTATGGTGATATTGGTAACACTATTATAGTATATTTTGAAAAAAAGTGCAAGTTTATTATTTATAATTATTATATTATTAATTTTTGGTTAACGATCCTTTGACATTCCATCATTATATTTGTTTTTAGAATTTAAAGTTCTATCAACATAGAAATAGACCCCTATCGTGAATGGTACTATAGATTGTTTGAGATTTCTTAACTCTTCTCCAGCAACCTCTTGATGACCTCCGAGCAGATCGTCAAACCAAAAGCTCCAGTGACGGCTATGCAGGAGCCTTTCTCTTTGCATTTATCCTCTTCGGGGGAGAAGACTACAGTGAAGTTTCTATCAAATTTGGCTTTTTTGAGTTCGTTGCGTATCTTTTTAGCGAGTGCATCTCCGTGGCTTTTCCATATAGAAGCGACCGCTATCTTGCTCGTGTCATATCGTTTGGCAGAGCCTAGGGACATGATGAGTTTTTTGTACTCTTTTTTGGCAAGTTCTATCTTGACTCTGCTGGTATCTGCTGCGTCTATGATGATATCATATGGAGTGAAATCAAAGCTTGCTACCCATGCCATATCCATCTTTTGCTCTATTGTGGTGATAGTGGGATAGAGATTTTTCAAAGCCTCTATCTTCTTCTCTCCGAGTGCTTCACTGCCTATCTGTCTATTTTGGTTGCTGATATCATAACTATCATAATCAACTATTGTAATATTTTCTACACCACTTCTATAGAGACAGTCGAGTGCATGCCCTCCTACACCACCGACACCGAGGATGAGGAGATTAGATCTTTGGAGTTTTTCAAAATCTTCATCTCCAAAGAGCATACGGCATCGTTCATACTTCACAGCCACTGCTCCAAAGTATCGATATCATCATAACTTGTCATATCCAAATGTATAGGGGATATAGAGATAAAGTTGGCATTTACAGCTTCAAAATCTGTCATTATGCTACCCTCATTTGGGTACCAGTCGAGTCGTGGGAGACCGATCCAGTAGTGTTCTACTCCACGAGGATTGCGGTGCACCTGAGCATCATTGCCATAATATCGCTTGCCTGCTCTCGTGATCTTGTATCCCTGAGATTGCTGTGGCTCTATAGGAGGTATATTGATATTGAGAAATTTTCGTTCTGGGAGAGGAAAATGATCGGAAAATATTCTCTGTATGATATCTACTATACTTTTGGTTGCAAGCTTGTACTCTAATCTATCTATATCTTCACAACTACTCTCACACACTTGAGAGATAGCGATAGCAGGTATGCCTTGAAGTACTGCTTCCATAGCTGCCGAAGCAGTACCAGAGTAGGTGATATCTTCACCCATATTGGCACCTCTATTGATACCAGAAATGACGAGATCAGGTCTATTCGCATCATCAAATATTTTGTGTAGAGCGAGAAAAACACAATCAGCAGGTGTGCCATCATCGAGCTTATAAAAGCTATCATCTACCCATACAAAATTCAAAGGTCGCGTCAGTGTCAACGAATGCCCACAAGCAGATTTGTTTAAGCTAGGAGCCACCACTGTTACCTCAGCCAAAGGACGTAAAGCTTTTACCAAAGCTATTAATCCTTTAGAGTCATATCCATCATCATTTGTTATTAAGATTTTTTTCATTCATTACCTTAGTTACAATTTAACTTTTAGAATCTAATTTATTGCAAATATTTTATCATAAAAAAGCTCTTTGGATCTTTATTTTCTTATGCTATTTATAGAAGCTTTTGGATATAATGCTCATAAATTTCAATTCTTCTAATTGTGCAATGAAGCAAGCTAGAATTGTGATCTCTATTGCATAATTTGGATTTAAGAGGATACTATATGCGAAAAGAACCAATGTTACAAGTAACGTTCGAGAAGCTCTCCAAAGAGTTGGAACAACTCAAAAATGAAGAGCGAGGCAAGATAGCTAAGATCATTGACGAAGCTAGAGAGTTGGGTGATCTCAAGGAGAATGCAGAGTACCATGCAGCTAAAGAGAAACAAGGACTCATGGAGGCTCGTATATTAGAACTAGGTGACCTTGTAGGGAGAGCTCAAGTAGTGGATCCATCTACACTCACCCATGAAAGAGTAAGTTTCGGCTCTACTGTTACACTCACTGATCTCAATACAGATGAGGAGATCACCTATACAATAGTAGGGGGTCAAGAGTCCAATCCCGAAGGAGGATTTATCTCTATACAGTCACCATTAGCTAAAGAATTATTAGGCAAAGAGGAGGGTGATGAAGTCACTATCACACTCCCATCTGGCAAAACAAAATATGATATAGAAGAAGTGACATATCAAGAGATAAATTTATAAGGGTTCATATGATCAAGGTAGGTATAGTAGGTGCGAGTGGATATACAGGTTTGGAGTTGGTCAAGATGTTGCTCAACCATTCAAGTTTTGAGCTGAAGTATTTAGCGACTACTACAGGCGATACTACGATAGAGCAGCTGCACCCATCGCTAGAGGATGTGATCACACTACCCGTAGAGAAAGCAGATACCAAGGGTGTAGCTACTCATTGTGAGTTAGTCTTTCTTGCTCTTCCTCACAAAACCTCTATGGGATTTGCCAAAGATTTGATAGAGCAGGGGGTAAAGGTCGTCGATCTCTCTGCTGATTATCGACTAGAGTTGGATACTTATGAACAGCACTACTGTGAGCATGAAGATAAAGGGCATCTCACCGATGCAGTCTATGGACTCATAGAGTACTACCGTGAAGAGATCAAGAGTGCATCACTCGTCGCTGGTCCTGGATGTTATCCTACAGCGACACTTTTGGGTCTATTGCCATTCATCCCCCATATAGATACCAATGCACCACTCTTTGTGGATGCCAAATCAGGAGTCAGTGGAGCAGGTAAAAAGCTCTCAGAGTCGACGCACTTTGTCAATATCAACGACAATATATTTGCATATAATCCTCTCAAACACCGACATCAACCTGAAATTGTCGAGAAGATAGAGAAGATCCATGGTGTCCAGATGAGTGTCAATTTCGTGCCACATCTCATCCCAGCTACGAGAGGTGAACTCATATCAGTCTATGCTACACTCAAAGAGGATATAGACCCACTAGAGCTACTCCGTAAGCACTACGCAGATGATAGGTTTATCCGTATTCGTGAAACCCCTGTGAGTATCAAAAATACAGCAGGCACACACTTTTGTGATATATTTGCAGCCAAAAATGGCAATGGACTCTTCATCAATATCGCTATAGACAATCTCCTCAGAGGTGCTAGCTCCCAAGCACTCGTAGCAGCCAATCTCATGTGTGGCTATGATGAAGGCATGGGTATCCCTACGATAGCATATGCCCCATAACACTATCTAGTAATGTTACATATCAAAGAGGGAGCACTCTTTGTGGCGGATGCACACTATCCTCACCATGGAGAGACATTTCTCACTCTCTTGCAGAAGCTCTCTGGTAGAGAGATAGAGACGCCTCAACTTTTTTTGATGGGAGATAATTTTGATCTACTCTTTGGGTACAATGATTACATACAAACATACTCTAAAGAGGTCATTTTCCTCCTCCAAGAACTCTCAACCAAGATAGAGATACACTATTTTGAAGGCAACCATGACTTCCTCCTCCAAGATATTTTTCCAAATATTAGGGTTTATCCTAGACAACAGCAACCACAACTCTTTGAATGGGGTACTAAAAAAGTTGCTCTCTCGCATGGGGATATATATGCTTTGCCTCTCTCTTATCATATCTTTAGTTTTTTGATACGAAATAAACTGCTCATAAGAGTACTCAAACCATTTTCAAAGTTTTTGATAAATGATAGGATGAAAAAACTCTCACAAAAGATGATTTGTCATAAATTTAACAATTTTGAAGAGCGAGCAGAAAAAATATTACGATCCTATAGAGATGTTGATTTGGTGATAGAGGGTCACTACCACCAATCAAAAATAATCGGTAGCTATATTGCACTTCCTGCTCTTGCTTGTCAAAAGAAGATAGGAGTCATTGCTCATTCAGAGTTACTTTTTGTAAAGCTTAGTGAAGTCTTAATCAGCAAATAAATCTTTCATTTTATTAAAAAGAGTTCCAGCCATACCTTTGGGCTCTGCTAAATCTTTGATAAACTCATCATAACTCATACCCTTTTCATCTAAAAACTCTTCAAGATACTCTAATGATTCATCCATTCCATGCTCATGTTCTATCTGTAGCATTTTTGCGTAGAGGGGTTCGATGACTTTGATGACATTTCTTGGCGGTGCTTGTCGAAATGCCATATAGTTTTTTATTTTACCTTCTCTATTTTTTCTAATTTCAAAATCAGTAGTTACCCAGTAGTGATCACCACTTTTAGAGAGGTTTTTTACCACAACCATAATATTTTGATCATGCTGTATGTGATCCCACATCAAATAAAAGATTGCTTTGGGCATATCCGGGTGTCGAATTATACTGTGTGGTGCATTGATAAGCTCTGATTCTCTATAACCAGATACTTCTATAAAATTCTCATTACAATATGTGATAATTCCACTTGCATCAGTTTTGCTTACTAACATTTTTTGTGTACTAAGTTTGATCTCTTTTTTCGTAGGTATTGGTTTTTTTCCGCTAGGAGCTTGACTATTTGATTGGGACACAGGAAATCCTTCAATTATTTGTAATTTCTTTTTATTGTATAATAAATATTATAAATATAAAATAAAATAATATCCTAGCTCAACCTATCTCTAAACTCTTCATAACTAAACTCTCGAAGTAGCTCTAGAGTGCTATCATTTTTCAAAAGTATAATTGATGGTAATTTTATGCCATTGAAGGTAGTAGCTTTGACCATTGTGTAGTGCATCTGATCTTCAAAGATCACTCTATCTCCTATCTCTAAGGGGGTATCGAAGCTATAATCTCCCATGATATCACCAGCAAGACAAGTGTTGCCTGCTAAACGATAGCTATAAGGCTTCTCTCCCACTTGACTTGCTCCTCGGACTTCTGCACGGTAAGGCATGATGATAGTATCGGGCATATGTGCTTCTGCTGATGTGTCAAGTATGGCTATATCTATATCATTGTGTACGATATCAAGTACTGTTGCGACAAGTGAACCTGTCTCCCAGCCTACAGCTTCTCCTGGTTCGAGATATATATCTACACTATACTTCTTTTGAAATTTTTGTATGAGTGTGATCAGTTTCTCTGTGTCATACCCACTCTTTGTAATATGGTGACCCCCTCCAAAATTGATCCATTTCAAAGTATGAAGATAGTTTCCAAATTTCTCTTCAAAAGCTTGCAATACTGCCTCTAATGCCTCTGCGCTCTCTTCACATAGTGCATGAAAATGAAAGCCATCGCAAGCGTTTAGTAGAGATGGATCGAAGTTCTCAAGTGTCGTCCCCAATCTTGAGTAGGCTCCACAAGGGTTATAGAGTTCGACGGGTGATTGCGAATATTGGGGATTGATACGAAGACCTAGAGATATATTGGGGTTTACCTCTTTTGCTTGAGAAGCAAACTTATGAAACTGTGCAGGGGAGTTAAATACCATATGATGAGAGATAGAAGCGATCTGTGCTATCTCACTCTCCTTATAAGCAGGGGAGTAAGTATGCACCTCTCCTCCAAACTTCTCTCGTGCTAGTTTTGCCTCGTAGAGTCCACTTGCACAACAGCCATGGAGTCTCTGATTGATGAGAGGAAAAGATCGCCAAAGAGCATAACCCTTGAGAGCCAAAAGTATTTTTGCTCCACTCTTTTTTTGTATCTCATCGAATAGAGCTATATTTCTCTCTAGCAGTGACTCCTCTAAGACCCAAGCAGGTGAGGGGAGTTTATCCAATATCTTTTGATGCATGCTATATCTTTTTGAGAGAACTATAGCATATTTTTGATAATTTTTACAAAGTTAATCTATTTCAATAAATAAACTTGACAACAAGTGACTAAAGTTGTATAATGGTAAAATTAAATAGATTTAGGAGTCAATTATGAGTATATTAGAAAAGTTAACCAATCAAATGACACAAACTGTAGAGTCAGGAGTCTCCCTAGCTCTACACAATAAAAACCAAGAGGTAGACCCTATCCATCTGATATGGGCGTTGCTTACCAATAGTGGATCGATTCTCCACCAAGCACTCAATAAGATGAGTGCAGATAAAGTAGCCATAGAGCTAGAAGCCAAAAGTGCTTCACAGAAGCTCCCTACAGTCTCTAGCGTCACTAAAGAGAATATCAAACTTTCACAAAATCTCGTACGATCTTTGCAAAATGCAGAGGGTGTTATGGCGAGCAATGGAGACCAATACTTAGCAGTAGATAGCTGGCTCATCGCCAATACAAACGAGAGCTATATCAAAGATATCATCGGTAAATATGTAGATATATCCGAATTTAAAAAGACTTTAGAGTCTATTCGAGGTGGCAAACAGATAGACTCTCAAAGTGGTGATGAGACCCTCGAAGCCCTTGCTCAATACGCTATAGACCTCAACCAAAAAGCCCTAGACGGAGAGTTAGATCCTGTCATAGGACGCGATGAAGAGGTACAAAGAATGATGCAAATCCTTATCCGCAAAACCAAAAACAACCCTATACTTATAGGTGAACCAGGGACTGGTAAGACTGCCATAGTAGAGGGACTCGCCCAACGGATAGTCGACAAAGAGGTACCACTCAGTCTACAAAACATGCGTGTAATGGCTCTGGATATGTCTCGACTCATCGCAGGAGCGAAGTATAGAGGAGAGTTTGAAGATAGACTCAAAGCCATCATAGATGAAGTCAAAGAGTCTACCAATATTATACTCTTCATCGACGAGATACATACTATCGTAGGGGCTGGGGCGAGTGAGGGGAGTATGGATGCTGCCAATATCCTCAAACCTGCTCTAGCAAGAGGTGAACTCCACACTATAGGGGCAACTACGCTCAAAGAGTACCGTAAATATTTTGAAAAAGATGCAGCCTTACAGAGACGATTTCAACCAGTCAAAGTAGATGAGCCGAGTATCAATGAAGCCTTACAGATACTTAGAGGGATCAAAAATCGCTTAGAAGCACACCACAATGTCCTCATCACAGATAGTGCATTGGTCGCTTCTGCGAAGCTTTCAGATAGATATATCACCGATAGATTTCTCCCTGACAAAGCGATAGACCTCATAGATGAAGCAGCTGCTGAGCTCAAGATGCAGATAGAGAGTGAACCGACGGATTTAGCGAAAGCAAAACGAGAGATATCCACACTCCAAGTAGAAAAAGAGGCTCTCAAGATGGAGGAGAGTGACAAAAATAGTGCGAGACTCGAAGAGATAGCCAAAGAGTTAGCCGATCTCGAGGAGCATAAAGTCTCCTTACAAAACCAATTTGAGAACGAAAAAGAGGTCTTCAACCAGATAGCAGAGGTCAAGAGTAGTATAGAGTCTCTGCGTACCCAAGCCGAGATGGTCAAAAGAGATGGCGACTTCAACAAAGCAGCAGAGATAGAGTATGGTCAAATACCAGCCGATGAAGCCAAACTCAAAGCGTTCGAAGAGAAGTGGTCACAAATGATGCGTGAGGGGACACTACTCAAAAACTCCGTAGATGAGGAGATGATAGCAAGTATCGTGAGTCGCTGGACTGGTATCTCTGTGAGCAAAATGCTCCAAGGAGAAAAAGAGAAGATCCTAGCCATAGAGAGTATCCTCAAAGAGGAGGTAGTAGGACAGAGCGAAGCCCTCAAAGCCGTAGCACGAGCTATCAAACGCAACAAAGCAGGACTTAGTGATCTCAACCGTCCTATAGGGAGCTTCATGTTTTTGGGACCTACAGGGGTAGGAAAAACCCAAGTGGCAAAAACACTTGCTAAGTTCCTCTTTGACTCCGAAAAAGCACTCATCCGTATAGATATGAGCGAATATATGGAGAAACATGCAGCGAGCCGTCTTGTAGGAGCACCTCCAGGATATGTAGGCTATGATGAGGGTGGACAGCTCACAGAGGCAGTACGACGCAAGCCATACTCTGTAGTACTTTTCGATGAAATAGAAAAGGCGCATCCTGATGTCTTTAACACGCTACTACAGGTACTAGACGATG
The DNA here is from genome assembly GCA_965544395.1 of uncultured bacterium. Taxonomy (GTDB): domain Bacteria; phylum Campylobacterota; class Campylobacteria; order Campylobacterales; family Sulfurovaceae; genus SZUA-451. The sequence goes on along the minus strand of CBEUND010000013.1, from coordinate 25,561 downwards.
GGCGACTCACTGACAACAAAGGGGTGACGATAGATTTCAAAAACACTATCATCATCATGACAAGCAATATCGCATCTGATAAGATAATGACGATCACTAATAGAGATGAGAGAGAAAAAGCCGTCAACGATGAACTCAAACGAAATTTTAAACCAGAGTTTCTCAACAGACTAGATGATACAGTGATATTCAACCCACTTGACCTAGAGGCTATCACAAGCATCGTAGATATACTCTTCCGAAGCATCCAAGCCAAGCTAGCAGAGCGAGATATAACCATCACTCTCACTCCAGCAGCCAAAGCTTACATAGCCCAAGCAGGCTTCGACCCAGTCTATGGAGCCAGACCACTCAAACGAGCTCTATACGAAGTAGTAGAAGATAGACTAGCAAAACTGATACTCGAAGACAAAGTAATAGAGGGTTCTTCTGTGGTCTTTGATGTGGTGGATGGCGAGATCAGTGTGGAGGTGAGTTAAACTTGGCGGATTCGACTCATAAGCAAATACCCTTAACTAGAGTTATGGCATCTAAACCTGTAAGCTCCATGAAAGCTTCATAAGGTGCATTATATTACCCAAAATATAGGAGAGTTTATCTCTGCTAATCACCTCTTCTCAATCCATCATCAAAGAATTACCATGCACTATGTTGGCTGATTTTTTGAGAGGCTCTTCAAAAGATGCCACCCTCTTACGAGAGATACCAAAGATATGAAAAAAGTCATTCCAAAAGCTCTGAGACTCTGCATGTTCTCTGCGTTCTCTCTCCCACTCTTTAGAAAAAGCTATCGCTCTAGTTTTGATCTCATTCCAGCTAAGTGCCATCTTGTCCCTTGATAGAGATTTTATAGGCTATTATACCCTAAAGTACTTAGGGGAAATTATTAACAAATCGCATCTAAATAGCCAATAACTAATATGTAACTTAGAAAAGAATAGTATAATTACTACTATTCTAAAATTCTATTTTAAAGAGATGATTATGTCAAGAGAGATACCGTTTTATAAACCATTAGTTACTGAAACTGAAAATCAATATATAGAAGAGGTTTTGAGCCTAGAGAGTGCATCGAAAGTTGAAGCATTAGAGAAGAGGTTTGGTCAATATATAGGTGCAGAGTATGCCTTAGCAGTGAGTAGTGGTACTGCTGCTTTGCATCTCTCCATGTGTGCCTTAGATCTCAAGAGAGGAGACAAAGTTGTATGCAGTGTCAATAGCTTTCCAGATCTCCCTGAAGTAGTAAGACACTTTGATGCAGAACCGATATTTGTTGATTGTGAAGCAGAAGAGTACAATATAGACCTCAAAAAATTAGACCGAGTTCTCACTGAAAACAAGAGTAAAAAACTTCGTGCAGTCATTATCAACCATATGGCAGGGAAGACGACAGACTTAGAAAAACTCTATCAAATAGCCCAATCACACAATGTCAAAGTAATAGAAGATGCTAGTGATGCTATGGGTGCTACTTACCAAGGTCAAAAAATAGGAAATACAGGTGCAGATATCACTACCTATAGCTTCGCTCCACACATCAATAATAGTGTCGTTCAAGGTGGTATGTTGGTGACCAATGATACAAAGCTCTATGAGAGAGCAAAACTCTTCAGAACACATGCGATAGGTGATGGCAATGGTGGCTCCTATGACCAAGTAGACTATCTCTATGATGTTGTAGATATAGGGTGGAAGTATGACATGAGTGAACTCAATGCTGCTTTTGCTCTTGCACAATTTGAGAAACTAGATACTACGATAATAAGACGCAAGGAGATAGCGAGACGATATCAAGAGAGACTCCATAGCGTAGAGCATCTCAAAATACCAAAAGCAAGTGATGATGAGATATTTTCTCAATTTATCGTAGAGGTAGATAAAAACCGTGACCACTTCGCCAAAGAGTTGAAAAAAGATGGTATCCATACAGGGTTACACTATATACCATTGCACTTTATGGACTACTATAAGAAAAAGTACTCCCTACGGGTTTTTGATTTTCCTACTGCACTTAGTACCTACCAAAAGGTAATGTCACTCCCTATCTATCCAGCGATGAGCGACGAAGATGTAGAATATGTCTGTGACTCTATCATCAAGGTAGCCAAAGCTCATATCTGATATGAGAAAACTTTTTGAGAAGGTTTTTTTCGCTCCTACTCCTCTCCACTATCCTCTCATCATCCTTTTAGCACCACTCTCTTTGCTCTATGGAGTTGGGATGTGGATTCGTCGAATTGTTGCAAAAAGAGAAGAGTTTCCTCTCCCTATCATCAGTGTAGGCAATCTCATAGTAGGAGGCAGTGGCAAAACCCCTTTTATCATAGCTCTAGCAAGCAAATACCCTCATAGTACTATCATATCGAGAGGCTATGGTCGTCAAAGTTGTGGATTGGTCGTGGTGAGTCATCGAGGTGTGATCCAAGCAACAGTAGAGCAGAGTGGCGATGAAGCCATACTCATAGCAGAGTCACTCCCACAAGCGAGTGTGATCGTGAGTGAAGATCGCAAAAAAGCGATAGGCAAAGCGATAGCCGACGGTGCTAAGCAGATCATCCTCGATGATGGATTCAATCGTGTCGATATAGAGAAGTATGAACTCCTACTCGAACCCAAAAATATCAAAAATAGCTTCCCATTTCCTGCTGGTCCCTATAGAGAGTTTGCTTACTCCAAACGCTATGCCAACCAAATCTTAGTCGAAGGTCGAGACTTCAAACGAATCGTTACTTATGAAAACTTACAACCAAGGATGTTACTCCTCACAGCGATATCTCAGCCAGAAAGACTCGATGAGTACCTCCCTAGTGGCGTAGTTGCCAAGCACTACCTCCCTGACCATGCCTACTTTAATGAATCAGATATAAGAGTACTTATGCGTCAATATAGCATAGATTCTCTCCTCGTCACACAGAAAGATGCTGTAAAATTAAGTAGCTTTAAGTTAGCACTCTCTATAATGAAATTAGAGTTGGATATATCCACAGATATCAATTGGAGAAATAATTAATGCAACAAAAGATAGATGTAGTAAAGACGCTACTTGATGCCCTACCATTTATAAAAAAATTTCATAATGAAAAGATAGTGATCAAATATGGTGGTTCTGCACAGACAAGTGCTGAACTCAAAGAGAAATTTGCACAAGATATAGTACTACTTCACACAATAGGCATGCAACCTATAATCGTCCATGGTGGAGGCAAAAGCATCACAGAGCTACTCGCTGACTTGGGTGTAGAGAGTCAATTTGTCGATGGACAAAGAGTCACAACAAAACAGACAATGCGTATAGTAGAGATGGTACTGAGTGGAGAGATCAACAAAGAGATCGTCTCTCTTCTCAACAACCACGGAGGGAAATCTATAGGTATATCAGGAAAAGATGCCAACTTTTTGGAAGCTAGACCAAAGGATTTTGAAAACTTTGGATATACTGGAGTGATAGAAAATGTCAATACACAAATCGTTGATAATATCATAGATGATGGATTTGTACCCGTCATAGCTCCTATAGCCTCTAGTAGCATGATAGGTCACCCAGGATTTAATATCAATGCAGATTTGGCAGCGAGTCAAATAGCTGTCGCACTCCAAGCAAGAAAAATTCTTTTTTTGACAGATACGAAAGGGGTATTGGACAAAGATATGGAGCTTCTCACAAATTTAGATATAGAGAAGACAGAAGTACTCAAAACTGACCGTACCATACAAGGTGGTATGGTTCCTAAGGTAGATGCCTGTATCGAAGCTCTTAGAGGAGGTGTCAAAAAAGCACATATCATAGATGGAAGAGTCGAACACTCTCTTCTACTAGAGATATTGACGAGTTCTGGTGTCGGTACTTGTATAGAGCTGTAATAATAAATTTTAAAAAGGATTATATATGAATATGAAATCTCTCAATCTTATACCTATTGTATTGGCTCTCTCATTTGCAGTGCAGATAGCTGATGCAAAGAAGGTATCCAAAGAACCATCATTTGAAAAATCATGGCAAGAGGTATATGGTGGCAATGATACAGATAGAGCAAAGGGAGTCGTAGCACTCGAAAATGGTGATGTTGCTGTAGTAGGAAGTTGTAAATCATTTGAAGCCAAACAGACAGATATCTGTGTCACTCGTGTCAATGCCAAAGGCAAAACTCTATGGCGAAAGATGCTCGGTGGCAAAAACCAAGATATAGCAGCAGGAATATCACGAGCCAAAGATGGCTCTATACTCGTCGTAGGTACGAGTCGCTCTTTTAGCAAAACCAACGATAGGGACTTCTATGTAGCCAAAATCTCTCTGGATGGTAAAGGTATTTGGCAAAATACTTTTGGTAGAGAGCGAGCAGAGTATGGTAGAGCTATAGCAGGTACAGATGATGGTGGTGCATTAGTCGTAGGGGAGACAGAGTCTTTTGGGAGTGGCTACAAAGATATATTTATAGTCAAGATTGACAAAAATGGCAACATGCTCTCAGAGCAAAAGATAGGGGGAGAAAAAGATGACCTTGTAAGAGGCATGACCCGTACTCGTGATGGCAGCTTGGTACTCGTAGGATCTCGTGAGATAGATCGTGCAGGGGATGGGGACTTTTTTCTCCTCAAGATGGATCAAAATGGCAAGAAGATATGGGCGAGAACCTACGGTGGAGAGTATGAAGATCTTCTCAATGCTGTCACACCTACGATGGATGGCGGTGTAGTCGCTACTGGATATACTCGATCGTATGGAAGCGCACAGACTGACCTGAGTGTCATGAAATTTACCGCAGATGGCAAACTCATGTGGCACAAAATCTATGGCTACAAACGCTACGACTTTGCTAATGCTATCACTATGACACGAGATGGTGACTTCGTCATCGCAGGTGCTACAGACTCTATGGGTAAGGGTGTCTATGATATCTATCTCATCGCTCTACATAGAGATGGTGAACTCTTCTGGTCAGGTCTCTATGGAGATGTCAACACAGATATAGCTCATGGTATCACTCGCACAAGCGATGGAAGCATAATGATCGTAGGTGAAAGCGATAGCTACAGCAGTGCCAAAGATATCTTCATGATGAAACTCAAGAGAGTTGGTGGCAAGAAGTAATAGATCTCTAAGTATTATTTAACTAAAATATTGCACAAAATTTTGTTTTAAAAATGGATATATAAAAATGATAAAAAAAAGTAAGAAAATCATAGCTTTGGGTATTGTTTCGACTCTCTTTGCTACATTTCTTGTCACGACCAATGCACAAGCCAAAAATGAACTCTCAGATGAGGAGACTCAAAAGAGTAAACTAGAGGCTTATATCAAATTTACTCGTATACTCAATGCCATAGACCAGCAGTATGTTGATGAGACCAATACATCAGAACTTGTGGACAAAGCACTCAAAGGATTGCTCGCAAACTTAGATGCACACTCATCGTTTATGGATAAAAAAAGTTTTAAAGAGCTCACTGTACAGACGAGTGGAGAGTTTGGGGGTCTAGGTATCAGCGTGGGTATGAGAGATGGTATCTTGACAGTCATAGCACCACTCGTAGGCACACCAGCTCAAAAGGCTGGTATCAAGGCAGGGGATATTATCGTCAAGATTGATGACAAAGCCACAATGGGTATGACCATAGATGAAGCTGTCACTATCATGCGAGGCAAACCAAAAACAGATATCTCACTCACTGTAGTCAGAAAAGGCGAGAGTAAACCACTTGTCATCAAGATCACAAGAGATATCATCAAGATACAATCTGTATATGCAAAGAAAATACCAGACAATATTCTCTATCTCCATGTGACATCTTTTGATAAAAAAGTAGCCAAAGATGTGAGAGAAGCGATGAAGAAAGATAGCAATAGCAGTGGTATCATACTTGACTTACGAAATAATCCTGGAGGATTGCTTGACCAAGCAGTGGGATTGGTCGATATCTTTGTAGATCATGGTGTGATCGTTAGCCAAAAAGGAAGAAATAAAGAGGAGAATATAGAGTTCAAAGCCCATGCCAAAGATACCAATAGCAACATACCTCTTGTTGTCTTAGTCAATGGTGGCTCAGCAAGTGCAAGTGAAATCGTGAGTGGTGCACTACAAGACTCTAAGCGAGCTATCATTGTAGGCAAAAAGACATTTGGAAAGGGGAGTGTACAAGTTGTCATGCCTGTAGGTGAAGGTGAAGCACTCCGTTTGACTGTTGCAAGATATTATCTCCCAAGTGGAAGAACGATCCAAGCCAAAGGAGTGACTCCTGATATCATAGTCCATGCAGGTAAAGTAGCCAGAGATGACAATAATAGCTTCTTGATCAAAGAGAGAGAACTCAAAAAGCACTTAGAAGAAGAGCTTGAAAAACTTGATGACAGCAAGAAAAAAGAAGACAAAAGAAAAAATGCAGAGAAAAAAAAGCAAGAAGATAAAAACATCATTACTGAAGATCAAATCTACAATGATGCACAACTCAAAAGCGGGATAGATATACTCAAAGCATTAATGATCGTAGCAAAAATCAAGCAGGAGACAAAGTAGTGCAAGAGACAAAAGTGATGAAAAAAGAGAAACTCGTATATGAAGGGAAAGCAAAGAAGATATGGTCTACTAGTAACCCAGATCTCTATATATCAGAGTTCAAGGATGACTTGACAGCATTTAATGGTGAAAAAAAATCAAGCCAAGAGGGCAAAGGTGCATTGAACAACAAGATATCAACGCAACTCTTCCAATATCTCAATACACAGGGTATACCAAGTCACTTTGTAGAGATGATAGATGATACACATATGCTTCATAAAAAAGCTGATGTCATTCTCATAGAGGTGATCGTACGCAATGTCGCTACAGGGAGTCTCAGTCGTAACCTTGGGATAGAAGATGGCAAAATACTTCCATTTACTCTCGTAGAGTTTGACTACAAAAATGATGCATTGGGTGATCCAAAACTCAATGATCAACACTGCATGATACTAGAGCTTGTCAAAGATGAGTCAGAACTAGAGTATATCAGATATATGGCACGCCGTATCAATACCCTACTCAAAGAGTTTTATGCACAAAGAGAGTTGAGGCTTGTTGATTTCAAACTAGAGTTTGGACGAGATAACCATGGTAATATTATTTTGATAGATGAGCTCAGCCCTGACAACTTCAGACTCTGGGATAGTAAAAGTGGTGAAAAGATGGATAAAGATAGGTTTAGAGAGGGATTAGGTGGACTCAAGGTCGCTTATGAAGAAGTACTCAGCAGAATATTAGGAGAGCAAAAATGAAAGCAATCGTCAATATACATCTCAAAGAAGGTGTATTAGATCCTCAAGGGAAAGCAGCACACCATGCTTTAGAGTCTATGAACTTCAAAGGTGTAACAGATGTACGTATCGGCAAGCAAATTGTCATCCAACTAGAGAGTAAAGAGAGAGAAGAGGCTCAAAAAGAGGTCAAGGATATGTGTGAAACACTTCTTGCCAATACAGTGATCGAAGACTATACTATAGAGATTATCTAATGCAAGGAGATAATATGCAAGCAGAGAGTATACAAAAAGAGAGTATGCGTATTGCTATAGTGAGATTTCCAGGAACTAACTGTGAATTTGATACGAAGTATGCATTTGAGAAACTTGGATACACTACGCAACTCGTATGGCACAAGGAGGAGTCTCTCCCAGAAGATACAGATCTTGTCGTAATACCAGGTGGATTTAGCTATGGTGACTATCTTCGTTCTGGCTCTATCGCTCGATTTTCTCCTGTCATGCAAGCAGTGATACAGTATGCCAATAGTGGTGGTAAAGTACTTGGTATCTGCAATGGCTTTCAAATACTTACAGAGGCAGGACTACTTCCTGGTGCATTGAAACGAAATAATAATTTGCACTTCATCTCCAAGATCCAACACCTCAAAGTAGTCAATAGTGATAATGCATTTCTTAACCGATGCAGTAATAATGAAATCCTCAATATCCCTATAGCCCATGCAGATGGTAACTACTATATAGATGATGCAGGTTTAGCGGATCTCGAAAAGAATGGTCAAGTACTTTTACGATATTGTGATGCATTGGGAGATCGTGTCGTAGTCAATGGTTCTGTCACCTCTATAGCAGGTATCTGCAATAAAGAGAAGAATATCTATGGACTCATGCCCCACCCAGAGAGGGCGATCGAATCTATACTCGGCTCTATCGATGGTCTCAAGATGTTACAAGGCTTTAAACACTGATGACCACCCTGCAAAAACTTTTGCTTTTGATCTTGGCACTTTTGCTAGGATCTTCATCTCTATTGATGGGAGATGCACGATATAAATATAGCTATCTTCCAAAACAAGTATATGAAAATCAACTCTTTCCTATCACCATACTTGAGATAGAGTCTATGAAAAAAAAGCCGAAATTTCGTTTCGCTGATGGTGTCACAGATCAACCACTCTTTGCTCAACCTCTCATAGTCAAAAATGGAAATGATAGCTTCTATACATTTTATTTCAAGGCACTGCAAGAGAACTTCCATCTCCCTGCTCTTACTATAGAGGAGGCAAATAGTACTACAATATTACAGGGTACGACTATCCCTATATCACAACTTAAACATAGAGATGATTTCTGCGGAGTTTTAGCAACCGATATGAAGATAAAGAGTTCACAAACCTCTACCTACGATGAGCAAAACAATCTCATCACCCTCTCTATAGAAGCATATGGAGCTAATATAGAGGATATAAATATCATCAAAATTCCTGAAGATGGTGTCGAAAATATCAAACGAAAAAACGCAAAAGTTGTAGCAGAGTATTTTGCTGTCATTCCCTCTTCACAAAAAGAGTTCAAATTTAGCTACTTCAACACCATAAAAGGACAATACCTCTCTTTGCAAACACCAATAGTGATAAAGGACTACTCTATATCATCCCAATCAGAGGTCAATCCCAAAGATGATAGCTTTGATAAACTCAAAAAGAGTACTTTTATTCTCTTGAGTCTACTCTTTTTTATTCTTTTTCTTTGGAAGCGAGACCTCTTCTACCTTATCCTCTTTGTCGTGGCTATAGTGACACTTTTCACTTTCTATACACCCAAAAAGAAGATATGTGTAGAGCAAGGGGCATCTCTCTATATACTACCTACACATACAAGTCGTATCAGCACAAAAGTAGAGAGTCGTCTCAACACTCATATACTAGGGAAGAGATCGGAGTTTAACAAAATAGAGTACAAAAACAATACAATAGGATGGATAAAAGATGAAGATCTTTGCAAAGATTAGATTTTACTGGGGAGCTTTTCTCATATCATTTGTCGTGGCTGTTATCATGATACCACTTGTGACTATATTTCCCAAGTATACTGGTCAGATTATGCAAAAGCTCAACAAATTGATCATGATATGTATGGGTGGAAAAGTAGAAAAAGTAGGTCAACTTGATCCCGAAGCAGATATGTTGGTGATGAACCACCAAGGTATCATAGATATAGTTGGTATGGAAGCACTGCATGGGGATCATCTCCGTTGGGTAGCCAAAAAAGAGTTATTTGATGCTTTTTGGTTTGGTAAAATATTGAAAAATAGTGATATGATATCTCTAGATAGAGAGAACAAAGCTGGACTTGTCAAACTTATCAAAGATGTCAAAGAGTCAAGAGATATTCAAAAGCGTAAAGTGATACTATTTCCAGAGGGTACGCGTGCCAAAGACCAAGAGCTCTTGCCCTTTAAGGCAGGTACAAAATTTATCGCTAAAAAATTAGGACTCAAAGTCCAACCAGTCATAATCACAGGGAGTAAAGAACTCCTCAATGAGCATATCCGTACAGGAGCAAATGCTACAGTCAAATATATATTTATGCCGACGATAGATGTCAAAAATGCTCCAAAGGATTGGTATGAAACAATGAAAGATGAGATGCAAAAGGAGATAGATAATGAATTCATTCACAATAATCGCAGTCGCTAGTGGCGGAGCATTTGGCGCTGTCTCTCGTATGCTTATCAATGGTTTTGTAAACCGACATGTAGAGCATACACTCCCTTTTGGAACACTCGCAGTCAACTTCATAGGAAGTCTTCTTATAGGGATGCTCTTTGCATGGTTTCATAGCAATAGTAGCCTCTCTCCTCATCTCAAATCATTTTTAGTGACGGGGCTACTTGGGGCATTGACTACATACTCTACATTTGCCATAGAGAGCTTTTTTCTGTTGGAGTCAGGTCACTACCTCCATGCATTGAGCAACATGGCACTCAACCTCTTTGGAACTATAATTATGGCTGGTATAGGCTATATGAGTGTTCTGCATTTCGCAAAATAATTGAAGGAACAAACCTAAATGTCTAAACTCCATAATGAGATAGAAAAACATATCAAAAAGCTTATCAAACCACTCAAAGATGAAGAGACACTCATCCCTATCTTACGGAAGCGACTTACCAAAAAAGAGTATAAACTTCTCACGATGATGAGCCAAAGAGAGAGTACAAAAGAGGTCGAAAAAAAACTCAATCTTGGTCAAGAAGCGATCATAGTACTCCAAGCCAAACTTATCAAAAAGCTCAACCAAGAGAAGCTCAAGCAAGAGCTAATGGTCTAATCTAAGATCAATAAGGAGAATTGACAACTTTATAAACAACTGTGTCACCTTGATATACTGGTTGATAGTATGTATTACTACATCTTCTATAGGTAGCACCGTTGACCATGACTGTCGTACTATTTCCCCAAACAAAACTCTGAAAACATAGCATCAAGTATCTCTTCGCTATCATAGGGTTTGGAGATAGATGAGATATGTTTGACAGCATCTTGGAGGTGGTAGGAGAAGAACTCTAACTCACCGTCGTGTAGAGGTCGTTTGGCACTCTTGATGGATGCTTGTGTTTTACTCACTGCTTCTATCTGACGAGCGGAGATGAGCATCAGCTCTTCACCTTGACCTACATCATCGAGGAGATTTCTCAGCCTCTCAGTAAGTCGCTGGAAATTCATCGTAGCACTCACTTCGATAGGGTTGAACTCTGCAAGAGCTTCACTTTGTAGTTGACTAGGGAGATCGCTTTTGTTAATAGCGACGATTATCTGCTTGTCAGAACTCTCACGCAGGAGTGTGACTATCTGCTCATCTTCTCTATCATATGCCAAGCTTCCATCAAAGAGTGCTATGATGATATCAGCATCTCCAAAAGAGCTAATAGATCGCTCTATCCCTATGCGTTCTATAGTATCTCGTGCTTCTCTGATACCCGCTGTATCTATGAGGCGAATGATATGAGAACCTATACGCACTTGCTCCTCTATAGTGTCTCTCGTCGTGCCTGCTATATCACTGACGATAGCTCTATCATAGCTTAGTAGGGCATTGAGTAGGGAGCTTTTACCTACATTTGGTTTGCCAACTATCGCTACACGAAAGCCCTCTATCAATCCGCGTCTACGGTGGCTACTCTCTACGATATTTTGCATCTGTCTATCAAGAGTCTCTAGCTGTGTTGAGAGGCTCTCTAGGATATCATCAGGAATATCCTCTTGGGCATAATCTATCATCACTTCGGAGTATGCTAGAGCGTGGAGTAGGGCATCTCGACTCGTATCTATAAACTCTTTGAGTTCTCCCTTGAGTTGACGAGCGAGTATCTTGGCTGCATCTACACTCTTGGCTTCTATGAGTTTGGCAGTGGCTTCTGCTTTGGTGAGATCTATCTTGCCATTGAAAAAGGCTCTTTTGGAGAACTCCCCTGGTTCTGCAAGTCTCGCACCCAATACTGTAGCACTATCGAGTATCTCTTGAGCGACGACCATACCACCATGGCATTGAAGCTCTACGACATCTTCACCTGTGAAACTCTTGGGAGATGCGAAGTATATGAGGATCGCTTGGTCTATAAGCTCATCATTTGAGTTAAAGAGAGAGGTAAGTAGAGCTTCTCTAGGAGGAATAGTTTGTTTTCTGGATATCTTTTGAGCGATAGAGAGGGCAGCTCCTCCACTCAATCTGATGATAGAGATAGAGGAGACACCATGGGCTGTAGCGATAGCTACTATTGTGTCATGAGTGTCATGATTGCTATTCATAGCTGTTTGGTATGATTTTTATTATTGAACTCATTGATGATGACAAACTTCCGACCATCTTTGCCTGTCTTGATAGCGACATACTTGTTGGGGAATGCTTCTCTAAGCTGTTCGAGTGCTATCTGTACGAGTATACCATCGAGCGGTCTTGTTTTGCCTCGTCCATTGATCTGCACATACTCTATGACTGGTTTGATATGGTTTTTGATCATCTCTTGTTGTGTTGTGATAAACTCTGCTATCTCTAGTTTGATATAGAGGTCATATTTGGTATGGAGCCAGTTGAAGATCATATAAGAGAGGGCATTGTATCTATACCCCTCTTTGCCTATCAAGAGTGCAGCATCATCACCATCCATAAAGATCAATGCAGTATCATCGACCACATCGACCTCTATAGTATCTATATCGAAACAGCTATAGGAGATAAGCTCTTTGAGTTGCCCCTCTATCTCTTGAGCAAGTTGGAGATTGTTGTTGCTAGGTCTGAGCTCTTCTGTCCTATCTCTCTCTTCTTGTTTCGTTGTCGCTTCTGGAGTCTCTATCTCTTCTACAGTGCTTTTTGTTTCAAAAAAGCTATCCAAGACTACATCATCTTGTTGGGTGAGATCTGCGTTGAGTTTGTTTTTGACTCTTTGGGGCATCTCTTTTTTAGGAGTCTTTTGAGTGACCTCCTCTCTTTTGGCTTTCTGCTTGACTTTAATATGCTCTGATGTGTATGCTTGAGACTTGTCACTGATAAGAACCTCTTCGATGATCTCTTCGGCTACTATTTTTTCTATAGAGTTGAGTTGCGAGTTGAGTTGAGCATCGATTTGGGGTTCAGGGCTTCTCTCTTTTCTTTTGCACTCTGCTACGATGATAGCATTTTTCTTGAACATCCCCAAAACACCTGAAGAGGGGTGTTGGATCACTTCATATTGTAGCTCTGTAATAGAGCATGAGAGTTCTCTTGCTGCCTGCTCGTAAGCATCGGCGAGAGTTGCTGCTTCTATCTTCTTCATCAGCTCTCCTTCTTGTGCTCATGAGCAGCTACTGCAGCAGCTTTATATTTTTCATACGCTATGTTAATATAGTACTGCTGTCCTATAGAGAGGATATTGTTGGTGAGCCAGTAGAGTACAAGACCCGATGGGAATGTGACGAAAAAGAGTGTCATTATCACTGGGAAAAACTTAAATATCTTCGCTTGGAGTGGGTCTGTGATATTGCTCGGTGTGATCTTTTGTTGGAAATACATAGATGCTCCCATGAGTATAGGAAGTACATAGTATGGATCCATCTTAGAGAGATCATCTATCCATAATATCCAAGAAGCTCCTTGAAGTTCATCGGCGTTGAGGAGAACACGATAGAGTGCAAAGAAGACAGGTATCTGCAAAAGCATAGGGAGACATCCACCCATAGGGTTAGCTCCCTCTTTTTTATACATCTCCATTGTCTTCATATTCATCTTTTGTGGATCTTTTCCATACTTCTCTTTGATCTCTTTCATCTTAGGAGCGAGGTCTTTGAGTTTGTTCATAGACATCATTCCCTTGTAAGAGAGAGGGAAAAGGATGACTTTGACTAAAAGTGTGAAGAGGATGATAGCCCAGCCCCAGTTGCCTACAAAGCTATATATCCATACAATAACAGCAAAGAAAGGTTTGGAGAGAAATGAGAACCATCCATACTCTATAACATCTGTGAGTTGAGGGCTGAGTGCTTTGAGTATACTGTACTCTTTTGCTCCTATGTATCCACCTATATTGAAATCGTTGCTACCTTGTACAAATATCAATGGGTCATCATTGGTACTTTTGGATATAGTGACATTGAGTCCTTGGTCAAGGTCATAAAGTACTGAAGCATAGTATCTATCAAAAGCAGATGCAAACTTCGCATTTTTGAAGTTCACATCACCTTCTGCTTCGCCATCTTCAGTAGTATTCAAAACATTATCAGCACCTTTGACGAGGGCACCTTTGGCGATCATATATTTGGACTGATCTGCTATAGGTCTATGCCCCGTGGTCAAGAAGTAGTTGATAGGTTTGCTTGTAGTGATGTGCAAATCGTAGTGACCATCATTGTAAAATGTGATCTCTTTAGTGATTGTCAAATCTGTGAGTTTTTGTTTCAATACCACTTTCCCTGAACCATTTGTGATATCTAATGTTTTTCTAGAAGTTATGTATGGTGTCTTAAAAGCCTCTTCATTGATTTTGCTATCAGCAAAACGGATCTCTAAAGGTTTGACTTTTTTAGCATCAAAGAGTCTTAGGTTGTTACCATCTTTGTCTTTATATTTTGACTCCAAGAGTATAACTTGTGATATTCTACCAAATGTATCGATAGTTGTTGTGGCTTTTTTGCTTGTTACAGTTGTCAATATCGTGCTACTATCTTCTATGGGAGCAGATATATTGCTCTGGGTCGTTGTGGGTGCTTGTGTAGCTAGAGGTGCTACTTGGTTTTTCTGTGTTGTTGTGGGAGTAATAGTTGGTGCTTGATTTGCTAGTGTTCTATTGTGTTCTTGTGTAGTTGCTTGAGGCTTTTTTACGGGTGCTATAAAGTAGCTGGATCCAGCAAATACTAAAAAAGAGAGGGCTAATGCTATGATAAGCCGCTTCTGAAGATCTAATTGTTCCACTATAATACCTTTTGTCTGATTGTCTCTACTCTTTGAGTTTTGACTCTTTATAATTTATCTTGATTGTTACAATGCTGATCATTTTTGGCAGAACACTTTTTGAGTGCTTGAAGATAGGCTTTTTTTGTCTCTTGAAAATTTTTCTCTAAAAGGGCTGGTTTCGCTACTAAGACATAACCTCCACTTTTCAAATCACCTATGCTTTCAATAAAATGAGCTCTCAATAGACGCTTGGCTCTATTTCTATGAACGGCATTTCCCAATTTTTTACTTGCGACAAATCCTACTCTATATTGCTTTTCATTTTTATAAAAGAGTACAAAGTAGGGAGAATGCCATATTTTTGTAGCACGGTTATAGATGCTATTGAACTCTCTACTAGTTTTTAATCTAGTGAAGTGTTTTATACAGCTAATCTTTTTCTACCTTTGGCTCTTCTCGCAGAAATTACTTTTCTACCATTTTTTGTTTTCATTCTTGTACGAAATCCGTGTGTTCTTTTTCTTGGTGTGTTGTGCGGTTGGTATGTTCTTTTCATAAGACATATCTCCTTTGTTTAAATTGTTTCTGCATATAAGGTAGTATGAAATTATACATAAATATTGCAGTTTTAGGACGCGATTCTATCTAAATATCACTTAAACCCTTATCAATAAAGCCAAAAAAAGCTTTTTTTTTAGCGATTTAGGAACTTCACAAGAACAATTCTACCAAGATGACGAAAGAATTTTGTTTTTAGTTGGATTGTCTCATGAAGAGCATAGTAATTCTATGCGACGATTGAGAGAATCCAACTAGGAGCAAAAGGGCAAGTTAGGTGGGTAGAATTGTTTTTGG
The DNA here is from genome assembly GCA_965544395.1 of uncultured bacterium. Taxonomy (GTDB): domain Bacteria; phylum Campylobacterota; class Campylobacteria; order Campylobacterales; family Sulfurovaceae; genus SZUA-451. Next base: position 10,045 of record CBEUND010000013.1, on the reverse strand, counting down.
GAGGTTCCTTAATAGTCATCATCCTCCAAATATGTTGAGAAGATAGTCAAAGAGTCATTCTCTGAGTCACTCTCTTTTGTCATTTTCTTTTTTTCTGTAGAGGGCTTATTTTCTATTTCTGTACTTTTTTCTCTACTTTTGAGACTCAATCTCATTTTTGCATCACTATTCCCATTGTGGGATGCTTGTTGATACCATCTTTTTGATTTTGTGAGATTTTTTGTGACACCTTTGCCATTTTCATAGAGATATCCTAGTCGATATTGTGCGATAGGATTGCCTCTCTGTGCTGATCTCTTATACCAGTAAAAAGCAGTATAGAGGTTCACACCTGTTCCTATGCCCTCTTCATGCATTTTTCCAAGCATATAGTAAGAGTTTGTATCATGGTGGCGTGCTGCAACATAAAAAGATTTGAGAGCAGAGGGGTACTGCTTGGCTTTATACTGTTTCATACCTCTACTATAAAAAGTTTCAGCGTTGAGACAGAGTGTTGTTAGTAGTAGAAGAACGAGAGAGTATTTCATAACTCACTCCTTTTTTGCAACAATTATAGATGATAATAGTTTAAATATTAATAAATGTTAATCTCTCTTCTATAATCCATCGAGTGTCTCTATCAAGAGTTCAATTTCATCTTCATAGCTATTATTGAGTTTGGCAAGGCGTAGATAGGCTTTGACGAGAGCAGCAGGGGTATTGTCTCTCTCCATAGATACGCCAGCATTTTCCAAATCTTTTGTTACAGTATCCGCAAAATCATCTTCAAGTTTGACTTCATAGCGTGTACCAGCAATAGTAAATGCGATTTTTGTCACGATATATCCTTTATGTCAATAGGTAGACTTATGAGAGTATCTCTTCTACTTTAGAGATAATACCCTCTATCTCACGATCCTTCTCTTCTAAGTCACCTCTCAATTGATCGATGATATTTTGTTGATCACCTTGGTTTGCATGGAGTGCTTCGAGCTGTGCTTTGAGTTCTCCTATCTCACTTTGCATACCACTATAGTTGCTTTTGAGTTGTTCTATCTTCTCTTGTAATCTTTGTAGAGCTGTCATTGGGGTAACCTTTTGTAAAAATTTGATTGTATCATAGCTAAACAATCAATAATAGATAATTAAATGAAGAGTAAAATAACTCTATTTATAGTAAAACTATACAGAAGTTAAGTGATTACTTGCTAATCTTGCTCTCTATATATATGAGAGGAGTGCTTCAAAGTGCCTAAATTCAAAGTATCGAGTCCATACAAGCCAGCAGGTGACCAACCCCAAGCGATAGAAGAGTTGAGTAACTCTATCCTCCAAGGCAACCAATACCAGACACTTCTAGGTGTGACAGGAAGTGGCAAGACTTATACCATGGCAAAAGTGATCGAGAAGACAGGCAAGCCGACACTCATCATGACACACAACAAAACACTTGCTGCACAGCTCTATAGTGAGTTCAAGAGTTTTTTTCCTGATAATCATGTGGAATATTTCATCTCCTACTATGACTACTATCAGCCAGAGGCATATATCCCACGGCAAGATCTCTTCATAGAGAAAGATAGCTCTGTCAACCAAGAGTTAGAGCGACTACGGCTCAGCACTACAGCAAGTCTGCTAAGCCACGACGATGTGATAGTGATCGCCTCTGTCTCTGCCAACTATGGATTGGGGTCTCCTGAGGATTACCGCTCTGTAGTGCAGAAGCTCGCTGTAGGAAGTGACTATAACCAAAAAGAGCTACTCCTACGACTCGTAGATATGGGATATAAGAGAAATGATGACTACTTCGACCGTGGAGATTTTCGTGTCAATGGGGATGTGATAGATATCTACCCAGCTTACAGTGAGGAGGAGGCTATCAGAGTAGAGTTTTTCGGAGATGAGATAGAGTCTATCTATCCATTTGACTCACTTACAGGTGAAAAAGGAACTGACCAAAAAGAGATCACTATCTACGCGGCCAATCAATTTATCGTCAGCAAAGAGAAGCTCGCACTCGCAGTCAAAAGTATAGAGGAGGAGTTAGGAGAACGACTCGCATACTATCAACAAGAAGATAGGATGGTAGAGTATAACCGCCTCAAACAGCGGACAGAGTTTGACTTAGAGATGCTAGAGGCTACGGGGATGTGCAAAGGGATAGAGAACTACTCACGACACCTCACAGGCAAAAAGGTAGGAGAGACTCCATACTCTATGCAAGACTACTTCGCAGCGATGCATGATGACTACCTCGTGATAGTCGATGAGTCGCATGTCTCTCTGCCACAGTTTCGTGGTATGTATGCAGGAGATAGAAGTCGCAAGGAGGTACTCGTAGATCATGGGTTTCGTCTCCCCTCTGCACTCGATAACCGCCCACTGATGTTTGATGAGTATATCCACAAAGCACCGCACTTTCTGTTCGTCTCGGCGACACCAGCTCCACTAGAAATAGAGCTCTCATCTGTAGTAGTAGAGCAAGTGGTGCGACCTACAGGACTACTAGACTCTCCTATAGAGGTGATAGATAGTACATATCAAGTAGAAGGGTTACATGATAGGATGAAAGCTGTGATAGAGCGAGAAGAGAGAGTACTTATCACTGTATTGACCAAGAAGATGGCAGAGGAGTTGACGACCTACTACAACGACTTAGGTTTGCGTGCCAAATATATGCACTCTGACCTCGATGCTATAGAGCGAAACCAAGTGATACGCAGTCTGAGGCTAGGGGAGTTTGATATCCTTATCGGTATCAACCTCCTACGAGAGGGGCTTGATCTCCCAGAGGTGAGTCTCGTAGCGATACTTGATGCAGACAAAGAGGGGTTTTTACGGAGTGAAACTTCACTGATACAGACTGCAGGAAGAGCCGCGAGAAATGTCAATGGTCAAGTATTGATGTATGCCAAGAGGGTTACCAAATCAATGCAAGCGACGATAGATATCACCTCCGCTCGCAGGAAGAAGCAGATAGCTTACAACGAAAAGCACGGTATCACACCCAAAACGACACTTAGAGAGCTCGATGCCAATCTCAAAGTAGAAGATGCAGGCGAACTCTACAACAAAAGCTCCAAACTAGACAAGATGCCAAAAGCAGAACGACAAAAGCTCGTCAAAGAGCTCAAAGCCAAGATGCTCAATGCAGCTAAAAAGTTAGACTTTGAAGAGGCAGCAAGATGTCGAGATGAGATAGCAAAGATCAAGAAGTTGTAAGGCTACCCTAATCAAAACGCTATTGTACCGTCGAGTTGTAATCTATGCATAAGCTCTTTGGCTTTTTGGTGCCCATTGTGAGCAGATTGACGGCAATACTCTATCGCTTTCTCTTGGCTCGCTTCGCATCCTAACCCTTGATCATACATAGCACCTATATTGAATTGTGCTTGTGCATTATTGGCATCAGCGGCTTTTTTGAAGAGTATGAATGCTTTACTATAGTCTTGTTCTACACCTAACCCCTCTTTGAAGAGGACTGCGAGATTGTTGTATGCATCAATATTTCCTCTCTTTGCAGCCTCTTCGTACCAGAAGGCAGATTCGGAGTAGTTTTGTCTGCATCCATCACCATTTTCTAGCATCAAAGCGACTTCAAATTGTGCCAAAGGTACTTCTCGCATAGCTGATTCCATATAGAGTTTATGAGCTTTTTCTACATCTCTATCTATACCAAAACCATTGAAATACAAAAATCCCAAATAATAGTATGAGACAGGGTCATTTTCTTTGCTAAGTTTTGTATAGATTTCAAAGGCTTTGTTATAATCTTGTGCCAATATTGCTTGGTATGCTTCTTGTGTCATATGCCACTCTCCTTAAAATCGAAATATACTGAAAATCGGCTATTTTTTTGCTTAAGGGACTTCACAAGAACAATTCTACCAAGATGAGAGTAGCTTATAGGGTAACTAAAGTGAACAAAATTGTAACCTTATTTTGTTATAATCAGTAAAAAAGATAGGAGTCCTAATTATGACTAACCTTAATGCACCGCAATTCTACTTCAACCGCGAACTCTCTTGGCTACAGTTCAACTCTCGTGTTTTAGCACAAGCACTTGATACGAGTTTACCCCCCTTGGAGCGATTGAAATTTTTGGCCATATATGGGACAAATCTTGATGAGTTCTATATGATCAGAGTCGCAGGACTCAAATCACTCTATGCTGCGAGAGTTCAAGAGACAGGACCAGATAAACTTACGCCAAAAGAGCAACTCAAAGCTATACGAGAGTATCTCCACAAAGAGCAACATATTGTAGAGAATTGTTACAGAGATATCCATGCTATACTCCAAGTACATCAAGTAGAGATCAAATCCTACAGAGCCTTAAACCTAGAACAACAAAAAGAGATAGAAGCAACATTCTTTGAAGAGATCTATCCTGTCATCATCCCTATAGCTGTAGACTCTACACATCCATTCCCTCACCTCAACAATCTTAGCTTTGGGTTGGCACTCACACTCATAGATAATGCTAACAATCTTAAGCATGGACTGATCCGTATACCGCGTATTCTTCCTCGATTTTTGCAAGTAGAACATATCTATATCCCTATAGAGAATGTCGTAAAACACCACATTAAAGATCTTTTCCCAGGTTTTAGAGTCCTCGAATCTACCCCATTTAGAGTCACACGAAATGCAGATATAGCGATAGAAGAGGAGGAGGCAGATGACTTCTTGGAGATATTAGAAGAGGGGCTGAGGGCAAGAAACAAAGGCTCACTCGTACGGCTAGAGTTGATGCAAGATGCCGATGAAGATTTAGTCAATTTTCTCAACAAACACATCAAACTCACAGAGCAGGATACTTACTCCTATAGAGATGTACCACTCAATCTTGGGAGTTTTTGGCAGATCGTGGGCGAGAAAGCTCTCTCTCATCTCATCTCACCTACATTTACACCCAAAACACTCCCCCCACTCAATAATGAAAATATCTTTGAAGCAATCAAAAAAGAGGATATACTGCTCTACCACCCTTTTGATAGTTTTGATCCTGTTGTCAAATATATAGAGCAAGCTGCAATAGACCCAGATACGATAGCTATTCGGATGACACTCTATAGAGTAGGACCAAAGTCACCTATCATCAAATCGCTTATCGATGCAGTTAAAGATGGCAAACAAGTGACAGTACTTGTAGAGTTGCGTGCGAGATTTGATGAAGAGAACAATCTCGTATGGGCGAAGTCCCTTGAAGATGCAGGTGCACATGTAGTCTATGGTATCCCAGGGTTGAAAGTCCATGCCAAGATAGCACAAGTGATCAAACGAGAAGGGAAAAAGCTCCAAAGCTACTTGCATCTTGCTACAGGTAACTATAATCCAAGTACCGCGAAGATATACACTGATCTTAGCTATTTTACTACAAAGGTCGCACTCAATGATGATGCTACTCGTTTTTTTCATTTTCTCACAGGCTTCTCGACACATACAGAGCTAGAGACTCTCTTCATGTCACCAACGCAGATCAAACCCAAACTCTTGGAACTCATCAGAGAGGAGAGTCAATATGGGAAAAATGGTCATATCATCCTTAAGTCAAACTCACTCGTAGACCCTACTATCATCAAAGCTCTCTATAAGGCATCGATGGAGGGAACTAAGATAGATCTCATCATCCGTGGCATCTGCTGTCTCAAGCCACAAGTCAAAGGTATCAGTGACAATATTACCGTCCACTCTATCATAGGAAAGTATCTTGAACATCCAAGAATTTACTACTTCAAGCATAGTAAAATAAGTGCATATATCTCAAGTGCAGACCTTATGCCCCGCAACCTCGTACGTCGTGTAGAGCTTATGACCCCAATCTTAGAGAAGGATTTATCACGACGAATAGAGCAGATATTGCTCCTGCAGCTCAAAGACAATCAACTCAGATGGGAACTTGACGAAGAGGGGAACTATAGTAAAGTAAAAGCTACAGAGAAAAAGATCAACAATCATCAAACACTAGAAAACTATACAATCAAAATATATAATAAGACACGCAAAAAAGCACCAGATTATGTACAGAAACTCACTACAAGATTGCTTAAAGATAGCTAATTATTGTATATAATTGTAATGGTACAGATGGGTAGCGTGGGAGTATCCCACCAATTATTATATAATCTAAAGGAGAAGAAATGAAACAGTCATTTAGTGTAGAAAATGTAAAATGTGAAGGTTGTGCTAATACACTCAAGAGCAAACTTAGAGAAAAATTTGGTCTCGTAGAGGTCAATTTAGAAGTAGAACCTCGTCAAATCACACTTGATATAGATGATGAACATATAGGAGAGTTGGCCGAAGCACTCAAAAATCTTGGTTATCCACTCAGTAGAGAAAAATTGGGTTTTGTAGAAGATAAAGCAGCAAAAGCCAAGAGCTTTGTATCTTGTGCTATTGGTAAGGCTACCCTAAGATAGAGTTATAAGAAGATTGAGTCTAATCTCTATTGCTTCAAATCGTAACAACTTAGATTATCCCAACAATAATGCTAGATTATTCATAAAGGCATTAACTAAACTAAGATATTCTCATAATAAGTGAATAGTCAACCTTATCACTTTTATTCAAGAGAGAATATCTCTCGTCAAAATTCAAACTTAAAAAGGGGAAATTGATGTCTAGTATTATGAACGCTCCTGAGAATACTCCTGTATGGGTAAACACAGATAGATGTAAAGCCTGTGATATTTGTGTGGACGCTTGTCCTGCAGGTGTTTTGTCTATGCAACAAGAAGCAACTTCAACTCTTGGAGCAATGATTAGTGTGATTGCACCAGAATCTTGTATAGGATGTAATGAGTGTGAACTTACATGTCCAGATTTTGCTATCTATGTAGCGAGTAAAAAAGAGTTTAAATTTGCTAAATTAACAGATTCTGCAAAAGAGAGACAAGAGGCAATCGTTAATAATAAACACAGATTACCTGTAGACTATAAGGAGAGTAATTAATGGGAACTAGAGAAGTAATTTCAACTGGTAATGAATTAGCAGCTATTGCAGCTGTAGATGCTGGATGTATGTTTTTTGGAGGATATCCACTGACGCCATCTAGTGAAGTTATGCATGTCATCTCTGACTTACTACCAGCCAAGGGTGGTACAGCTATCCAAATGGAAGATGAGATTGGTGGTATCTGTTGTGTTATCGGTGCTGCTATGAGTGGTGTTAGAGCATTGACAGCGACTTCTGGTCCTGGTATGAGTCTCAAAGCAGAGAACTTAGGTCTCGCTCAAATGGCAGAAGTACCATTGGTATGTATCAATGTTATGAGAGGTGGTCCAAGTACAGGTCTTCCTACGCGTGTATCTCAAGGTGATGTGAAACAAGCTTCCAACCCTTCACACGGTGATTATCGTTCTATCACACTCTGTGCGGGTAACTTAGAAGAGTGTTATACAGAGACTATAAGAGCATTTAATCTTGCTGATAGATTTATGCAACCAGTGATTGTATTGCTTGATGAGACTATCGGTCATATGCACGGTAAAGCGATGCTTCCTACGATAGAAGAGGTAGAAGAGGTCATCGTTCCTAGAAAAACTTTTGATGGTCCAGCAGATGAGTATCACCCATATGAGTGTGGTCCTACAGATCCAGCTGTACTCAATCCAATGTTTGAAGGATATAGATACCACTATACAGGTCTTCACCATGACAAAGATGGTTTCCCAACAGAGGAGATGGAGACTTGTAAAAAACTTATCCAAAGACTTGAAGACAAAGTAATGGCTCACCAAGATGAGTTAGAGCTAAACGAAGAGTTTATGTGTGATGACCTCACAGGTGAAGAGGGTGAAGTACTTATCATTGCTTATGGTTCAGTTTCACTCGCAGCCAAAGAGGCTATCAGACATCTAAGAGCTGATGGTATCAAAGCAGGACTCTTTAGACCTATCACTCTCTGGCCATCTCCAGCAAAAAGCATCAAAAAGATGACTGATATAGTCAAAAATGTCTTGGTTGTTGAGTTGAATATTAGACAATATACCGAAGAGATTGAGAGAGCTTCAAGTAGACTTGATATAGAGGGTCTCTACAAAGTAAATGGTAGAGCGATATCTCCTTATGAGATTGTAAATAAAGTAAAAGAGGTATTTTAATATGGCATTTAATTATGATAATTATTTGAGAGTCGAAAAGATGCCAACACTCTGGTGTTGGGGATGTGGTGATGGAGTAATCCTCAAAGCATTTATTAGAGCTGTTGATAAAATGGGTATCAACAAAGATGATATGTGTGTAGTATCTGGTATTGGGTGTTCTGGAAGATTCTCTTCGTATGTTGACTTCAATACTGTACATACAACACATGGGAGAACAGTTGCATATGCTACAGGTATCAAACTTGCCAACCCAGATAAGCATGTTGTATGTGTAGCAGGGGACGGTGATGCCTTGGCTATTGGCGGTAACCATACTATCCATGGCTGTAGAAGAAATATAGATATAACCATGATTATTATCCAAAACTTTATCTATGGTTTGACAAACTCTCAAACAAGTCCAACAACACCAAGAGGTATGTGGACAGTTTCTCAAAAAGCTGGAAATATCGATCCTACTTTTGATGGCTGCGAACTTGCTATCGCTGCTGGTGCATCATTTGTAGGAAGAGAGAATGTAACACAACCTAGAAAACTAGAAAAACTTCTCGTACAAGCTATGGAGCACAAAGGCTTCTCGTATGTTGAAGTACTCTCCAACTGCCATATCAACCTTGGTAGAAAAAACAAAATGGTTTCTGCTATGGAGAACCTTGACTGGATAGATAGTATCACTGTAAGCAAAAAGAAATATGATACCATGACTCCTGAAGAGCAACTCAACTTGCTTCCTACAGGTATCCTCAAACAAGATAAAGAGGCTGATGAGTACTCTGATATGTACAAAGAGATTCAAAAAGCACATCAAGGTCAAAGAGGTAAAATTACCCAAGATGACTTTGAGAAAAAAATATAAGGAGGCACTATGGCACGAACTATTATGAGATTTACAGGCGTTGGTGGACAAGGTGTTCTTCTAGCTGGTGAAATTTTTGCAGCAGCAAAGATCAAAGCAGGTGGGTATGGACTCAAAACAGCGACATATACATCACAAGTGCGTGGTGGACCAACTGTTGTTGATATTACTTTAGATGATGATGAGATATACTATCCGTATGCTAATGATGGAGAAGTGAATTTCATGCTATCAGTAGCAAATGTGAGCTTCCAGTCATTCAAAAATGGTGTAAAACCAGGCGGTACTATTGTCATCGAGCCAAACTTGGTAACAGCTTCAGATGAAGATAGAGCCACTTGGAATATAGTAGAGATACCTATCATTACTATCGCCAAAGAAGAGGTAGGGAATGTAATTACTCAATCAGTAATTGCTTTGGCTATTGCAAACACATATATGCATGCTGTAGATAAACAACTTTTGATAGATACAATGCTTAGCAAAGTACCTGCCAAAGTACATGACATCAACCTCAAAGCTTATGAGCTTGGTGAAAAATATGCAAACGAGGCTATGGCTGAGGCGTAATCCTTAGATCATCTTTCTCTTGCTATAGCCACTTTTTGGCTATAGCCACTCTTCCCACTGCTTTGAATTTTCTGTTTTTATGGATATAATTGTAATGTTACAGATAGGTAGGGTGGAAGGATCCCACCATCTGTAACAATTGGTGGAATGCTTCCACCCTACAATTTTGTATAATCCAAAGAGTATGTGATGAAATATATTTTATATGTTTTGATATTAAAGCCATATTTTGCTATGATTCTCCTCTTATAAGGCTAAAGAAAATTAAAGGCACTAAATGAAAAAGATACGAAGTAAAATAGGTTTACTTTTGGGTATTATCTCTATGGGTATATTAGCGAGTGGGTGTAATGATGATGTCAATCATCAAGTAATTACAAATAGTAGGAGATAGTAGCAATATATCAATACTTATCAATCCAGACGGAAGCCTCAAAGTATTACACAATGGAGCTCTCTATCAAAACTATGCAAATGTAGATGAATTACCACAATATAATGAGTCTTGTCTATAAATTATAGTAGCTT
>CBEUND010000012.1:0-34790 GCA_965544395.1 uncultured bacterium | reverse complement strand
TCATTCACTCCTGCTATTCAATATCCACTTTGAGGTTTTAATAATGAAACTTACAAGATATTATAGTGATTTGATTATTTTCAACTTTATAGACTAGTCTATGCTCATCATTAATTCTTTTTGACCAATAGCCCTTTAGATTGTTCTTTAGTGGTTCAGGTTTACCTATTCCAGAAAATGGCTCTCTTGTGGTCTCCTCTATAAGTCTTTGAATCCTTTTAAATATTTTCTTGTCTTCTGTAATCCATTGGTTATAGTCGTTCCAACTTTTTTCTACAAAAGAGATAATCATATATTCAAATCTTCAAGACTTTTATGTATCAAGTTCGATTGTTCTACTTCTGCTATGGCATCTTCTAGGTTTTTTTTATTTACTGCCGAACTATTCAGATAGTCAGTCTCATCACTCTCTCTGACAACAATATCAACACTTGCATTTGTAAATTGTTTTTTTAGCATCTCTAAGAATTCTATAGATAACTCATTGACATTAGTATGATAGATTGCCTCCATGTGGTCTCCTAATTTTAAGTATTCTGATTATATCACATATTCACTACACACCCCTACCGTTCAACCTCCACTTTTTCTTATAGCAAAACCATAGAAGACTCAACCTAGACTTTACATAGCTTTTAATTGTACAGATAGAGTCGGAGAAGTTGATGAAGAGTACGATTTTTTATATCGTATCCGAACTATCTGTATGGCGTAGCTTGAGCATACCAGCCATACTAAGATAGCTATTTAATGCACCGATATAGGCTTTCGCAGAACCCACCATCGTATCTAAACTCAAACCATGACCTATCATCGCAGGTTCATCTTGGTTGAATGTCACTTTGACAGTCACATTGGCTAAGGCATCTTTGCCTTTGGATACAGATGTCACTTTGTAGTCTATCAATCGCCCTTGATAGCCTGTGATACGATCTATAGTCTTGAAGACAGCATCTATCGTCCCCTCACCTATACTTGCATCGGTTATCTCCTCTTCGTTATGACGGATAGTCACAGCGGCACTTGGCACACCTCCACTACAATCCATCAACTGCAATGAGACCAGCTCATACTCTCTAGCTACCTTGGTCATTTGGTTGGTGACTAAGGCACGGATATCATCATCATAGATCTCTTTTTTCTTATCTGCAAACTCTTTAAATCGTTCAAAGGTATCATTGAGTGCATCATCATCGATCACAAAGCCCAATTTGATCAATTTGTCTTTGAATGCTGCTCTCCCTGAGTGTTTGCCCAATACAAGTGTATCTTCCATATCCAAACCTATATCTACAGGACGGATGATCTCATAGGTGGATTTGTTTTTCAATATACCATCTTGGTGGATGCCACTCTCATGAGCAAAGGCGTTTTTGCCTACTATGGCTTTGTTGGGTTGTGGCTCTATACCTGTGATATTGGCTATCAACCGACTCGCTGGGTAAATCTCTTTGGTATTGATATTGGTTACAAAGCTATCAAATAGATCCGAACGAATCTTCAATGCCATCACGATCTCTTCGAGTGCTGCATTGCCTGCTCGCTCACCCAATCCATTGATCGTACACTCTACTTGTCTCGCACCATTGACGATACTCTCAAGGGAGTTAGCTACACCCAATCCCAAATCATTGTGATTGTGTACAGATATGATCGCTCTATCTTTGGTATAGTCACTCATCTCTTTGACCATAGCTCCTATCTCCAAAGGAAGTCTGAAACCTACCGTATCAGGCAGATTGATCGTCGAAGCACCTGCCTCTATCACTGCATCTGTGATCTCTTTGAGGAATACGATATCAGATCTGCCTGCATCTTCACAGCTAAACTCTACATCATCGACAAAAGTGCGTGCATACTCTACTGCTCTCACCGCTCGTCGTATCACTTCATCTGGAGCCATTTTGAGTTTGTGTTCCATATGTATAGGACTTGTCGCGATGAAAGTGTGTATCCTCTTCATCTTTGCTTGAGCTATGGCATCTCCTGCTGCTTTGACATCAGAGTCTATCGCTCTTGCGAGTGAGCATACTGTAGAGCGGCTCACTTTCTGTGCTATCTGACTGATAGCTTCAAAATCGCCCAAACTAGCAGCAGCAAATCCCGCCTCTATAATATCGACTCCGAGTCGCTCTAGCTGTGCTGCTATCTGTATCTTCTCTTCGGTATTCATAGAGGCACCAGGACTCTGTTCACCGTCTCTGAGTGTTGTATCAAATATTTTTATAATCTCTTTGTTCATCATATTACCTTTTTAGTATCTTAATAGAAAATTGAATGAGTGTAGTATTTGGGGTCAATCGTCAAACGATTAGAGTGAGAGCAGGAGGAGAGTAGAGGCAACTTTGTAGTACTGTTTTTGTGGTTGGTTGATTTGATATACCATAACACTCTCCTTTTTTTGCATATTATAGTATAGAGTATCCGAAAAGTCAAGACAATTTCAAACAAAGAGTACAAAAGAAGCCTACTCTCAGCAGATGATTGCTAAAGTATGGGATTTAAGAGGAATAACCATTATCTCATGAATTGTATCTTACTACCCAAAAATGCCAAAAGCATCAATGACCCAATGCAAATAACCCATATCAAAGAGGTACTCAAATCTAAGGTAGATGATACTTTGACTATAGGTGAAATCGGTGGAGATATAGGCAAAGCTACTATTAGCCAAATCAATGCCAATGAAGTACTTCTTAGCGATATTATACTAGCTAAAAAACCACCTGCCAAACTCGATGTGACAGTGGTGCTTGCTTTGCCTCGTCCAAAAGTGTTACGGAGATTGATCATGGATATGACATCTCTTGGTGTGAATAAAATTATTATTGTCAATAGTTATCGAAGTCAAAAAAGTTATTGGCAAAGCCCACTACTCAAGCGTATAGATGAGTTTGTTTTTGAAGGCTTACAACAAGCTATAGATACAATCCCACCAGTTATAGAGTGCAAAAAATATTTTAAGCCATTTGTCGAAGATGAATTTCCTGCCCTGCTACTAGCTAAAGAGCAGAGTAATGCAGTAATTGCCCATCCCTATGCTTCACAATCTTGGAAATCATATCTTGATGAAGCCAAAAATATGCCCAATATACTCTGTATCGGAGCAGAAGGTGGCTGGATAGAGTATGAAGTTGACTTACTCTGCGAACATGGTTGCCAAGCCGTGAGTTTAGGATCAAGAATCCTACGAACAGAAACAGTAGTCAATGTGTTGATTGGTCACTGGATGGAGGGGTGAGTTGGAGGTAATGGGAACATCCCTGCCCTGCCCCATCACACCGTCTTGGAGAAGCTCTTTTTGCTTGAAGCGTATTTATTCATATAAGCATCAAAAGGCATCGCTATGTTACGGATAAGGAGAGCTCCTGTAGCCGATACTGTGATCTTCTCATCACTTATCTCTACGAGTTCGCCCTCTACAAACTCTTGCAAAATCTCTAAAGCATCTGCAAAGTACTCCGCAAATACTATATCATGCTCTTGCTCTACTCTGATGATATCTATAGAGAAGTTTGCCATCAGCTCCATGATGACTGCTTTTCGCACTATATCATCATCACTGAGCTCTACACCCCGCTCAAAGGGGAGATGACCCGCATCGAGTCTCTGCTCATAAGTGGTCATATCTTTTGTGTTTTGAGCATAGTAACCAATTCCCTCACCTATACTTGTGAGTCCTATACCTACGAGGTTGGCTCCACCTTTGGTGGTGTAGCCTTGGAAATTACGGTGGAGTTCACCTCTCTCTATCGCGGCAAAGAGTTCATCTTGGGGTTTGGCAAAGTGATCCATACCGACCATCTTATACTCATAAGACTCAAGATACTCTATCGTGTAGCTAAATATCTCTAGCTTGACATCAGGAGTAGGGAGTGTCGTCTCATCAAATTTACGCATAGTCTTTTTGAGCCATGGCACATGGGCATAGTTGAATATAGCCAATCGATCAGGATCAAGAGAAGTTGCAAGCTCTAGCGTCTGCTTGAAACTCTCAAAAGTCTGATAAGGTAAGCCATAAATCAAATCGACATTGATACTCTCTATACCATAGCGACGAGCCAAATCTACAGCCGCTTTGGTGAGTTCATAAGGTTGGATACGGTGTATCTCTTTTTGGACTTTGGGGTTGAAATCTTGTACCCCAAAACTGATACGATTAAACCCATGTCTTTGGAAGACTTGCATCTGCTCTTCATTGAAAAACCGTGGATCAATTTCACAGCTTATCTCTGCCTCATCACTCCAGTTGGGAAACTTGGACTTGATATAGGAGACGATAGCATCGAGTTCATCTGCTTTGTAAAAAGTAGGCGTACCCCCACCAAAGTGAAACTGTATCACTTCACGGTTGGTATCAAGATGCGTAGCAAGTATATCGATCTCTTTTTTGAGATAAACGACATAATCACTCAGTCGCTGCTCTTTGGAAGTGAAAACGACATTGCACCCACAAAAGTAACAAGCACTCCTACAAAATGGCAAATGCACATAGAGTGAGAGCTGATTTTTGCCCTCTTGGAGATATTTGAGATAGTTTTGGGACTCAAATCTATCACTAAACTCCAGTGCTGTAGGATAGCTCGTATATCGAGGTCCTGGCTTGGAGTATCTACTAAACTTCTCTAAGTCTATTTGACTCATATCTTCCCCTCCTTCTGCTCTTTTTGTGCTTCTTGTAGCCATACCATGACAGCTTTTTGGGCATGGAGTCTATTTTCTGCTTCAGTGAATATCTCCTCAGCATGCTTCTCAAAAGTCTCTGTACTCACTTCGTACTCTCTATAAGCAGGCAAACAGTGCAAGAAGATAGCATCAGCAGTCGCCAAACTCATCAACGACTCATCTACTATATAACCAGCAAAATCGTTGAGTCGCTTCTCTTTCTCCTCCTCTTGACCCATCGAGACCCAAGTATCTGTCGTCACTACTGTAGCACCGCTCACTGCTTCACAGGGATCTGTAGTAAATGAGATCTTCGCTCCACTCTCTTGAGCAAACTCTAGGGCATCAGCTACGATACTGCTATCGCACTCATAGCCTTTGGGTGTCGCTACTCGCAACTCAAAGCCTAGTTTACTTGCAAGCATAAGCCATGAGTGAGCCATATTGTTACCATCACCGACATAAGCACAGATAGGATTCTCACTCTTGCCAAACTCTACCATAGTGAGATAGTCAGCCATGAGTTGTACAGGGTGATACTCATCAGTGAGACCATTGACGACAGGGACACTAGAGTACTCTGCAAACTCTTCTAATTTTGCTTGAGAAAAGGTGCGTATCATCACCATATCTACCATTCGAGAGATAACTCTAGCGGTATCTTTCATCGGTTCACCACGCCCAAGCTGTATATCATTGGACGAGAGAAACAACCCTACCCCACCGAGCTGATAGATACCAGTCTCGAAGCTCACACGCGTCCGTGTAGAGCTCTTCTCAAATATCATGCCTAGGGTTTGACGCTCCATATAGGGTACGAAGTGCTTCTGTTTTGTTTGAGCTTTGATCTTTTGTGCGAGTGCGATCATCTCCAAGATTTCATCTTTGCTAAAATCTTTGAGTGTCAAAAAGTGTCTCATTTGGGTCATCCTTAAAAAACGGTAGAGTTACTCTACCAAAAATAAAGTAGCTATTTTAACATAATTTAATAGGATATCTGCATAATTAGTGAAAGAGTCTTCAAAAATAGTTTTATTTTTCTCTAAAAGTATACAATTACGAAAATATGCTATAATCGAAGATAAAGCTACCCCAAGGAGATAAACACCCAAATAGAAGCCACAGAGAGGGTAAGATTTGCAAAATATAATTCGTAGGACTAGCCAAAGCTAATTCAAGAATTATATTTTGTGAAGATTGCCCTCTCTGTGGCTTCCCTACGGGCTTTATGAGGTTTCCCATATACTTCGTTAATCGTTTTTGAATTAGCTAAGGCTAGTCCTGCAAACGATTGCCTTGTCTATGAAAAACCTCATAAAGCTATTTGGGTGTTTATCTCCTTGGGGTAGCCTAAATAAAAAATTTAGGAAAATACATGAAAAACGCTCTACTCTTCACAACACTCACTCTTGTAGCGGTTACTTCACAGATCAATGCTACACAGACCAAAATAGATAGTAGTAAACTCGCTGAGATACGAACAATGAATAAGATGCTTCAAAAGCCAAATTTGCAGATAGAAGATGCTCTTGATCTCAACAATGTCTATCTCTTGAAAATGAAAGCAAAGTCACAGAGAGGTTCACAGCAATTTACAGCTTTTGTTGATAAAAATACAAGTAGAGTCTATTTTGGCAATGGTTTTGAGAAGGATGGCTCTCTCATCTCTTTCCCTGCAAATCCAGATCTTGTCAAGAGTGGTGTATCTTTTAGCTATGGGAATGGGAAAAAAGAGATATATCTTGTCACAGATCCTCAATGCCCATACTGTATTAGATTTGAAAAAGAGATGGATGGTAAACTTGATGACTATAGAGTCCATGTCCTCCTCTATCCTCTCCCTTTTCACAAGAAAGCTCCTGCTATGACTGAGTGGATTTTGAGTGCCAAGAGTGATGCAGAAAAACATACAAGATTTAAAGAGATAATGAGTGGCAAATCAAAAGAGTACGCAGCACTTATCAAAGATAAAAAGAAACCATTTCACTATAGTGCAAAGATTCAAACATTGGTTACAAAAGCAAAAAAAGCGGTAGAAGAGCTAGGAGCGAGAGGTACACCTATGGTCTTTGATAGTGCATTCAAACAAGTACCAAGATCTGCACTGTTGAAAAAAACTCCTGATACAAATAGTAGTGTTGTAAAATAGTACTTGAATTATATAAAAGAAATTTGGGATTTTTAGAAGAAAGGTTAGCAGCGTAGAGAGAAAAACCCCTCTACAAAGTGATAAATCTCGTTAAACACGAGCCTCTTCACGGCGTTGGAGCATAGCCCACTTCTCATCAATATCTTTTTGAATTCGATCAATGACATGTCTATTTTGTGGTTTAAATAGGTGTTTATATCTTCCTTGAGAACCTAAATAATCCTCAACAGAGAGGACATTTTTTGGTCTATAGAGGATATTGAGTTCATGACCATCTATAATCTCATAGACAGGGAACATCAAACTATCTGTAGCTAAGTCAGTGATTTGGATTGTATCTTTTGGATCAAATTTCCACTCTGTACAACATGCAGAGACAGTGTTGATAAAACATGGTCCCTCAGTCTCAAGAGCTTTTTGGAAACCTTTTGCCATACTTTTCCATTTGTTTGGAGCAAGTTGTGCAACATAAGGAGCACCATGTGCTGCCATGATAGAGATCATATCTTTTTTCTTCTCTTTTTTACCATAGCTATCGCTTCCTGCTTGTGCAGTAGAAGTCGTAGCACCCACTGGAGTAGCAGAAGATCTCTGACCACCTGTGTTGGCATAGTTTTCATTGTCTAGGCAGATATAAGTAAAGTCATGACCTCTCTCCATAGCACCTGAGAGCCACTGAAAACCGATATCATAAGTAGAACCATCACCACCAAATGCTACGAATTTTACTGGAGCATCGTTGTCTTTGAGTGTTCCTTTTCTTTTTCGTGCTTTGTACATCGCTTCTGCACCACTAGCTGAAGTTGCTGCATTTTCAAACCCGATATGAATCCAAGATGTATCCCAAGATGTATATGGATAGACAGCAGTTGATACTTCCAAACATCCTGTATTGGAAGCAACAACCAAGTTGTCATCAGTACAGTTCATCAACTCTCTGACGATCATTGAGTGAGCACATCCAGGACAAAGTGTATGTGCACCCTCAAATCTATCGTGATTTGTTGAAAACTCTTTGAGATTTTTTATTGAAGTAATAGCCATTTTTTAACCCCTTTTTGTTTGGAAGAATCCAAGCTTAGGACCTCGTAGTCCAGAGAACTGTTGGATATCTGTTGTAATATGTCCAGCATCAGCATGTGCTTGTTGCTCAGTATAAATTCTTTTTGCCTCTTCGATAGAGAAGTCACGCCCACCAAGACCATAGATAAAGTTGGTTACCAAAGGTCTCTTAGGAGTTGTATAGAGTGCTGCTGATACTTCGTTGAAGAATGCTCCCATAGCACCACCTGGTGATGAACGATCAGTTACCGCAACACATTTTGTATTTTCGAGTGCATCTCTGACTTGATCATAAGGGAAAGGTCTGAAACATCTCACTGCGACAACACCTGCTTTGATACCTGTCTCTTCACGAAGCTCTTTGGCCGCTACTCTACATGTCTCTACTGTTGTACCAAGTGCAACGATAGCTACATCAGCATCTTCCATATCATAGCTTTCAACTCTTTTGTACTCTCTCCCACTAAGCTCTTTAAACTCTGCAAATGCTTCATCTATAATAGAACGAGAATCCATCAATGCTTTGTGTTGTTTTGCTTTGTGTTCATAGTGCCAATCTTCTTCTGTTTGTGCACCATAAGTGATAGGTTTAGAGAAATCCAACATATCATCTACTGGATTAAATTTACCTACAAAGTTATAGGCTACTTCATCTTGTAGAGGATAGACATTTTGTGCTGTATGTGATGTGATAAAACCATCTTGATGCACCATCACTGGAAGTCTCACTGAGTGATTTTCACCTACTTTGAATGCACACAATGCAAGGTCATACGCCTCTTGTGCATTAAATGCTCCAAATTGAATCCAACCAGTATCACGACCTAGATACATATCAGCATGGTCACCCCGTACATTGAGTGGAGATGCCAATGCACGGTTGACGACATTGAGTACTATCGGAAGTCTCATACCTGATGCTTGATAGAGTGTCTCTACCATCAATGCAAAACCTTGTGATGATGTAGCTGTCGATACACGCCCACCTGATGCAGATGCACCGATACATCCTGACATTGCAGCATGTTCAGACTCAACCATCACATACTCCCCATCAATATAGCCATTGGCTACAAAACTTCCATAAGTTTCAACGATAGGTGTAGATGGTGTGATAGGATATGCAGATACTACATCAATCTGTGCTTGTCTTAAAGCTTGAGCAGCAGCATAGTTACCATCCCATACTTCTCTTTCATTCAAATCAAATTTTTTTGCCATAATCGTCCTTTATTTTTTTTCTTTTTTCTTTTTTTCAGGCCACTGTGAAAGTGCTGTCTCTAACTCTTCATGCTCATTGAACATAATAAGTGATTTTGGATTGGTAGGACATACTTCTGAACAGACTTGACACCCTTTACAGTGGTCATAATCGATTCCTAGCATCTGTTTGTCTCTAGAGAGAATAGATGAGTCAGGACACCATACCCAACAGTTTTGACAATCTATACAGATATCTCTGTTGAATACTGGCTTGATAACACGCCATGACGCTACTGATGCTGTGTAGGAGTTGAAGTCAGAGTATACTCTCTCTTCTGCTGCTTTGTTTGCAATATCTGTAGCATCGCCTTCAAATGAAGTGAGGATAGTACCTTGTGATACTTCGTCCCATCCTACCAAACCAGATCCAGCTCCAAGTTGGTTTTGACCTCTGTTGTTATTTGCCAATAAATTTTTATCTTGTACCTCTACACTCATATCATACCCCTCCTATTTAACTTCATTATATGCACGAGTAATTGCTTGCATATTACCATCAATAATTTTTTGTGGGAATTTTGCAAGTACTCTTCCCATATTTTCTAAAAAATAATCCAACTCAAACATACCTGAGATTTTGACAAATGCACCAAGCATCGGAGCATTTGGAATAGAGCGACCGATAGTATCCAAAGAGATTTGAACACAATCAACAGTAAAGACTCTATCCTCTTTACCTTGAAGAGCAGGGATACCCTCTACCAACTCCTCTTTGCTAAGATGCGTTGTTACAATATATTTTGTTTCATCTGTTTCATTTTCTGTAATATTGTCAGTAAACGCCAAAGCAGGGTCAATCACCAATACATAGTTAGGGTGCATAAATTTCGCATGGTTAAATATCTGCTCATCAGAGATTCTATTGTAGGCTCTTAGTGCCGCGCCTCTTTTGGCTGAACCATAGAGTGCAAAAGCCTGAACTTCTTTCCCTGTCGTTGCTACAACATCCCCAAGACCCTTTGCACCTGATACCGCACCTTGACCAGCACGGCTGTGCCATCTTATTTCTACCATTTTATCTCCTATCAAAATATAGTGTTGAGACTATTGTAATCATACCACTCTTAAAGAATGCTTTAAATTTGATATTTTTTCACCTTGTTGATATTCTAACAATTTAGAATAATCAATTGTCGGAGTTATTGAGAAGTAAAATCGTCACTTTGTAGCATATATTAAGTTGTCTCATAAACTTTGAGAGGTTTCTATGAGTAGGTGATAACGATACAAGATACTTCACTCCTGCATTCTAAAATTTTGACTCTTTTTTTTGACCCACTCTATCTGATTGTGTCTTATTCCTATGAGGGATGGCTCTATGCCTTTGATCTCTCTATTGACAGCTGTGATGCTATTTGGGATATAGAGAAAAACATAAGGATAGTCATTTACTATAAGCTTGAAGAGTTTTTGATAGATCGTAGCAAACTTTTCTCTCTCTACAGTATGCTCTGCTTCTACTATCATACGGTCAACTGCACTATTGTGATACCCTACAAAGTTAAATCCACCCTTTTTATCTCCATCGGAGTGCCAAATACTATAAGCGTCAGGGGTCAAAGAGAGACTCCACCCTAAAAGTACAGCATCAAACTGATGAGGCATCACTACAGTGTTGAGAAAGGCTTGCCACTCCATGGTGCGGATCTGCATCTCTATCCCCACCTTGCGGAGTTGGTGCTGGATGATTTGAGCTGCGTAGACTCTCGTATCGTTGCCTGTATTGGTGACGAGCTCAAACTTGAGTGGGTGTGATGGGTCATATCCCAACGCTTTGAGTAGTGCTTTTGCTTTTTGGGGATTGTATCTTTGTGGTTTGTAATCTCTAGGGTATTGAGGAGTTTTGGGCATAAATGGACCATAGCAGACCAAACCATGAGAGAAGAAAAGCAGATCTATGATCTCCTCTCTATCTATAGCCAATGCAATCGCCTCTCGTACTCTTCGATCAGCAAAGAGTTTTTTGCGTAAGTTAAATCCCATATAGGTATAGGATTGTGAAGGCTGTTCTATCAGCTGATAATAGTCACGAAAGCTACTATCTAGCTGTCGTTCGACTTGTAGTGGATCAAGTGATCCCATATCCAAATCTTTGGCTTTGAGTGTGATAAATTGTGTAGATGGATCAGCAATATAGTGTAAGTTTATCTTTTCTATATGAGGAGGATGGATAAAGTAGTGAGGATTTGCATCAAGCACGATGCGTTCATTGACTTTGAAGGGTTGCCTCAGCATATAGGGGCCTGTGCCTATAGGGGCTTTGTTGAGAGAGGCAGTCATAGGATCATCTACTTTTTCCCATAAGTGCTTGGGCAATATACCCATCATCCAGATAGATATCGCTTTGAAATATGGCTGGGTATAGTGGACTCTGATATGCCAATCATCCATCTTCTCTATAGATTTAACATATTTGAAATCATCTTTATAGGGAGTGAGAAGCTTTGGAGAGTTCAATAATTTATAAGTATATATCACATCATCTACCCCAAATGGCTTGCCATCATGCCACTTGACCCCTCTGCGTAACTCAAATATGAGTGTTGTGTTATCTTCAAAATAGAATTTTTTCGCCAAATCCCCTACAATAGTACCATTTTTATCAAACTTGACTAAACCATTGAAAATATAGTTTGCTACTTCAGAGCTAGCAGAGTCAGTTGCCAATAGTGGGTTGATCCTCGCAGGTGAAGAGCCTATGGAGAGTTGCAAAGTGTGAGCAAAAAGTATCACTGTAGCAAAAAGAGTAGTCATCAGAAACTTATACATAATAATCCTCAAAATTTCATTTTCTATAGAATTATACTATAAAATAGTCATCATCCTCCCTTTATAGATAATAATATTTTATTATAAAAATAATATAGAAGAAACATAATAAAAAATTAGTATCTTTTAATTTCATTTTAATCAATAATCCCCTAAAATAGAGGCGTAAATTAAAATCTTGATTTTTGAAAGGATCGTTTAATGGCACGATTGGTAATAATGGGAGCAGGTGTTGCAGGGCATACCGCTGCTTCATTCGCAAGTGATTGGCTAGGAAGTGAGCATGAGGTAGTTGTAGTGACACCTAACTCACTATGGAATTGGATACCATCCAATATTTGGGTAGGTGTAGGTGAAATGACTAAAGATGAGGTCACATTCCCTATCGCTCCAGTATATGAAAAAGCAGGTGTAGACTATAGACAAGCCAAAGCACTCTCTGTACACCCTGAAGGAAAAGCAGACTCTGATGATCCATATATCACTATAGAGTATACAGGTCAAGATAAAGAGGGACAGAGAGAAGAGCTCACTTATGACTACCTCATCAATGCAACTGGACCAAAACTCAACTTTGGTGCTACTCCAGGACTCGATGCAGGACATACAGTATCAGTATGTACAGCAGACCATGCTGTACATGCGAGCCATGAGCTTGATGCTTGTATCGAAAAGATGAGAAATGGTGAAAAACAGAGATTTCTCGTAGGTACAGGTCACGGTATGTGTACTTGTCAAGGTGCTGCATTTGAGTATATCTTCAACATTGAGCATAAGCTTAGAGAAGAGGGTGTCAGAGATATGGCTGAGATCACTTACATCACTAATGAGTCATTCTTGGGTGACTTTGGTATGGGTGGACTTCACTTCAAAGTAGGTGGATATGTCACATCTAGTAAAGTATTTGCTGAGTCACTCTATACTGAAAGAGGTGTAGATTGGATCATCGGTGCGCATGTCAACAAAGTAGAAGCAGGCAGAGTAGAGTATGAACTTCTCGATGGAAGTGCTGGAGAAAAAGAGTTTGACTTCTCTATGCTTATCCCTCCATTTGCTGGTGTTGGCTTCACTGTATTTGATAAAGCTGGTGAAGATATCACAGGCAAACTCTTTGCTCCAAATG
Source organism: uncultured bacterium (assembly GCA_965544395.1). Taxonomy (GTDB): domain Bacteria; phylum Campylobacterota; class Campylobacteria; order Campylobacterales; family Sulfurovaceae; genus SZUA-451. The sequence goes on along the minus strand of CBEUND010000012.1, from coordinate 21,759 downwards.
GCTTCATGAAAGTGGATGCGAAATATGATGCTGGTGCGTATGAAAATTGGAAGTCATCTGACTGGCCAAGAACGCTCCAAAACCCAGACTACAAAAATATCTTTGCAGCGGGTATTGCATTTGCACCACCACATATTATCTCTAAACCTATGAGTTCGCCAAATGGTACGGCTATCAACCCTACACCACCAAGAACAGGTATGCCATCCGCTATGATGGGCAAAGCAGTTGCTGCGAGTATCTGCGACATGATCAAAAAAGGTGCTACTGAACCTACACACACTTCTAGTATGGCTGAGATGGGTGCTGCTTGTGTCGCTTCTTCTGGTAAAGGTCTCTTCTCTGGTACAGCCTCAGCGATGACAGTATTCCCTATCATCCCTGACTTTGAGAAGTACCCTGGTACAGGTCGTGATATCAATGGAACTACAGGTGAGATCGGACTAGCAGCTCACTGGGTCAAGCATTTGCTTCACCATGCATTTATATGGAAAGCAAAACTCAAGCCAGGCTGGACACTCATCCCTGAGTAGAGCCAAACAATCAGACGGCATCAAACCGTCTAAAATAAATTATATTTCATAGGAGAGACAATGGCACACGAACATGTAAAACATATCGAACCATACAGCCCACAGTTTGGAACAATGGTTCCTTCAGGATTTCAAAAATTTTTGAGAACTTGCGTAATTTGGCAACTCGTTAGATTTGTCGCTATCAATATCAAAATGACTATCCTTATCCTCAAAAGTCACCACTAAAATCAAGTTGCTACCTCGATATTACCGAAGGTAGCAATCCTCTCACACCCACTGCTACAGAGAACAAATAGCAACACAAGGAATATATATGGTCGAAGAGATCTTGAAATACCCTGATGATCGTATCAATATAGGGTCTGGAAATGTCAGATTTTTTGATGAAGAGTTATGGAGTCTTATAGAAAATCTCAAAGATACAGCTCAAGCCCACGACTCAAGAGGTTTAGCCGCTATACAGATAGCCGTACCCCTTGCTGTAGTAGTGGTCAAAGATGATGAAGATCAATGGATAGAGCTTGTTAACCCACGCATTATCAGACATGAGGGGAATACCATCTCCAAAGAGAGTACACTCTATCTCCCAGATATTGTCGAAGAGATACCACGATATGAACTTGTCTCTTTAGTCTACCAAGATAGAGACGGAGAGCAAAAAAGTCTCATAGCCTCTGGAGCATTTGGATATCTTGTACAACGAAAAATTGACTATATCTATGGTGGTACTTTTATGAACAAGATAGACAAAGAGGATTGGAAAGAGACCCAAAAGAGTCTCGCAGAGGGTGGACTCAATGGTGAATTTAATGCCTGCCCTACCTTTTCAAAAAGAGAGTACTTCAAAAGTGCTATCAATAAGTTACTCTTTTTTGAAACACTCTCGCTAGCAGCTCCTTTTTTCATAGAGAAGAGTGATGCACTTCTCTCTTTTTATCGCTTTACTCAAGTGGCAACGATCTTGATCATCATATTGATCATCTCATATATACTCTATGCCAATTATGAAGTAAAAAAATATGCCTCTTGCACAGGATGTCAAGTCGTCAGTATCACCGCAGTTGCGATCAAATACTTTATCGCTGCTATACTACTCTTTACGATAAGTTATTATTGGCTTAATCCTAGTTAATACTAGATTTTGCTCTGTGTTGAAAGACAATATAGAGACCACAAGAGAAGAGGAGCATCAGTAGACTCATCAACTGTCCCATGCTCAACCAACCACAGCAGAGATAACCTATCTGCGGATCTGGTTGCCTCCAAAACTCTGCAATGAAGCGGGCTACTCCATAGAGAATACCATAGAGAGCAAAGAGTTCTCCCTCAAATCGTTTGTGATTTCTATAGAGATAGATGATCATCGCTACTATGACACCCTCGATCACTGCTTCATAGAGTTGTGATGGATGTCGCATCACCCCATCGACATAGATACCCCAAGAGATATCTGTGACTTTCCCCACCAACTCTTGATTGAGAAAATTACCTATCCTCCCAAAGATATACCCCACAGGTACAGCCAAACCTACCACATCAAGAAGTCGCATGATCACCTCTGGATGTCTGCGTCCAAAGAGAAATGAAGCTATCAATGCACCAATGATCGCTCCATGATAGCTCATCCCGCGAATCCCTACAAACTCTCCATTGACAAATGGATTGAATATTTGCCATGGATGGATCAAGTAGTAGGTAGTTTGTGTATCATAAAAGAGTATATACCCCAACCTTGCTCCCAAGATCACACCCACCTCTATCCATATAAAGAAATTATCCAAGATATCATCATCAATATCCATGGTATCCTTTTTGATAATAAACTTCGCAAAACTTAGAGCCAAAAAGAGTGCCAATACATACATAATACCATACCAATGAATAGATATAAATCCTAAATTCAAAGCTATAGGGTCAAAGTGTTGATAGATATGATTCCAATACTCCATAGATACTCCTCAAAATAAAAGCTAATTATATACCCCATATAGATATAGAGAGATAAAATAATCTCTATTTTTCTATTTTTATGTATAATGTTGTTTATGAAAAAAGAGAATCAAATATTTTTATGTGCAATCAACAACATTTTAAGTGGCACTTGCAAAGAGGATTGTCAATTCTGTACGCAAAGTATCCGATATCATGCTAATATAGAGCGATATAGTTACAAATCTATAGAGCAGATACTCCAAGAGGCAAAGAGAGCACACGCATTGGGTGCGTTGGGTTACTGCCTTGTGACAGCAGGAAAGGGCTTGGATGAGAAGAAGACAGAGTTTGTCGCCAATGCTGCTCAAGAGATCAAAAGAGAGATACCCCAACTCAATCTCATCGCTTGTAATGGTACAGCGACCAAAGAGCAGCTACTCTATCTCAAACAGCATGGCATAGATAGCTATAATCATAATCTTGAAACTTCCCAAAATTACTACCAAGAGATATGCTCAACACATAGTTGGCAAGAGCGATACCAAACTTGCCTCAATGCCAAATCAGTCGGTTTGACACTCTGTAGCGGTGGAATATTTGGTATGGGTGAGAGTAACCAAGATAGAGAAGATCTTCTTTTGGCTATCAAATCACTAGAGCCTGAGTCCACTCCACTCAATTTTTACCATCCAAACCCTGCCCTACCGATCAAAACCAATAATATCTCTCAAGCTGAAGCTATAGAGGTGATACAAAAAGCCAAATCTCTGCTCGGTGAAAATCGATTACTTATGGTTGCAGGAGGTAGAGAGCTGCTCTTTGGTGGTGATGAAGCGAAGATGTTTGAAGCTGGTGCCAATGCCATAGTGATAGGTGACTACCTCACTACCTCTGGTCAAGCACCACACAAAGATCTCAATATACTTAAGAAATTAGGCTATGAAATAGCAACAGATTGTGGCACACACTAGTATAACACTCATTCTCACTCTGTCGCTATTGATATGGTTTAGCCCCTTTATTGCAAAAATTATACGCATACCGACACCACCGATTGAGATAGTATTAGGTTCACTCTTTGCTTATGTAGGCTTCATAGAACACCATGATTATTTTGATAGTATAGCAGAGGTTGGATTTTTGTATCTGATGTTTTTAGCAGGTATGGAAGTCGATCTCAAACAGATTCTCAATAGCTCCAAAACCATTATCCACAAATCTCTACTCTTTTTAGCTCTCATGATCATGCTTGCTATTATTAGCGGGCTTACTTTTGATCTCAACACTATTGTCATCATCTCTATGCCACTGATATCTATAGGTTTGTTAGCATCCCTTTCCAAAGAGTATGGCAAAAATGCCTCTTGGATCAAGCTAGCATTTGTTGTAGGAGTTTTAGGAGAGGTTATCAGTATCGCTGCTTTGACTATACTTGATGCGGCAAGCACAGTAGGTTTTGGCTGGAAATTACTCCTAAAGATGGGCTCCCTTGCACTCTTTATGGTTGTCATATTTATCTTATATAGATTGTTACATCTTCTCTTTTGGTGGTATCCTGAGTTCAAGAAAGCATTGATGCCAAAGTTTGATACTTCTGATCAAGATGTACGACTCGCTATGTCTCTCTTTTTTATTCTGATATCTGTTATGCTCTTTTTGGAATTGGAGCTTGCTCTTGGTGCGTTCATTGCTGGTGTTGCTATATCTGCATTTTTTCATCATCAAGTAGAGCTAGAGCAGAAGATGTCTAGTCTCGGTTTTGGTTTTTTGGTACCACTCTTCTTTATTCATGTGGGAGCATCATTTGATATCAATGCTTTGACTCTCCCTGGTATAGTCTCTGGTGCGTTACTTATTACTTTCTTGATGATAGCTATCAGGCTCTTGGCTGCATATGTACTCAAACACATCACAAATCGAAGAGATGCTCTCTTGGCTGGACTCTCACTCTCTATGCCACTCACACTTCTCATCGCTGTAGCCACTATAGGCTACGAGACACACTTGATAGATCTCCTCAGCTACTATCAACTCATCCTCGCGAGTCTTTTTGAGATTTTGATCTCTATGATAGCGATCAAAGTGCTTCATAAAAAATCTTGACTTTTGGGGTAGAATACACTCACGAAGATTTAGCTGTACCTACTGTTGTGCGAGGTGGTGGTATAGGTGGTGTTCCAAATGGTGCTCTTTTGTGTGATTTAGTTTTTGCTTTTTTTGCTTTTTTGATCTTCTTTTTGACCTTTTTAGCTACGCCATAGACGACAAAACTGATGGGTTTTTTATTCTTTTGTTGGAGTAGTACCAAAACTTCCGTTTTGTTTTTATAGACACGAAAGAGCTCTATATGCTCCATCGTCTTATCAACAGAGACTCTATCATCACTCTTTAGGGGAAGAGTGTAATGGTTCCCTTCGCTTCTAAGCAGTCTATTATCCTCTTTGGAGACGACCCAACACACCTTTGCAGAGGGGAGTCCATAGAGGGAGTTGACACTCTCTTCTAAGCAAAGCTGTGCAAACTCATCCCCTGCTATGGAGATATTACCATCACTACCAGCGATATCGAGAAAGAGTGTCTGCGTCGCCTGTTTCTCTCTCTGGGCTTTTTGCAAATGATCCAAAAGTTGTCTATTGGATGCTCTCAATGTATCGAGACTTTTATAGAGAGCAAGAAGAACTAAAGAGAGCAATGATATAGAGATGAGTATCTCTATAAGTGTAAAACCCTTGCGTCCTCTATACATACTAACGCTCCATCAATCCAACACGCAATGCCTCTTCATAGCTTGTGATCCCATCCTCCATCATGATTTTTAACTTATCTGAGATCGTAGCCATACCATTGGACTTCATCTTCTCTCGTATCTCATGGTCATTCAAGCCTTTCGTGAGCATCTCTTTGACTGCATCATCAATCACAAAGAGTTCACCTACCGCTTGACGACCCTTATAGCCTGTAAAATCACAACTCTTACACCCCACAGCCTTATAGTAGATAGGCTCTTGTGACATCTCTAACTCTTGGGCAATCACAGGATCCAAAGCTCTCTTCTCTTTACACTCGCTACAAAGCAGTCGTGTCAATCTCTGAGCCAAAACTCCCAAGAGAGCAGAGCTCAGCAGATAATCAGCAATCCCCATATCCATCAATCGCGTAAGAGAAGAGGTGGCATCATTAGTGTGTAGAGTAGAGAGGAGCAAGTGTCCTGTGAGTGCTGATTGCAATGCTATCTCTGCTGTCTCTTTATCTCGAATTTCACCTACCATGATGACATCAGGATCTTGACGCAATATAGATCGTAACCCTGAAGAGAAGGTCAACCCTACCTTCGCATTGACTTGTATCTGATTGATATTTTCTGCATTATACTCTACTGGATCCTCTACTGTGATGATGTTTTTATCAGGGGTGGCGATATATTGCAAAAATGAGTGCAGTGTAGTGGATTTACCTGAGCCTGTAGGTCCTGTCACAAGTATCATCCCATGCGAATGGTTGAGCAGTCTATAGAACTGTTCTGTCATATCATGTCGAAATCCAAGTGCTTCAAGAGTAGGTATATCTTCACTCTGCATGAGTATACGCATCACGACCCGTTCTCCATAATATGTAGGGAGTACTGATACCCTCACATCGAGTGTTTTTTTGGCTATACTTACTTGTGTTCTGCCATCTTGGGGTATTCTCTTTTCGGAGATATCCAAATTGGAGATGACTTTGATCCTATTGATGACAAGGGTGATGATATTTTTCTCTAAATCTATATGCTTTTTCAATGCACCATCTATTCTCAAACGGACTTCACCCCGCCGTTCATTTGTCTCTATGTGGATATCACTTGCACCCTTTTTGATCGCTTGAAAAAAGAGCGAGTTGACGAGTTTGATGATAGGAGCTGACTCTTCACTAGAGAGCAAGTCTTGGGCATCTTGTATAAACGCCAACAACTCTGACTCTACCTCTATCAGTTCATCAGAAGTTGTTGTCATCTCATCAAAAGCACTGCCTGACTGTATCTCCAAAAATTTATTTTGTAATCTTTGGAAACTATCACTATCTACCATACATATGGCATAAGGGAGTGAGAGTTTTGCAAGATAGTTCAAGCCATCAGAGATATGTGCCTGTGTAATGATAGCTGACTTTTGATCATCTATCATAGCGAAGAGGAGTGAATGCTTCAGTGCCAATTTATGATCTATATCCTCTTCCCAAAGTGGTTCCAAATCAACATCTATGAGTTCTCTTATATTCATCAAAACTACCTTGGGGTGAAGACACTATCGTCATCGTCAATTCGGATACGATTGCTTGCTGGATGTGAAGAGCCACTATCTCCTAAGAGAGGCTTTTCATACCATTTGAGCTTATTTCTACTCTCCAACGCTTTGCGTATATAGGAGTTGTATCGTGTCTGCACATCTTCTAACTCAGTAAGCACTTTACGCAGTTTTTGTAAATCCCCACTCTTTCGTACGATAAATGGGGTGAGATAGATGACGACATTGATCTTACGGACGATATTTCCTTTGGATCTAAAGAGTGCTCCTATCACAGGGATATCTCCCAATATAGGCACAGATGTCACACTCTTCCCAGTAGAATTTTTGATAAGTCCACCCAAGATAATCGTCTCTCCATTTTGTACGATAGCATTGGTCAAGACTTTTCTTTTGGTGGTGGTCGGTCTATCTGCTGGTGTTGTCTCACTTGCAAGTACATCTTCTATGATTGTAGAGACTTCTAGTGAAACTTTATTGTTGCTAGAGAGTCTTGGTTTGACTTTGAGCGTGATACCTATATCTTCTCTGGAGTAGTTATTGATGATATTGCCTTGCCCCTGTGTAGACTGTTGGGCTTGTGTGAGTATAGATTGTGTCCGTCCTACATAGATCTCTGCCTCTTTATTGTTGATACAGAGTACAGATGGTTCACTCAATACTTTTGCTGCACCATTTTGTTTCATGAGATCAAGCTTAGCTCCTGCAGCAAACATTTCACTGATATCAGAACTGAAAGAGAAAGGTCTATTTTCAGTAGTAACGATATTTCCATTTTGATCATATTGAGACGAGGTTGTATTGAGAAATCCTTGCAACGCAGAGGAGATCATGATAGATTGAGCTCCTGCATTTGCAGCCATAGTAAAGAGTCCTTGACTTGTGATCTTGCCACCTTCAAAGCCCCACTTGACACCTACTTGCGAAGCCAAATCTGTATTGATCTCTACGATTTTTGCTTTGACATAGACTTGTGGTTTTGGCACATCAAGTCTTTTTATAGTTTGTCGGATATTTTTGATCTGATCTGCATCAGCGAGTACTACAAGAGCATTGCGTTCGATATCACTCACTACCATCGCTTTGCTAACTGTTTTTCTCTTTACCCTTTTCTTTCTACTTTTTGAAAGAGTGATATTATTCATTTGATTTACGAGTTGACTAAGTATCTTTTGCATATCTTCTACATTGGAGTTTTTGAGTGGGATGACATACATCTTCTGAGTTGTACTCTCACCTTGGATATCAAGTCGTTTGATGTAGTTGATCATCTTACGCATATTTTTATTTTTGCCTACCAATATGATAGTATTGGTCGCTTCATCTTTAAATATATCTACCTGCTGACTCTCTATCGTTTTGGGGAAGAGTTTTTTTGCCATACTGACGATATTGGGATAGACATCTTTGATACTTGCATATTTGAGTGGTATAAATGCGGAGTTTTTACTGCTCTTCTCTTCTATGGCATTGAGTACTTTTCTGATCGCTTTGAGTGTCTTAGGTTCAGCTGTGATGGAGAGCATATTGTTCTCTTTGAAGGATATCACTTTGGCATTTTTATGAAGTAGTGGCTTGATCTTGGCACGGATGACTGCTGCATTGGCATTTTTGAGTGGTATCATCACTGTCTTCATCGTCTCACTCTTCCCGACCTTGCTATCGACATCTAGTCCCTCTCCTGCTGCCTCTGCTCTCTTTACGACTTGGTAAAAGTCCCCTTGATCGACAAGAGTATACCCCTTATTGGCTAAGATAGCATTTGCCATGGGTATCATTGAGCTTACCTTAATCGGCTTTGTAGAGATGAAATTGACTTTCCCTTGGAGCTCACCATTGATAAGAATATTTTTATCTGTATATTTTCCTACCATTGTGACAAACTCTTTGACTCCTAAATCTCTAAAATTTAACTCTACCTCTTGATCTTGGGTTTGGTTCTGATCTGCGTGTAGTGTGAGTACCAACAAAAAAAGACTCACTATGACCCTAATTGATCTCATAATTTAACTCCATCTCTTCTTCTCCTCGCTTGATTCTTAATGTCAAACTCTCTGTAGTATTTATATTTTTATATATCTCAAAAGCACTGTTGTAGCTCGTCATCTCTTGACCATTGACTGCCTTGATGATATCGCCTCGTCTCAATCCTAGCTTACTAAAGTCACTACCTCGCTTGACGAAATTGACTCTAAATCCTTTGATGTTTTTGCCATCTATCACCTCTTTGATACCGATATTTTTCCATATATCATTCATATTTCTTGAGTAGTGGGTGAGTAAGCTTTTGTCAACGACTGTCACATCATCACCCTCTATGATCTCTCCCTTACTCTCATCATCTGCATTCTCACTCGTTTGTGCTACTTTGGAGGGAGCTTGTTTCACATATCTGATACTATTTTGTGCTTTTGTATCCTCAGCTGACTTTATAAGCTCCAATCTATAGTGTTTGCCTCCACGAGAGAAGATAGCTTCATGTGCTGTAGCACTCTCTAGTCTATACCCATCTATAGTATCGCCTCTGGAGAGTACAGAGTTCTTGCCCTGCTTTGAGATAGTGATGATTGTAATATCTGGCGAACTAATGATAGCTAAGAGCTTGAAGCTTCTGATATCATTCACAGGTGCTTTGACAACCCTCTTTGCTTCGTTGCTACTCTGTCTCCCTAGACGGACTCTATAGTAGAGTGATTTGATCTCAGAGTTTTGGATATGCTCTACACCTCGACTACTTAGAAGTGTCAACTCCACTACAAACCATCCCAATTTTACAAAGAGCATCACACTTAAAACGAGTATGATACTTTTGATTATACGAGGATTAAAAAGAGAGTTCATAATACCACCCCTCCTCACTCTTTTTGAGCATAGGTTTGAGTGCCGTGATTGCACCCTCCTCTATGAGATTGAGATGCATTTTATTTGTATCAACAGATCCACTAGCTCGACCAAATGTGCCATTGGTATCTATCTGGATCGCTGTTGGATTGAGTATCTGATACTCTAACTCTACACCCTTTACTTTTGTGGGTAGCACCCGATAGAGCGAACTCTCTGTCTCTATCCCCGTCGCTGAGACTCTATTGTAAGCGAGCAAAGAGAATATCTCCACTTCATCGACTCTCGCCACCTCTATACCTTTTACATATATTTGTAGACCTGTGAGCGTGAGTGTGAAAAGACCGCTATCTATCTGGGCATTGTTGATGATGATATCTTGCTTGAGAAGCTCTCTCTCCAAAAGATAGTAGAGCTCTCTTTTGGGTGCAAACACGATCACAGAGAAGAGGAAGACTACAAGCAGGAGGAGTATTTTTCTTACCATTTGCATTGGATCTCTACTTTATAGGATTTGTCCACTTTTTTTATCTCCAACTTCATTATAACTACTGCGATATTCTCTACTCTTGTCACGATACTACTCGTCTCTTTGGCATTTAAATTTTGAAAAAATGCATGGAGTTTTTTTCCTTTTATCACAAACTGCTTGACTTTACTTGCTGCGATACGATTTTTGAGTTTGCGTACATCTTTGCTAAGATTGGGATTGCTCCACTGCTTTTTGAGCGAAATGATTTCACCCGCTTCCATAGTGGAGTGAGCTAGTATCATTTTGACTTGATCCACCCCTGCAATCTTGTGTTGTTTATAGCTCAAAGTAGCGATCAGAAATAGCACTGCTACAGCAACAATAAACTCATTTTGATACCGTTTCCAAATCATAATCTACTCTCTATCTTGATGAGGTTATCCTTGCCGACTTTCGTCACTTTGTACGCTTTTGCTTTGGCAAGTGATGCTACTTTACGCATGCTATTACTATCTTGACATTTGAATAAAACTGTCAATCTCTCTTTATCCAAAATGAGATGCTCTACGACTACTTTAGGAGAGATAAAGTGTGAAATATTTTTCAGCAACTCTCTCTTCTTTCGCTCTTTTTTATCGATCTTTCTATACTTTTTTATGATATTTTTACGAGCATAGCCACTCTGTAGCGTTGGATACTCTACAAAAAGAGCTGCTATTTCACTCTCCATACTTTGGGCAACACTCCGATATCGTAACGCTTCAAAAAAGATAACAAAAGCAAATAGAGCCAAAATCGTAGCTATGATAAAAGCATCTTTTCTACTCAAGAGCGAGTCTGCTCCTACTCCAAAGGAGATACCCCTTTGTGGTGCAAAGGAGTCATCAAAGCGTTGGTATCTTTGGGTTGATGCAAGGAGCTGCCTCGGTACGACTGTCACACTCTCATCGAGAGTCACAAGTGCCTCTCTCTCATTGAGCAAGATAGGCAGTGCCAACTGCTCTTTGGACTGCTCTGCAAAGTAGAGCTTGGATACTTGATCACTATCAATACCCTCTCTTTTGAGAGCTTGATGGATCTCTGTAGGGCTATAGGCGATAAAAACCCAATCCTGCTCCTCTCTATAGACAAAATAGTCATACGCAATACCCTCTTCAAGATAGCTCTCCAAGATAGATGCTGCAAGCCTTTTGGCTTGATAACTATAGCGTACCTCTATAGGCTCTTTTCGCATTGTATAGTATTGTGGGGGGAGCATGATATCTACTCTCATCCCTTGAGGTATAGGCTGCATCCCCTCATGGAGTAAAACCAGAGGATTACTCTTTCCCAAAAAATTCAAACTCAACTGCCCTCTCTTCTAAATATTTAAATGCAAATGTATAGCTATCTTCTTGATATCCATAGGTTACACGACACTGCATCCTCTCTTGGGGTTCTTTTGCAAATATCTTTGGATCGTATCGTGAGATATCTGCCCCTTGATTTGTCACAAATTGCTTAAGATCATTACCGATGGACCACTCTGCTTGAACCAACGAGAGTTCTAGATCAAAAAGTTGTGCTATGAGCTTCGCAGAGATATAGTTCCCTTCTATGTAGAGTGCATCTCTTCCAAAACTAAAATACTCTTCCCAAGCAATAGGCTCTTTACCCATATCATCACTCTCAAAACGGTACTCTCTGATGATATCTTGAAATTGCAAAAGAGATATTATACCCTTTTTTTGTTCTTCTCTACCTTGAAGATTTTGTGGAGGATATCTGTGTGGATCTATCGCTTCTCGTATCTTCTCCAACAAAAGCGTAGGGTTGGCTATATCGTTTTGTTCGACAATAGCATCGAAGAGATCTTGTGCTACAGTATAGTGTGACTCCATAGTAGCATTGCCTTCCAAACCTAGCCAATTGATATTGACTCCATTATCTAGCGGTTGACAAGTGAGTGTAGCATAGTGATCACCCTCCTCTTCTTGGAGTGTGATAGGAGCAAGATAGAGCATATCAAGCAGCGTTTTACGCATCTCTTTATCTTTTGCCGATTGCTTCAAAAGGTCAGAGATGATCACTTTGCTATCTCTAAAGAGCAGGTTTGATTGTATCAATGCTTGTGTATAAGCAGCACTCTGCTTGCTCTTGCCAAGGTATGTATAGAGTACACCTACTATAGCCAACATCGCTGCGATTACTGAAAGTGTGATAAACAGCACCACCCCTTGTCTCATTTTATCCATCAAAACCCAATATAACTATTTTATTTTTTTGCAAATTATAGCCAAAAAAGCTCAAAATATTGTTTGATTTTCTTGGGGAAGTATGCTACAATATATCAATATTTGATAGATACCATAGAAAGAGGATCATTATGAAAACTATAGCAATGACAGGTGCGAGTGGATTTGTTGGTCAAGCTCTCACGAAATATTTTGAAGCATCAAGGATGCAAGTAGTCGCTATCCCTAGAGAAGTATTGAACCAACCTAAGGAGCTCGATAGTATCATTACCAAGAGCGATATAGTCATCAATTTAGCAGGTGCAAGTATCATCTCAAGATGGAGTGCAAGCTACAAAGAGCTCCTCTATCATAGTCGTATCGATACTACCAAAGCCATCGTAGATGCTATGCAGAGGTGTCGTTCAAAGCCTCAACTCTTTATCTCGACATCCGCTGTAGGCATATATCCTCAAGAGGGAGTTTATAGTGAAGATGACGCTCTCTTGGGTGATGATTTTTTGGCAGAGTTATGTAAATCTTGGGAAGCTGAAGCCCTCAAAGCGAGTGGCATAGGTATACGAACAGCTATCTTTCGTTTTGGTATAGTACTCGGTAAAGATGGAGGAGCATTGGCTAAGATGCTCACACCTTTCAAGCTAGGCGTAGGGGGAGTCATAGGAGATGGGAGTCAAGCTGTTTCGTTCATCCATAGAGATGACTTGATGGCTGCATATATGCATATCATAGAGCATGATACCCTTGAAGGAGTATTCAACCTCACTGCACCGACACCTACAACAAACAGAGGATTGACCAAAGCTCTAGGAGAGTATCTCAACAGACCTACGCTCTTACCTCTACCTGCTTTTATCTTGAAATTACTTCTTGGTGAAGGGGCTTCTATATTGACAGAGGGGCAGAGTGTACTACCCAAGCGATTGCTAGAGAGTGGATTTGTCTTTGAGTATCCTACTATAGAGAAAGCTATAGAGCGTGCTCTAAAAAGTTCCTAAGACGGCATGCATCTTCATACTCATGGGGGTAGTTGAGATTTTTGAAGAGTCTTTCATCATCGAACGCTACAAAATGAGTTTTTGCATTATGGAGGAGTCCATTGAGACGGTGCTGACCTTGGGAGAGAAGCTCTTGAGCTAGGGGGAGGATAGATCTTCTATAGATAGCACAAAGTGGTTGCTCTCCTTGTGGGCTTTGGGCTACTATCGCATCTAATGAAGAATCTATAGCTACCTTATAGAGTCTTGCTATCGTATCACCATCCACAAATGGAGTATCTACACTCAAGACAAAGACCTCATCCTCCTCTATAGTCTCAAAGATAGAGACCAATCCGACAAGAGGTGAACTCTCTTGAGAGACATCATGGATAGTTTCACACACAAAATCAAACTTATCTTGTTTGGTACTGATATAGAGTCGTCCAAATATTTGATGCAACCTATAGTGCTGATACTCTACTAGTGTCGTAAATGCACCGAAAGGAAGCAGTGCCTTATCTCTCCCCATCCGTGAGCTTTTGCCCCCTGCGAATATGATCGCTGTTTTATCACTATAGCGTAGAGCCAATACTATCTCCCCATCTCTTGATAGAACAATTACGCTCTAATCATCGCAAAAAAACTCTCAGGATCAAGAGAGGCACTCCCTACAAGTACACCATCTACATTCTCTATAGAGATAATCTCTTTGATATTTGCTGGCTTTGCACTCCCACCATAGAGTATAGGTTGTTCTATCCTCTCTCTGAGTGCCTTATGTGTAGAGGTGATCTCTTCTACTGTTGCACTGCGTCCTGTCCCTATAGCCCAAATAGGTTCATAAGCGAGTATCATATGCTCATAAGTAGTATCTATCCCTTCAAATTGAGCCAAGAGATACTCTATCACCGCTTGGTCACCCTGCTCTCTCACCTCTAGTGGCTCACCGATACAGTAGATGATTTCAAAACCTTGCTCTTTGAAAAAAGCAAATTTGTTTGCCACTATCTCTTGCGTCTCATTGAGTATCTCTCTTCTTTCACTATGTCCTATGAGTAGAGTTTTGATACCAAACTCTTCGAGTTGCTCTAACCCTATCTCTCCTGTATAGGCACCATTTTGTGCTGGATAAGCATTTTGCACCCCTATAGTCATAGTTGTATCAAAACTATCGAGAGCTGTCGCTGGCGGGAAGATATAGAGACGCTCTTGGCAACTACTCTCTTCTACTTTTTGAGAGAGTGTAGTGATATACTCTTTGGTTGTTGCTCTGGTGTGATTGGTTTTGAAATTTGCTGCAAATATCATTAGTTTTATCCTTATTGTTTAGGGTTATTAAGATTTGGTGGATCTGACTTTTGGATTGTGCCAAGTTGTAGGGTGGGAGTATCCCACCATCTGTAACACTCCAATGCTCTCCACAAAACAGAGATTCTACTCTCTATCGAGTGCTTCAAGTCCTGGGAGGACTTTGCCTTCGATGAGTTCGAGACTCGCACCACCACCAGTACTGACAAAGGTCATCTCATCGACATCTCCTGCTCTCTGTGCTACATCTGCTGTATCACCACCACCTACGATAGTCGTAGCATGGCTCTCTGCGATATGGTGAGACATCATGAGACTCCCCTTGGAGAATTTATCCATCTCGTAGACTCCCATAGGTCCATTCCATATAATGGTCTGTGCATCATTGAGTGCTTCGCGGAAGAGTCGCGAACTCGCAGGTCCGATATCTAATCCCATCCAATCTTCTGGTATCTCTTGTGCTGGGAGGTATTTGGTGATGCTATCTTCAGAGAACTCTGGAGCTACCACTACATCTACAGGGAGATAAAACTTCACACCTCTCTTTTTGGCTTTGTACATGATGGCTCTTGCTTCATCCAAGAGATCATCTTCTACAAGTGAATTTCCTATCTCATAGCCTTGTGCTTTCAGGAATGTAAACGCCATACCTCCACCGATGATCACTTTGTCTACCTTTTGGATGAGGTTGGTGAGGGCTTGAAGTTTGCCTGATACTTTACTCCCTCCAACTACAGCGACAAAAGGACGGCTTGGAGTGTTGATCACTTTGCCAAAGAAGTTGACCTCTTTGCTCATCAAGAAACCTGATGCTCTATGCTCTTTGTCAAAATAGTTTGTGATAGCATAGATAGATGCATGTTTTCTATGGCAAGCACCAAACGCATCATTGATATAAAAGTCTGCATAGCTTGCAAGCTCTTTGGCAAATGCCTCATCATTGCTCGTCTCACCTGCATCAAAACGCAAGTTTTCCAAGAGCAGAACCTCTCCCTCTTTGAGTACTTTGGCTTTCGCTTTGGCATCTTCTCCTACGACATCATCGGCTATATAGAGTGCTTTTTTGATCTTGAGCAGTGTGTTGAGTCGTTTTTCAACTACTTTGAGAGAGTATTTTTCTTCAAATCCTACACCTTTGGGTCTACCTGCATGCGAAGCGAGTATGACTTTGCAATCCCTATCAATACAGTATCGAATCGTCTGCAAAGCTGCACGAATACGCCTATCATCAGTAATATTACCAAACTCATCTTGTGGGACATTGAAGTCACAACGGATAAATACTCTTTTGCCATCTATATCTAAGTCTTTGATTGTACGCATAGAAATCCTCGCTTTTCTTGATATAACCTTAACATATAGAGAGCTTCAAGCACTCTTATGATAAAATTCATAATATTTTACTGCATGTGAGGTTACTCTTTGATTAAAGTTGCAATCTTTGGGGGGAGTTTTGATCCACCCCATAAGGGACACCAATACATAGTACAAAGAGCCTTGGAGATGCTCAATATAGATCGACTCATAGTAGTCCCTGCCTATCTCAATCCATTTAAGAGCAGTTCGTTCGTATCTCCTGAGCAGAGGCTTGATTGGTGTCATAAAATATTTGACCCCATAGAGGGCGTACAGATCGATACAAGTGAGATGAGAGCAGGTGAAGCAGTCTATACGAGTGATACACTTCTACACCTAAGCGAAAGTTATGAGATAGCATACTTGATCATAGGAGCTGACAATTTGAGCTCTATCACTCAATGGCACAAATTTGAGTGGATAGATGCACGAGTCACTTGGGTGGTCGCTACACGAGTAGGCTATGAGAGTGATAGAAGTATGTTACGAAGCTCTATAGTATTAGAGATGGATCTACCTATCAGCTCTACAGATATTAGAGAGCATAGAGATTTTGAGATGGTAGATACGAAGATCAAAGATGAAGTAAAAAATTATTACAATAAAGGACAAATATATGACAGAAAAAGAGATGACATCAGAACAGATGACACAAGAACAGATGACAATAGATGAGAGAGTCGAGCGGATAGTTGCACTCCTAGATAGCAAAAAAGCAGAAGAGATCGAAGTCTTTGATCTTGACAAGGTGGACTATATAGCTCAAAGGGTTATCATAGCCAACTCCTTAGGTGGTAAACACACGATAGCACTCTATGATCACCTCAAAAATGATTTGAAACCTCTTGGTGAAGAGTTTTTAGCTTCGGATGAGAGTGATGACTGGGTAGTGATTGATTTGGGTGATATTCTTATCCATATCATGAGTGTTGAGTATAGGCAGCGGTATTCATTGGAAACTTTTTTGAGTGAGTTGCATGAGAGTATCTAAGAGAGGTACTATTGAAATTTATAGATGTGTAGGATGGGAGCATTCCACCCCCTATAACAATTGCTGAAATCATACAAAGAGTATCCCTACTCTTGAGGTGTGCACTTCTCTAAAGCATCCATCGAGTCAGCTTTTTTCACACACTCTACTGATTGCAACCCCTTATCCAAAGAGTTGAGTATATCTTTTTTGATCTTTGGATTCCATGCATCAAATGGCTCTTCATCTTCACCACTCATTGCATTGGCTTTTTGATTGCAGATATTTGCCTCTTTGAGTTTGTCTGCTTTACTCAGGCACTCTTTGCCAAAGAGCATCACTCTCTCTTGAGATATAAACTTCTCTTTCATACGAGGCAACATAGCATGCATCATACTCGCTTCTATATCTTTCTCTTGGGCTTTTGTGGGTCTCTCTCCCTTTGCAACACCTGCACTTTGCATGGCTGTCGCCAAAGAAGCCCCTAGAGCAGCCATATCTCGACTATTTTCTGTCGCTTGGGCATCACCTTTTGCGTCCATGGTAGCAAGGCTACTTCTCTCTATCTTGTTCCCTTGCTTATCATATATAGGAAATTGTGGCAGGGTATACGCTTCTGCTGGGATATCTATGCCAAACTCTATCTTCGTAGCCACTTCACGGCTCTTGACTCCCATAATGTCAGACTCCACACTCAGTGGGATCCCTTTGTAGATACACTGCTTGGTTCCCATAGCTTCCCATAGATCACAGCTATAGCCAAGTACGCTATCTCTACCTATCTTCTTGCCACCCATCTGCTTGAGCATCTTGAGACCTGCTTGTTGTGCTGTATTTTCATCAGATAGACCCATCATAGCCATGCCTGGAGCTTGCATTCGCATAATCTTTTTCGTATCATAATTGATAGTATAGACCATAGATTTGTCCATATAGGTGGCTATATGCGTTTTGGTCGTTGTCCTGTTTTGTTTGACAACTTTTTTTTCATCTTTCAATTCTTTGGCACCATACTCTGAAAAAACTATATCTCGCGACCCAGTAGTTGACCCCTTGATACCCATCATATTCATAGAGCTGGTGAGTCTATACTCTATCTTACCACTCTCTTCACCATATTTTTGATACATTGTACTACTTGCTACTACCATACTACTACACACCAACACAAGAGTAGAAACTCTCAAAACACTATTCATATTGATCCTTTTTTGATTAAAATATGCTACGACACATCATAGCATATTTTAGCCTACAAGATTATTTTTTATACTTTTGCTATACATATCTTTTGCTATACTTGCAAAAAAGGAAAAACATGTCGGCGATAATAGAACACTTCAAAACAGTTACAACCATCCCACACTGTAGCTACAAGGCGGAGAAATTATTAGATTTTTTGGTCAACTTTGCAAAACAGAGAGGGTATGAAGTCCAAGTAGATAGGAGAAATAATATCTTGATATCCAAAGGCGACCCCAAACTCTGCTTGCAAGCCCACTATGATATGGTCTGTATAGGTAAAGCTCCTGATATAGAGAGTTATGAAGAGGATGGATGGCTCAAAGCAAAAGAGTCATCACTTGGGGCTGACAACGGCATGGCTATTGCGATGATGATGGAGTTGATGGATCGAGGAGAAGCAGTAGAGTTTCTTATCACTGCAGATGAAGAGGTAGGATTGATCGGTGCAAATGATTTGGCTTTTGATCTACACTCTGAGATGATGCTCAACCTCGATAGTGAAGATGAAGCAGAGGTCTATATAGGATGTGCAGGAGGCATAGATATATCTGCGACAAAATCCTATGCATCACTCAAAGATACGAGACCTAGCTACTCTATCACAGTCAAGGGGCTTGTAGGTGGACACTCAGGTGTAGATATAGACAAAGATATACCAAACGCTATCAAACTCTTAGCATCCTATCTCAAAGATCAAGATATAGGAGTAGTCTCTCTCAAGGGGGGCGAACGACTCAACTCTATCCCTACCTTCGCTCAAGCGATAGTCAAGAGTGATAGCCCCCTCACTTCACAAGGTAGTATCACTGTAGAAGCTATCGATGATGATAGCCCAATACTCTATGGAGGGGATGAGATCATATCACTCTTGACTAATATCAGCCATGGTGTACTCGCCCTCAATCACGACCTAGGCATACCCGATAGAAGTGTAAATTTGGCAAGAGTCTCTACAGAAGATGGGGTCTGCAACATAGAGACAAGTACAAGAGCGATGGATGATAAAGGTATGGCACACAATAGTCATGATATGATAAGACTCTTTGAGAGCTATGGTTTCGATACGAAACAGACAGATAAATATCCTGCATGGAAGCCTGAAGTCAATCGCTTCACTTCACTTGTGGGAGAGTCTATGCTAGCAGTGTTTGGCAAGAGCCAAAACAGAGCAATCCATGCAGGATTGGAGTGTGGTATCATCTCCCAAAAGTATCCACACATCCTCATCGCCTCTATAGGTCCAACCATCAGATACCCTCACTCTTCACGAGAGATGGTCAAACTCAGCTCCGTAGAGAAGAGTTTTGAAGTTGTACAAAGCGTTATAGAGAAGTGTAAAACGATTTAGGGAACTGACATTACGCACTCTTTAAATTACACAAAGCTAAAATAACAATTGATAAGAAAGGTAACACCATGATAAAAGAGAGTATATCCGAAGAGATAGAGAGTGTCTGCACCTATTGTGGTGTAGGCTGTGATATTACCGCTGTAGTCACTGACAATAAGATAGAGAAGATTTATGCTCAAAAAGATGGTTTGGTCTCTCAAGGGAAACTCTGCATCAAAGGGAAGTATGGATATGATTTTGTAGATGCCCCTGACCGTGTCAGAGAACCACGCATCCAAAAAAGCTTTTTGGCAAAAAATCCACAAATTGCTACAGAGTTATCATCAAAACTTAGAGAGTTTGACAGTGACTACATGACTTGTGACATAGATACAGCCACAACAATCGCGACTATGAAACTCTCCGAAGTCAAAGAGCAGTATGGTAGCGATAGCTTCTGTGCCATAGGAGGAGCGAGGACATCTTGTGAAAGTGCCTATACATTTCAAAAATTTTGCCGAGAAACCATGGGGTCACCACATGTAGACAACTGTGCGAGAGTCTGTCACTCACCCTCCCTAAAAGGCATGCGTGCGACCATAGGCGAAGGTGCAGCGACCAACCCTTATAATGATATCTATGAAGCAGAGTTCATGGTCGTCATAGGCTCCAATACTATGGAAGCACACCCCATCATCTCTAATCGTATGGTAGATATGGCAAAAAAGCATAACAATTTAGCAGTAATAGATGTACGAGAGACCAAACTTGCTAAATTTGCTAAACACAACTGTATCATCCCCTACGAAAGTAATCTCCTCATACTCAATATGATGGCATTTGTGATCATAGATGAAGAGCTTTATGATGAAGAGTTTATCAACAATCGCACGAAAGATTTTGATGACTTCAAACAGATGATACTCACTGATCCCTATGCCAATCCACAATTTTGTAAAGAGATAGAGGGCTATGAGTATCTTGCCAAGATGGTACCAAACATCGCAAGAGAGTATGCAGTCAAAAAATCTATACTCTTTTGGGGACTAGGGGTCACTGAACACCTTGATGGCTCATATGCAGTGATGGCGATGACACATTTGGCAATGATGACAGGAAATATAGGCAAGAGTGGAGCAGGTCTCATGCCACTGCGAGGACAAAACAATGTCCAAGGAGCGTGTGATATGGGTTGTCTTCCATACTATCTCCCTGACTATCAAACACCCAAAGTAGTAGGACTCATGACACCACAGCTTGTAGATGCAATGTTAGAGGGGCGTATCAAAGCACTACTCAATATGGGTGAAGATATCATGCATATACACCCAAATATCAATAAGATGCAGAAGGCTTTAGAGCAGCTAGAGTTTATCATGGTACAAGAGCTCTTCATGACAGATATCGCACAAAAGGCAGATATAGTCATCGGTGTCAAATCTGCTTATGAGAAGACTGGTGTCTATATCAATGCCATGAGACGGCTTCATCTTTCGCAACCTCTCGTAAAGAGTGACTTACCTGACGACTGGGAAGTACTCAATATGATGGATAAAAAACTCGGTGGAAGTTTCAATTTCAAAACAAGCCAAGAGGTATGGGATGAGGTTCGAGAAGTAGCTCCGCAGAGATTTTCTGGTGCAAACTACTACCGCCTTGAACGACATCGTAAAAGAGGCATGCAGTGGCCAATCTACCATGAAGATACTCCTATACTCCATCTGCTTGATTTTCGTACAGAAGATGGCTTGGGTAGATATGTTTATCATCAATACGAGCCTAGAGGTATGGTAGCAGAGATACTTGAAAAGTGTTTTTATAATGACTCTTTGGAGGGATACTATCTCACTACAGGTCGGACACTTGCCCACTACAACAATGCAGCACAAACAAAAAGAAGTAAAAAACTCGATACAAAATATGATGAGGATATACTCCTCGCACCTATAGAGGATGAGGAGAAATTTGGTGATTTTGTGATCCTCAAGACAGAGCATGGAGAGACCAATACCCTCCCCGTGAAATATACAGATAAAGTCAAGCCAAAAACACTCTTTAGTACATTCCACCATAGTAGCTCTCGTATCAATGCAATCTTTGGTGACGAGTGTGACGAACTCATCATGACAGCCCGTTTCAAATCACTCAAAGTGACAGTTATACCTGCAGATAGTCAGATAGGATGTTCATGACAAATAAATGTCATTTTGCAATCTTTTTGCTCTCTTCACCCAAAAAGAACTAAAATAGTGTTAGAATTTTAGAACTAAGGCTA
>CBEUND010000011.1:0-35884 GCA_965544395.1 uncultured bacterium | reverse complement strand
ATCCACCATTATCCTATGACATCATCTACACTCTCATATTCATACGCTTCATAGGCACTCTTTTTTTGAGATATAGCGTGTACTGCCATCCTGTCGGCTAGTTCGTTACCCTCTATGCCTGCATGTCCTTTGACATGTTTGATAGTGACTTTACCTTTGATACTATCATAGAGTTCATGGGTGGTTTTGATAAGTGTTAGATTTTTGATCTCTCCGCCTTTTTTCTTCCATCCGTTTCTCTTCCATCCATATGCCCATGTAGTGATAGCGTCCATACTATATTTGGAGTCTGTGTAGATAGTTGTTTTGGAGGCTGTGGATGCTATTTGCAGTGCTTTGAGTAGGGCATTGAGCTCTGCTGTATTGTTGGTGCCTTTGGGATTGTACACTCCATAGAGTAGGGTAGGGTTGTCCGAACCTTCATAGATAGAGAGTCCACTACCCGCTTCGCCTGGATTGCCTTGGCATGCACCATCACAATATATCTCTAGGATATTTTTTTTGTTTGTGTTTGTTGTGGGTTTTGGAGCCTCTCTCTTGTCATCTTTTTTATGAAATTTGGCTATGAGTTGATAATTTCTCTTGATCTGCTCTTGTGCAGAGAGTGAGAGTTTCCCTCGTAGCAACAAAAAGAGATTTATCTCTTGGAGTGAGAGCTCTTTTCCTATCACAATAGACTCCCATCCCTCGTCAGGAGGGTAGGGTTGACCGAGGATTTCAAACTGTGCTTTGTTGAGTGTCGATCCATAGAGTCCCATTGTTATAAATTCTTCTGTAGTTACCATACTATTTGCCTTCTTGCTTTTGATGGCGTAATGCTACAATAATTTTATCTTTTTTACAATGACTTTAGACTTTTAACTACACTTTACATATTGGCTTGTTTTTTCCTGAAATTAATGAAACTAATAAGGATGAAGGAGCAAACTATGGCTCTATGGGCTTTAAATTGGATAAGGGGGATGCTATGATGGAGGAGTTTGTCTAAAGTGTAGTACTCATTAAATATATTAGGATAATGAGATCTATAGAGCAGAGAATATAGAAGAATGTGTGTAAGAAAGAAACAAATAACTTGTATAACTTTTTGATAACATCTCTTTCAACAATATAAAACGGTCAAAATGATAAAGTAGTGTTACCATAATTAAATTTTATAAGGAAACCTCTATGTCACAATTACCAAAAATTATTTGGACAAAAATTGATGAAGCACCAGCTTTAGCAACTTATTCACTACTTCCAATAGTCAATGCATTTACACATGCAGCAGGCGTTGATGTTGTAACTTCAGATATTTCGCTAGCAGGAAGAGTTCTTGCAACCATGGGTTTAGCAGAAAATAACTTAGCAAAACTAGGTGAGACTGTTTTAGAGCCAGATGGCAATATCATCAAACTTCCAAATATCTCTGCATCAGTAGGTCAGCTCAAAGATTGTATCGCGGAGCTTCAAGGACAAGGATATGATATCCCCAACTACCCTGAAAACCCAGCAAATGATGAAGAGAAAGCACTGCAAGCAAAGTACAGTACTTGTCTAGGTTCAGCTGTAAATCCAGTGCTAAGAGAAGGTAACTCTGATAGAAGAGCTGCAAAAGCAGTCAAAAAGTTTGCACAAAATCATCCACATAGACTCAAAGCATTTTCTGAAAACTCAAAAGCATATGTCGCACACATGGCAGGAGATGGGGATTTCTATGGTAATGAAAAAGCTGTTACTATGGATAAAGCACAAAAAGTAACTATTGCTCTCAATGGAAATGAGTTAACAACGATTGATGCACTTGAAGGAGAGATTCTTGATGGTACATTTATGTCTGTGGCGAAACTCAAAGCGTTTATTGCCAAATCTATCGAAGATGCAAAAGCAAATGGTGTTTTATGGTCTATCCACCTCAAAGCTACTATGATGAAAGTCTCTGACCCTATTATGTTTGGTCATGCATTTACAGTATTCTTCCAGGATGTATTTACAAAATATGCTGATACATTTAAAGAACTGAATATTAACCCTAACTTGGGTATGTCAGACTTAGAGAAAAAAATCGCAGGTCATGCACAAGAAGCTGAAATCAAAGCTGCATTCCAAGCAGTTGTAGACTCTGATAATCCAGCGATAGCGATGGTTGATAGTGATAAAGGTACTACAAACTTCAACGCTCCTAATGATGTTATCATCGATGCTTCTATGCCTGTAGTAGTAAGAGAGGGTGGTAAACAGTGGGATAGAAATGGTGATGCAGTAGAGTGTGTGGCTGTTATTCCTGATGCTTCTTATGGAATGTTTTATGAAGAGATGGTCAATGATTGTGTAAAAAATGGTCAGTACGATGTAACAACTATGGGTTCTATGGCTAATGTGGGTCTTATGGCTCAAAAAGCAGAAGAGTATGGCTCTCACCCAACTACATTTGAACTCTCTGAAGGTGGAAAAGTTACAGTTACAGCAGAAGATAAAACAGAGCTTATGAGCTTTGATTGTGAAGCTGGTGATATTTGGAGAATGAGTAGAGCCAAAGATATTCCTATCAAAGACTGGGTAAGACTAGCAGTTGAAAGAGCAAGAATAGAAGGTGTTCCAACAATATTCTGGTTAGATGAAAATCGTGCTCATGATGCTCAGATGATTAAAAAAGTAAACAGTTACTTAGCAGATTTTGATACAGATGGATTAGATATTCAGATTATGGATGTTGCAGCTGCTACAAGATTTACAAATGCTAGAGTAAGAGAAGGTAAAAACACTATCGCAGTTACTGGGAATGTTTTGAGAGATTATTTGACAGATATGTACCCAATCCTAGAGCTTGGAACATCAGCTAAAATGCTCTCTATCGTGCCACTACTTGCTGGTGGTGGACTCTATGAGACTGGTGCTGGTGGTTCTGCTCCTAAACATGTGGATCAATTCTTGGCAGAGGGTCACCTTAGATGGGATAGTTTGGGTGAGTTCTTAGCACTTGCAGAGTCTCTTAGATTTATCGGTCAAAAACACTCAGATGAAAAACTTGCTGCATTGACCGCTGCACTTGATGAGGCAAATGATGGTTACCTTGGAAATAACAAAGCTCCAAGTAGAAAAGCTGGTGAGCCAGACAACAAAGCATCTCACTTCTTCGTAGCTCAATACTGGGCAGATGCATTGGCAAGTGGAGAAAATAGTGAGTTAGCAGAGAAATTTGCACCAGTTGCAAAAGCACTTCAAGAGAATGAAGAAAAAATTATCACTGAACTCCTTGCCGTTGAAGGTAACGCACAAGATATTGGTGGATACTATCACCCAAATGATGAATTGGCTGAGAAGGCTATGAGACCTTCGGCTACACTTAATGCTATTATTGACGCTATCTAAGTTTTGATAATTGCTTTTCTGCCCCTTTTTTTGGGGTGGAATAAACTCTCTTCTCATTAATTCTTTCAAAAAACATAACAATACATCAAAGAATATTAAGCTATAATTTCTCAATAAAAAACAAAATATAGAGTGGTCATCTGAAAGTTCTCACATAAAAGAACCAGAATCTTTTATAAGCCAAGGAAAAAATGAATTATCAAAGGACAATTGAAGAGCTTGAATCAAAAGCCACATTATGGTGGTCTCCACATCTAAGTCAAGCCAATGCAAATATTAGTATCATACCAAAACTCTTAGAGACACAAGATGATTTTCTACGCATTATATCATTAGCAAAATCTAGTCCTTTTAAGGTATTTGACCTTTTAGAAGCATCAGAGTTCCCTGCAAATCTATTTTTGAAACATCTATCTGTACTAACAGACTATGGAGGAGAACCTATCCAAAGACTTGGTCGTTCTTTTGGGTCTATTTTTAAAAGTAACAACAGATATGTTATAGATTTTATATGGAATACAAAAAAATTTGAGTATGAATTCAAAGCTCTGCCTATTCGTGGACTAGGTAACAAGAAACTCTTTATGGATGGAGATGGATTAAGTCAAAACAGAGAGATAAGTGACATCTATAAAGATATGATTATCATTTTCATGTTTGGTTCAACTTCTACAGTTAGCCAAGAGGCAGGATTATCTAAATGCGAAATTGGTACGCTTTTGGGGAAATCTGATATTTTAGAAAAGTTTGTTAAACAGCGATATATAAATGTAAGTAGAATTACAGGTGGAGCAACGGCTAATTCGCTTGGACAATTAGCACAAAAAGAGGTTGTCCTTTACTTGAAAAGCTCTCTTCCAAAAGAGTATAGTATTAAAAGTAATGGCTATATAGAACTCAAAGAGAGAAAAATACCTTTTGATGTCGTTATTAGTCGAAACAATAAGCATATCGGTATCGAAATTAGTTTTCAAGTCACAACCAATAGTACGATTGAGAGAAAAGCAGGTCAAGCAGCAGATAGATTGAATACCATGCACTCCAATGGCTATAAAATCGCTTATATTCTTGATGGTGCAGGAAATTTTCAAAGACAATCGGCTCTATCAACAATTTGTCACCATAGTGACTGTACCGTTGCCTATTCTAGTGAAGAGTTTGAAGTTTTGTCAAATTGGATTAAGGAGACGATTTGATAAAGTTTATAGACCTATTTGCAGGGACAGGTGGTATTCGATTGGCACTAGAAGAGGCTTGTAACAGTTTTAATATTCCAACAGAGTGTGTTTTAAGTTCAGAGATAGATAAAAATGCTTGTTTGTCATATGAACTAAATTTTGGAGAAAAACCCTCCTCTGATATTCGAGAGATTTATGATTTTCCTGATTTTGATTTTCTGTTGGCAGGTTTTCCTTGTCAAGCATTCTCTTATGCTGGTAAACAGAAAGGTTTTGGAGATACAAGAGGGACACTCTTTTTTGAAGTTGAACGAATTTTAAAGCAGAAAAAGCCTAAATATTTTTTACTTGAAAATGTAAGAGGGTTAACAACACATGATAAAGGCAGAACTTTTGAAACCATCAAAAAACATCTTACAGACCTTGGTTATAGTATTGATTATTTTCTATTAAATTCAAGCAATTTTAATGTTCCTCAAAATAGAGTCAGAATCTATATTGTTGGAGTACTAAATCAAAATATA
Organism: uncultured bacterium; assembly: GCA_965544395.1. Taxonomy (GTDB): domain Bacteria; phylum Campylobacterota; class Campylobacteria; order Campylobacterales; family Sulfurovaceae; genus SZUA-451. The sequence goes on along the minus strand of CBEUND010000011.1, from coordinate 30,828 downwards.
AAGATGACACTACAAAACAGTGTAGGAGCATCAGATACTCACGCTTTTAAATCACAAATACAAGCTTCACTTTTTGATGACTTTATACAGTCAAAGGTTGTTAATGATATTTTAGAAAAAACTCCTAATGAAAAGTATTATTGCTCTGAAGAGTTCGTAAATAGTCTAAAAAAGTTTATAGGAGATGATCTATCTAAGCTTAATGGTTATCGCCTAACAGATTATAGAGGAGGAAACTCAATTCATTCATGGGAACTTGATATAAAGGGGGTCTGCTCTTCTCGTGAAATTGAGTTTATGAATCTTCTCATATCGAATAGAAGAAAAAAAATATTTGGAACACATCAAGATGGTAAAAGTTTGACAAAAGAGCAAATTTTGACATTTTACCCACATGATGATTTTGAAAAAATAACAAACTCTCTTATAGAAAAAGGTTATTTAGGAGTTTCTGAAAAAAAATATAAACCTGTTTGTGGCAATATGTCTTTTGAAGTTTTTAAATTTTTAGACCCTGATGGAATATCTATCACACTTACAGCATCAGACTCTAATAGACTAGGAATTATCCAAGATAATATAGCAAGAAAATTGACACCAAGAGAGTGTGCTAGACTACAAGGTTATCCTGATAGTTATAAACTACTAGATAATGATAATGCTGTCTATAAACAGATTGGAAATGGTGTCTCTGTTCCTGTTGTGCAAGCTGTTTTAGTAGATTTTATTAAGTTCAATATCTTATCAAAAGAGATCTATAATGCAAATAGTTCAATACAAAATCTTACATCATCTCCCACTCAAACTTACAAATATTTTTCTCTTCTTTAGAAAATTCTATCCCTATAATAATTATCTCATTGGCTTTTGCTTTATATTTCTCATGATATTTTTTATCTTTTATCTGCTGTAGGGCATTGCCTTTTTGATTTTTGTGATCTACAACTTTAAACTCTATGATATAGACTTGACTCATGTCGGGCGTGGCTATAGTGAGGTCAATTCGACCCAAATTGGTCACATCTTCTGCTATAAATTGAATTCCCAAGCCTGATAAATAGGAGTAGATGACATTGGCATAATAACCCTCATAATTTTGAATATCATTGTTTACATAAGAGTTGTAAGGAATAGATGCAAAAAGTTGATAAATTGCTTTTTCAAATATTTTCATATCTTTAAATTCAATCGCATCAAACATCGGATTTTTCTGCAAAATATTATCAGTCAATAGATACCTAAAAATTCGTTCATTCAGTGCTGTTCTTACTTCGAGATTTGGATAGGTCAATATGAAAGTTTCTTGATTAAATCGTGTTTTTACCTCTTTGATTGTCAAGTAACCTGTTTGAAAAAGTAGTGTTTCCAACTTTATATCATCTACATCAAAACTACTCAAGTCTGTTTCACTCATGATGACATTTTCCAAGTTGGGTAAAAAATAGTTTTTTTCTTTCAGTAACTTTATCAAAAATGCAGGGCTACCCGTCTCAAACCAATAATGTCTATAGATATTTCCTTTTGAGAAAAAAAGCAAAATATCAAAAGGGTTATAGACACCCTCTCCTAAAAAGTTGTAACCGTTATACCACTTTTTCAATTCATCCAAATCAACACCTTCTAATCGCTCAGGAAAAGTCTCTTTTACATCGTTGTGGGTATATCCACAAACAGTTGCATATCGTGCGTCTAGTGATATATCTTCTAAATTATTCAATCCACTAAAAAGGCTGACCTTTGAAAATTTGCTAACCCCTGTCAAAAATGCAAATTTAATATATTGGTCACTATCTTTTATAACGGAGTAGATATTTTTTAGTCTATCTCGTATCTTTTTTGATAACTCTTTATTCGTTATGTTGTCTAAAATAGGCTTGTCATACTCATCTATCAATATAACTACTTTTTGATTATGTTTTTGATACGCTTTTTTTATCAACTCTAAAAAACAATTTTTCACATCATCTTTATATTTACACTCTAGCTCTAAGTGTTCTTGATTTTCATTTATAAGCCATAAAATTGTTCTATCCAAGTCTTCTACACTTTTTATAACCCCTGCACCAAAAGAGATTTTTATCACAGGATAGGTAGTTTCCCAATCCCACTGATCATAAATATAAAGCCCTTCAAACAGCTCTTTTTTACCCTCAAATATATCTTTGAGTGTATCTAAAAAAAGAGACTTACCAAAACGGCGTGGGCGTGAGAGGAAGTAGTAGCCACTACCATTTATAAGCTTTAGTGCTAAGTCAGTTTTATCTATATAGATATAGTTTTCTTCTGTGTCTCTTATCTTTTGGAATGTTTGGATTCCTATTGGTAGTTTTTTCATTGTATTGCACTCCTTAGAGTATCTGTTTTAATCTGTTCACTAACAGTTTTTCTCTTTCATCAATAAAGTTCTGACCTTACACACTAACACTATGATTTGAACTATTCAAGCAAGTTGCAATAGATAGGGTGGAAGTAGGCTGTCGAAAAAGCACTCCCTATACTGCCTTTGAGTTTCTGTTTTATGGATATAATTGTAATGTTACAGATAGGTAGGGTGGGAGCATCCCACCATCTGTAACAATTGGTGGGATGCTCCCACCCTACAACGCAAAATACCCAAACACTTCAATGAACAGTATTGGTTTATAAAGTCAACTACTTCACTTGTACCATTTTGCGTCGCATGTAGGCTATTTTGGTTTGGAGTGGCAAATCTTTTGGGCAGTGGTCTTCACAGCCTAAGAGACTCATGCAGCCAAATATACCATTGTCATCACCTATGAGTTCGTAGAAGTCGTCATCTGTTCGCTCATCGTGTGGGTCTATAGCAAATCTCGTAGTTCTATTGAGTCCTACAGCTCCTATAAAATCCTCTCGCATAATCTTCGTCGAGCAACTCGCCAAGCAGATACCGCACTCTATACAGCGATCTAGCTCAAAGACTTCATCGGCGACACTAGGCTCTATAGGTTTTTCGATTTTTGTGATATCTGTCTGCTCTTTGCTATGTATCCAACTCTCTACTTTGATACTCATCTCATTCATCCAACTCCCCGTATCTACTGAAAGATCTTTGATATGTTGGAATGTAGGCAGAGGCAAAAGAGTGATCTTGCCATCTTCAAACTCACTAGTGAGTGTCTTACAAGCAAGTCGTGGTTTCCCATTGATAACCATAGAGCAACTTCCACAAATCCCTGCTCTGCAGACAAAATCAAAACTTAGATTATGATCGATGCTTGTCGCTATCTTTGTGAGAGCAATATAGAGTGTCATACCTGGAGTTTCGTTCAGTCTATACTCTTGGTATCTTGGCTGGGACGCTTCATCGTTGGGATCATATCGGAAGATAGTGAGTGTGATCTCTCTGCCTCCCTTTTTTGCCTCTTGGTCGTGCTGATTATTCATAGCCTACTCCTGCTCTTTGGTTTTTCTCTTTGAAATTGAGTGGTAACTCATAAGGCATCAAAGCATCTTGTAGCTCAAATCTATCTGCATCTTTAAGCTTCTCTTTGATCGCTACTATCTCTTTGTCTCGCTCCAAACTCTGAGGGTTTTCTATCAGTGAACCTTTGCGTCCATACCCTCTAAAGGCAGGAGCTAACTCCATACGATTGATATCTAACGCTTCATAACTAATGGTTGGCATAGTATCAGTAGGGTTTTTCCAAGTAGTGATCGTCCGCTTGAGCCAGTTGGCATCATCTCGTTTGGTAAAGTCTTCACGGTAGTGAGCTCCTCTGCTCTCTGTGCGTTCCAATGCACCTTTGGCGACACATAGAGCGAGTTTGAGCATCTTAGTAACTCTATAAGCTTCATTGAGTTCAGGGTTATTGCCTCTATTTTTTGAGCCTACTCGTATCTCTTTGGTTCTTTTGAGAAGTACCTCTAACTGAGCGACTGCTTTTGTGAGTCCTTTGCCATTGCGAAATATACCTACCTCATCTTGCATGATATTACGCATCTCATCTTTGATATCGAAGATATTATACTCCCCATCATAGGAGAGAATTTCATCAAGATAGTCTGATTGTGCTTGTAAGAAATTCTCTATCGTGAGTGTATGTGTCTCCAAGTGTGTATCGCTACAGTAGTTGGCGAAATACTCTCCTACTATCATACCAGAGACTACAGCTTCACTGACAGAGTTGCCCCCTAGACGGTTAAACCCATGGAGATCCCAACAAGAGGCTTCTCCTGCACAAAAGAGTCCTCGCATCGTGCTACTCTCTCCCGTAGGTTTGGTACGGATACCGCCCATAGAGTAGTGTTGCATCGGCAAAACTGGCATCCACCCCTTTGCTCCCTCATCAGCTGGGTCTATACCATTGAAAGTCTTGGAGATATCTTGCACATCACGGAGGTTTGTCTCTATATGCTCTCGTCCTAGGATAGAGATATCAAGCCATAAGTGTTTGCCATACGGAGAATCCACCCCTTTACCTGCTCTAATATGCTCCATCATCCTACGGCTTACGACATCTCTACTTGCCAACTCTTTCTTCTCTGGTTCATAATCAGGCATAAACCTATAGCCATCTTTGTCGCGGAGTATCCCACCATCTCCACGACACCCCTCTGTGAGCAAAATACCAGATGGCACGATAGGTGTAGGGTGAAACTGTACAGCCTCCATATTGCCTAACTCTACTATCCCTGTCTCTAGGGCTATAGCTATACCTACACCCTTGCAGATAGTAGCATTGGTGGATTGTTTGTAAATGCGTCCATAGCCACCTGTGGCTATCATCGTACCTCTAGCTACATAGGCTATAAGGTCTCCATTTTTGAGGTCTCGCACCACCACACCCCAGCATTTGCCATCTTCGTGGATGATAGAGATAGCCTCTTTTCTATCGTGAACCTCCACGCCTCTTTTGAGGGCTTCGTTGGCTACGGTGTAGAGCATCGTATGTCCAGTAGCATCAGAGGTGTAGCAGGTACGCCACTTTTTCGTCCCACCAAAGTCTCTGGAGTTGATGAGACCATGTCTATCTGTAGACTCTCTAATCGTCTCTTTTTTGCCATTGATGACGACCTCTCTATCCCCTCTGCTTATACGAGACCATGGCACACCCCAACTCGCCAATTGGCGGATAGCTTTGGGTGCAGTGGTGACAAACATCCGTGCTACCTCTTGGTCGCATCCCCAGTCGCTTCCTTTGACTGTATCTGTGAAGTGGAGATCTTCATTGTCGCCTTGGCTCATCACTGCGTTGCCTAGACTCGCTTGCATACCCCCTTGGGCTGCTGCGGAGTGTGACCGTTTGACTGGTACCATACTAAGCACTATAGTATCAAGACCTTTATCTTTTGTAGCGATAGCTGTACGCAATCCTGCCAATCCTCCACCCACGATAAGGGCATCAGTATAGATTATTTTCATTTTTGCTCCGTTTGGTATTTTTCGCCATAGTGTGCTTGGTGCTCGTAACCTATCTTCATATATGTGAGGATTGACATTACACCGAGAGTCAAGAGGATGAGAGTCAATGCGATCATAGCTTTTTTGGCTTTGGCACGACTCTTTTTGCCATCTCCTTGGTCAAACCACCCCCACTTCATAGCCAATCTATACAAACCTATACAAGCATGAATGACTACTATAAAAAGTAGAGCCATGTAGAGAGGCCACATCCAATCACTATAGACTCTATCAGAGGATGCATAGGGTCCTATATTGCTAGGGTTTGTGAGCACTGTAAAGAGGTGTACAGAACCCAAGAAAAAGAGTGCAAACCCTGTAGTCGCTTGAACAATCCAGAGTTTTGTATCATTATGATTTAAGAGGCTAGAGTGTGTCTTGAGTCGTTTTGCCTCTTTGTACGATATAGGGAATTTTCTCATTGCCAAAAAAGCATGAAAGATAAAGAGTAGAGAGACGATAACGGCGAGGATAAAGACAGGAATACCACTCCCCCCCTCAAAGATAAAACTCAACTCAAATGCTTTGGTAACACTATGCATGAAATCTTTGCTCACAAGGATAGAAGATTCAAAAAGCATATGAAATATAATAAATATTGCCAAAAGCAACCCTGTAGCACTCTGCAAGAGATCCAATCTAGCAGGAGTACGACTCTTCTTTTTTTGAGTATCTTTACGAGTCAACAGCTCGGTAATTTGGTCATTTTGCACATCTCTACCTTTATGGTTATATATATGATGATTTTATCAGTTTTTTGCTTGATTATTATCATAATCTCTGTATAATTTAAAAAAGATAGAGAGAATATTAAGGATTAAAAGAGATGAGAATAGACAAATATTTAGTAGAGGAGGGTTACTTTGAGAGTCGCAATCGTGCCTTAGATGCCATCAAAATGGGCAAAGTCAAAGTTGATGAAAAAATCGTAAAACCATCTACTAAAGTCGATAATAGTAGTAATATTCAAGTAGAGGATAGTAAGTTTTATGTATCAAGAGCAGCACGCAAATTAGAAGCTTTTTTGTTACAATCTCCACTCAACTTATCTGACAAAAGGGCATTGGATATAGGTTCGAGTACAGGAGGATTTGCTCAAATATTATTGGAAAACTCTGTAGAGTCTTTGAGTTGTGTCGATGTGGGGAGTGAGCAGTTGCATCACTCTTTGAGAGATGATCTGAGAGTTTCACTCTATGAGGGAGAAGATATACGAGACTTTCATAGTAATGCTCTTTTTGAGCTTGTCACTTGTGATGTCTCATTCATCTCTGTAGGGCAAATCCTTGAAGATATAGAGAGACTTAGCACTCCTGATAGTCATATTATTATCCTCTATAAGCCACAGTTTGAAGTAGGCAAAGATGTACGAAGAGATAGCAGGGGTGTAGTGTTGGATCAGGATGCTATAGCTAAAAAGATGCTAGAGTTTGAAGTACAGTGTCTCTCTTTGGGGTGGAAGTTTTGCAGGAGAGCAGCGTCGCTTATAGCAGGCAAAGAGGGGAACCAAGAGTATCTTTACTATTTTACAAAACAGGAACAACCTTGCAGTTGACAAATAGCATCAAGAGTATCACTATCGGATCTTTTGATGGTGTGCATTTGGCACATAAGAGACTTATAGAGCATGCAGATCTTGTCGTGGTGATAGAGCGTGGCAGAGGCTATCTCACCCCAGGATACAAGCGATCACACTTCATAGAAAAACCTTGTGCTTTTTATCTCTTTGAGCAGATAAAGTCACTCACTCCAGAGGCTTTCGTCGCTCAGCTCAAGCGGGATTTTCCTAGGCTAGAGAAGATTGTCGTGGGGTATGACTTCCATTTTGGTGCGAAGAAATCAGGGGATGCCCAGAGCTTACGAAAGCTTTTTGATGGAGAAGTGTTGATAGTAGATGAGATAATCGTGGATGGTATATCTGTACACTCTCGTACGATCAAAGAGTCTCTACAAAAAGCAAAGATAGCTCTCGTCAATAGATTGTTGGGGAGACCACATCGCATAGAGGGGCATATCATCAAAGGACAAGGCATAGGGAGCAAAGAGTTGGTTCCTACACTCAATTTGGATATCAAAGAGTATCTTCTTCCTCGTGAAGGTGTCTATGCGACGCGTTCTTTGATCAATGAGCGATGGTTTCCTTCTGTCTCATTTCTAGGACACCGCGTCACTACTGATGGCTCTTTTGCTGTGGAGACACATATCTTGGATGAAGATATAGGCGTGGTTCAGGGGGATATCTCTATAGAGTTTATCGAATATATCCGAGCCAATCAAAAATTTGAAAATATAGAGAAGCTCAAAGAGGCGATAGCGGATGATATCAAGAGCAGAAGAGCTACTTTGGAGTATTATAGAGAATGAAAGATCAAATCTTTAACAATAAAAGAGAGAAACAGTTTGAATTTGATGAAGCAGTCGCTTCTGTGTTTGATGATATGTTGAGCCGTTCTGTGCCATTTTATGATGTGGTGAGAAGGTTGATCATATCTTTGATAGTACAAGAGGAGCAAGATGGCAAAAGAGTATTGGACTTAGGCTCTTCGACTGCGAAGTTTTTGTTGGATCTCTCAAACAAAATGCAAACAGAAATGCAACTCAAAGGGATAGACAATTCTCAAGCAATGCTCAGCCGTGCGAAACAAAAAGCGGAAGCCTTGGGAGCCAATATAGAGTTAGAGTATGCAGATATGCTTAGCTATAACTATAGAGATGAAGATATAGTAGTCGCCAACTATACACTACAATTTATCCGTCCTATGGATCGTTTGGGTTTGATACGCAAAATCTATAATGGGTTACAAGAGGATGGGGTTTTTATCTTTTCAGAGAAAGTAGTATTTTGTGACAAAAGAGTCGATAAGCAGATGATAGATATCTATTATGATTATAAAAGAGAGCAGGGATATAGTGATTATGAGATAGCCCAAAAGAGAGAAGCCTTAGAAAATGTCCTCATACCCTTTACTATCGCAGAAAATATCAAGATGTGTGCAGATGCAGGATTTTCATCTGTGGAGACTATCTTCCAGTGGGTCAATTTTGTGACCTTTGTGGCGAAAAAGTAGTTTCTAATTCAAATTATGGTTGAACTCTGGGACTATCTTCTTAAGATATTTTAATTTCTCTTCACTTGTGAGTAGAGTATTGATATCTTGATTTAATCTATCTATATCATACTTTGTAGGAGCTGCTACAGTGATAGAGTCATACTCTGTATTTGCATCACTCTCATCTATCAACAACTCTTCATAGATTTTTTCTCCAGGTCTCAATCCTGTGAACTCTATCTCTATGTTATCTTTTCCGCTTAATTTTATCATTTTTTTGGCTAAGTCTACTATTTTAACAGGTTCACCCATATCCAAAATAAATACTTCTCCTCCCTTACCTATAGCACCTGCTTGTAAAACAAGTTCACAAGCTTCAGAGATAAGCATAAAATATCTCGTAATATCAGGATGTGTGACTGTGATATTTTGATCCGCTTCTATTTGTGCTTGAAATTTAGGTATTACAGATCCACTACTTCCTAAAACATTGCCAAACCTTACAGCTACTATCTCTGTATTGGAAGAGGGAACATTTTGAGCATAGAGTTCACAAACTCTTTTTGTCGCACCCATGACATTCGTAGGTCGCACAGCTTTATCCGTACTTATGAGTATAAATTTTTCAACAGCAAATTCAATAGAGAGATCTATACAATTTTTTGTACCTACTATATTGTTAATGATACTCTCTTCAATATTTAACTCTACCATAGGGACATGTTTATATGCTGCTGCGTGGATTACTATTTGTGGTTTGTGCCGTGCAAATATCTTTTGTAATTGCACTCTATTTGTAACAGATTGCATGACATATATCATATCTCTTCTCTTCTCAAACTCTTGTTCCATTTGATAAAGGTTATACTCACTATGGTCAAGTAGTATAATTTTTTGTGCATTAAATTTGATACATTGACGAACCAATTCGCTTCCTATGCTTCCCCCAGCTCCAGTAATTAATACTACTTTCTCTTTGATAAAAGATACTATCTTATCTTTATCAAGATCTTGTGGATGACGAGCCAATAAATCACCCAAAGAGAGTTCTTTGAGTTGATTGACATAGGAGTGATTTTGCAAGATATTATCTATTGATGGCAATATTTTAATTTCATCAAAAAATGTATAAAGTTCATTGCAAACTTCTTGGATTTTATGCTTTTTAGTAGATGGCATAGCGACAATAAGCAAGTCATATTTTTGATTTTTTGAATGGTTGATAAGATCGTTTTGAGAGATAATTTCTATCCCATCTATGCTACGATGGTGCAATTTCGTATCATCATCTATAAAGTATTTGATTTGATATGTACTATTTTTATACTCATCTTGGAGTTTCAATCCTGCTTTCCCAGCTCCATAGATAACTAATGTTTTATTTTTATTAATATATTTTTTGTTGACGATATAATAATAAGTATACATAAGAAAGTTTATCCCAAAAAGGTATGTAAAGAGTTCACTAGCAAAAAAACTAATTGCAATCTTACTATAAAATATTGGTACATAGATGAGTGCTGCTGTGATATAGACCATACTTTTGATAAGAAAAGTTTTTTGTGATGCTTTACTCCAAGAGAGTGAATAATCTCTAAAAATCAGAATAGAAGCTATCAATCGTACAATTATTACAGTTGTAACTATATTCAATAAGAATTTTTCATGAAAAATCCAAAAAGTCCAAGAAAAGCTCAATAAACTCAAAATAATAATAATGAAAAAATTTAAAATTCTTTTATCAATATGTTGCAATAGAGGATTGCGAGAGATAACCATTGTATAGATTTTTGTAAGTTTTTTCATTTTTTGAGACTCCTTTTGATTGTGTTGGATATGATCTCTACATCATCTTTTGTCATAGTCGTACTACTTGCTAGGCACAATCCTTTTTGATACAACGCTTCACTCGTACCATCGAGAGATGTTTGTGCATCTTTGAAGAGTGGTTGCATGTGCATTGGTTTCCATAATGGTCTTGATTCTACGTTGATCGCTTCGAGGGCTTGCATGATTGTGTTATAATCTGTTGTATCAAAAGTCAAAGCTGTAAGCCATCTATTGCCCCTACTATTGTCTAACTCTGGCATGAAATTTATCTCTTCTATATCATTGAGATACTCTCTATACCACTCAAATATCTCTCTTTTTTTAGCAACTCTCTCTTCTATCACTTCCATCTGTGCCACACCTATACTCGCAAGTACATTACTCATACGATAATTATAACCATACTCTTGATGTTCATAGTGGACGAAAGGCTCTTTTGCTTGGGTACTATAAAATAGGGCTTTTTTGATATGCTCTTCATTTGCACTTATAAGCATACCTCCACCTGAAGTAGTTAGTATCTTATTGCCATTGAAACTATATATACCAAAGTCTCCAAAAGTTCCTGTATGTTTTCCATTGAATGTTGCTCCGAGTGATTCTGCTGCATCTTCGATGAGATAGACTCCATGCAACCTACAGATATCAGCTATTTTTTCTATATCTGCAGACATCCCATAGAGATGAGTGACTATCAAAGCTTTTGGTTTTTTTTCACAGCTTAATAAATATTTGTTGAGCAATTCTGCAGAGAGATTCCAACTCTTTGTATCACTATCGATAAATACAGGGGTTGCTCCTTGATAAAGAATAGCATTGATAGAGCCGATAAAAGTAAATGTAGAAGCTAATACCTCATCACCCTTTTGTACTCCCAAAATCCTCAGGGCCAAATGTATAGCAGAAGTGCCATTAACGACAGCTAGAGCATGGGGTGTTTTTGTATATGATTTGATACTCTCTTCAAATTTATTGACATACTCACCCAATGGTGCTATATAATTACTCTCAAATACTTTTTTTATATATTTAAGCTCATTTCCGCTCATATGAGGAGCACTCAAAAAGAGTCTATTTTTCATTTAATTTCCTTATGACTTTAGATGGATTTCCATAGCATAGTAACTCATCTGCTATATCTCTAACTACGACTGAACCTGCACCAATTATTGAGTTTTTTCCAATAGTAATCCCTTGTATGATAGTTGCACCTATACCTATATGTGTTATATCTCCTATGGTTACATTCCCAGCAAGAGAGGCATTGGGTGATATGTGTACAAAATCACCAATACTATTTTCATGTTCTATTACGCTAGAACTATTTAATATCACACCACACCCTATCTTGCTATAAGAGTTGACAACAACATGGGGCATGATGACACTCCCCTTGCCCAAAGATATATTTGATGCTATTATCGCATTAGGATGGATTAAACTCACAACTTCAAAATGATACTTCATAACTTTTTCAAAAAGTTTTTTTCTTGTATAATTGTCTCCAACTCCTAGGGCAATGGGAGTATAATTATTATGTTTGATCTCTTCAAAAGTAGGAAATTTATTTGGAGCATCATCAATAAAAATAGTATCACTATATCCACAAGCTTTAGCTATATCAGCTACAACAAGCCCATGTCCACTCGCCCCATAGATATATATTGTTTTATTCACTTTCATTTCCTGTAAACTTCTCCATTGTCACATGTGTATCAGAGCTGATATCACTTCTCTTGAGAACTTTCATAAAAGTCATCCAAAGGATCTTCATATCGAGCCAAAAAGATTGATGTTTGACATACCACACATCATAGTCAAACTTTTCTTTCCAGCTTATAGCATTTCGTCCATTGACTTGCGCCCATCCTGTGATCCCTGGTTTGACCTCTTGTCTTCTCTTTTGCTCTTCATTGTAGAGTGGAAGATATTCGATAAGTAGAGGTCGAGGTCCTACAAAACTCATGCTCCCTTGGAGTATATTAAAAAGCTGTGGCAACTCATCTAAGCTAGCACTTCGTAGAAATTTACCAAAACCATGTAACCTCTGCTCATCAGATAAAAGCGTACCATTCTCATCTCTCTCATCGCTCATCGTTCTAAATTTATAAATAGTAAATATTCTATTGTTTACCCCTGGTCTTTGTTGTCTAAAGAGTATAGGTCTTCCCATCTTTTGTAGTATCAATAATGAAACTATAAGCAATATTGGCGAGAGTAGTAGTAGCAGTAATGATGCTAAAACAATATCAAAGACTCTTTTCATACTCTTGCCTTTTTGATAATATGAGAATAAAATTTATCAATTTCTAAGGCATTTGTTGTAACATCCATGAGACTTTTTGCTTTTATTTTGCCATTTTTTGCCATTTTCAAAGCTTCATCTCTATGCTTTAGCATCCAAGATATCTTTTTTGCTAATGATTTTGGAGAGGAGGGTGGTACAAGGAGTCCTGTTTTTTTCTCAATGACAAGATCAGGAAAGCCGCCGATATTTGTAGTGATTGTTGGGACACCTCTTGCCAAAGACTCCAACGCACCACCAACATTTTCAGAATGTGATGGATGTACTGCAACATCAATCGACTGATAGATATTTTTGATATCGTTTCTAAACCCAAGAAAATAACATGTATTAGGAGCAATACTATTAGCATATTCGACAACTTGATCATAATACCAATCACACCCATCCCACGCACTTCCTATAAACAGACATTTAGCATTGGGAGTCTCTTGGAGGATAGCAGGGAGTGCGTCTATGAGGTCTTCATGCCCTTTCAATCCTCTCTTTTGATGTAAATACTTTTTGGGTGCATAGAAGTAGGCGACCATTCCAATGAGTGGCGTAGTTTTGGGTAATCCTAACTCATCTCTCAAATCATTTTGGATCAAATCCTCTTCAAAAAAAGATTTATCAACACCATAATAGACTAAACCTACTCTATCTTTAGTAATCCCCGATCGTATATACTCATCCAAAACCCATTGGCAAGAGGCTAACCAGTAGTCATTTTTTGATGCTAACAATAGATCCAACTTTTTGAAAAAAGTATATTCCAAATGCAATGGTCCTGGGACATGAAAGACTCTAGGGATCTTACTATCCACCAATCCTATCCGCATCATAATAGTTGTCAAAACAAAATGACTGTGGATAATATCAGGCTCTATTTGGCTCACTATTTTTCTCAAATAGAGTAGATTGGAAAAGAGCGATAGAGGATTTTTGAGACTCAATGTTGTAGGAAAGAGATAGACTTTTGCTTGGACTGCTTCATACTCTTTATTCATTTTGCCTTCAGGCATCAAGACACTCACCTCATGCCCCAATAATATAAGCTCTCGGATTTGTCTTACAGCCCACGATGCACCATCAGATGTTTTGATAAGATGTAATATTTTCATACTATACTCCTAAGAAACGCTTCTCTTTTCTCTTTTAGTAGACTATAGTGATACTGCTTTGCATGCAAATAGTTTCTTTTTGCTTCACTCTCAAGGAGTTCAAAAGAGTGTGTAAATTGATATATTTTTTGGACCAATTGATCAATATCTCCTGCCTCTACAAGGGAAGTATCATCGAGTAATTCAGGTATACCTCCTACACTTGTAGCAATCACTGGCAATGATGTCGCCATCGCTTCTATAATAACCCGAGGTAACCCCTCAGTCAATGAGGGTAAAATAAAAATATCAGCAGAGAGGTAAGATTTGTATATCTCTTCTGCATCTGTGATATAGCCTCGAAAAACGATTTGCTCTTCAATACTAAGTTGCAGTGATAAATCTTCATACTCTGCTCTATATTTTCCATCACCTAACACAGTGAGGTGTAGTAGCATATCTTTGAGTAGAGGGGATGCTAAGGCATTGAGCAAGACATCAAGTCCTTTATATTTTTGTGCCAAACTTCCTATAAATAATAATCGAAATGATTTTTTTTGAGAAAAGTCACGAAATGGTTTTGTATAAAAATAATCAGGTAACTCAATATCAGAACATGCTACTATGGATGCGTTGTTGTTTGCTGGATATTTTTTTTGTAATCTATCGGATGTCACATAAGATATAGCCGATGCTTTCTGACACTGGAGTTTCAATTCTCTCACAAAGAGCCATCTATAGAAATTTACATACTGCACTTGTAGTGTCTTTTTACGAAAGACATCATCAGGATCACCCACAACCTCTAATGCAAATTTTTTATTTTTTTTGAGTAATTTCCTATAGAGTAAGATACCTATGAAACTCGGCACTCTCAAGATAAAGTCATAGGGAAGATCTCCAATCTTATCTAATTCACGGTTTAAACGAAAAAGTTTTTTTACCATTTGAATAGGTCCGACATAGTAGGAGAGAGGCAGGAATTTAATCCTATCACTCCCCACACTTTTCCAATTTTCCTGATTTGTAGCGACCTTTTTTACCCTAGCGACAATATATACTGTATCAAAAATATCTAAGTATCGTTGCCAAAATCTATTATCATTGACAGAATCTGTCCAAAATTGACCATCTTCGGTCATAAAAAATCTAAATTCTAAACTAACCACTACGCTATTTGTCATGAGAGTTCCTTAAAAAATTGATTGAATTTGACATCTGCTCTAAACTCATTTTGTGCAAAAGATTGTATCTTTGTAAAATCTTTTGTCGTTGTACCTTCAATATAGCTAGAGAGTTTTTTGATAGCTGCTTGAGTATCTTTTGGTGCAATGAGACAATCATGAAACTCAATAGGGACAGACTCTTTGATAGGAGCAATATCACTTGCAACAAATGGCAATCCTGCCATCATAGCCTCTATGAGTGCATTGGGTTGCCCTTCTGAGACGGATGGGAAATAGTATGCATCTAAAATACGCAAGATATTTGGAATATCATCTCTTATACCTGACATAATTATTTTACTGTTGATAGTAGCATTGTTTGCAAATTTGGCTACACCCTCTTTTACTCCTAGCCCACAAAGTAAAAAGTAGACATTACTATATCTATTGCATAATTGTTGTGCTACTTCAATAATTGTTGTATGGTTTTTAGCATCATCAAATCTTCCAACATGTCCAATGATAAAGGCATCATTTGGAATTCCTAATTCTAAACGCAATTTTGCTTGATCAAAATCAATTGCAAATAGCTCTATGGGAACGCCATTACGGATGATTGCAAACTTTTTTCTATTTTTTTTCCATTTTGGATGAAAAAAATCTAAACCTGTTTGCGAATTTGCAAGAATCTTCGTAGCAGTCTGAAAGACTAAGAGATTGACGATATTTTTATACAACATTCTCACAAAATCATCTTTGAATTGATATCTTGATTCTCTATAAAAACTCAATCTTTTTTCTACTCTTGCCAATTTTGCCACAAGGAGGGGAAATCCTGCAAAATCTCCTGTAAAGTCACAAACTACATCAATTTTTTCTCTCTGCATCAAATGATATAATTTTATAGAGCTTATGATGGGAAGATAGCCAATCTTTTGTTTGAGGATCGTAGCACCTGTATCTCTATAGCTCTCTTCCAATGTACCACCTTCTCCACTTTTGCATAAAACTGTGGCATCTATTTTCTCTCCTGCAAATTGTAAAAATCGTAAAAGATAAGTCTCTAATCCCCCTACACCTAATGTTGTCACTATAAATAAAACTTTTTTCATCTTTGCTTCTCCTCTCTACTATTATTGAAAACGCTCTTTTTCTTTTTTTTAAAATGGGCAACGATATATACATTGGTGCGTATAAGCATATATATCATAGCTATGACGGCTAACTCTTGTCCAATAGAAGATCGATTGAGATAGAGTGCATTTGAGAAGAAAATGAGAGTAGCGATCCATGTGAATGTGGGATATTGATAGCCAGAGAATAGTCTTGGCTCATTTTTTCTAATAAAATACCCAAATAAAAAGAGTCCTACAACGACACCAATAATACCAAAATCAAGATAAAAATCAGCAACCAATGAAGTCCCATTTCCATATCCAGGGTGATTTCCTTGAATGAGGTAAGTCACAAACATACTACTATTCATATATTTGGTATCATTGCCATACAAGAGTGTCGTCATCCTCCCCGCCAAACCAGGAATAATACCATATATATATTGCAATTGAAAAAGACCATATCTATATCCATATTTACTTGGGACATTCATCAATACATAGTTTAAGGTATTGATTGAAGTTGCAAGTTCTAAAGTTTTATCGAAAGGGACATATGTATCAAATCTTTTACTCACTTTTTGCTCACCATCTTCATCAAGGGTTTCTGTAATCCTCTCTATATATCCTTTGCCAGAATCACTCGCAGCTTGCCTTGATTCCCCAATAATAGTCATAATCGTACTCACAATATAGAGACTTACGATGAGATAAACCATGTTTATCTTTTGCCATCGTAAAAAATAGACTCCAAAGGTAACCAATGATAATGTAATCAATGGTCCACGATCCCCTAGATAGAGAGAGAAGAAAAAATGCCACCCCCACAAAAGTAATAAAGGTTTCCCAAGATAAGAGATATATACCTTCAACGGTAACTCTTTTGTTTTAAAAGAGGTGATATAAGAGACTTTTAAAATAATTGCCCCATTCAAACTCGTATCAAAGAGTTTATAAAAATAGACTGCTGATCCAGAGGCATCTTCACTTGCATATACACCCGAAGAGTAGGAGCCAGCAGAGAGAAAAAAGAGAACATAAAAAACATATGCCAAGATCAATAAAAAAGCAACAGAGTTTGTTGCAAAAGTTTTATTTCTGCCAAAATTTTTTTCGTTTTTAGTAGAATTGTTGACAAAAATTGTACCCAAATAGAAGGATAAAAGCCCCAATGTAGCTACACTCAGTGATCTATTTATGATAGTTTTATCAGCCCAAATAAATAGATAGTATAACTTTAAGACTGAATACCCATTCAACTCTAAAATCGCCATTTGATAAAAAACTATAAAATACCCCAAGATAAAAAATGGGGTAATAGCAATCCAATACATATCTTTATATTCAAGTTTTCGGATAAAAAAGTAGCTGAGTGTGCCAATTGCTGTTAATACGAGTAAACTCCATTGGTAGGATGCATCAGGATACAGAGGTATAAACATATAGAGTACTATTGCTAAAACAAAGCAAGACAGTATGATTAACTTTAGTAAAAAAACGCTTTTTGTCATCTATTTTTTGATCTTTTTTGAAAAAAGAAGCGTAAAGAAGTTTCTTACCAATCTTGGATTGAATGGATCTTGCTTAAAAGCTTCAAAAGTATTTTTCAACCCTAATTTATAATTACCTAAAATAAAATTGATATTTCCCAAAGCATAGAGCTCTCGTGTATACATTTTGATTGCATATTTTTGAAGATCTTTCCCTAAAATACGCAAAGACAACTCTATGCCTCTCTTTCTATTACAATAGTTGGCTCTATCTATTTTCCCTGGATTACTAAAGCTAATCGTATCTGTATGATATCTTCGTACCACTGTAGCATCATATAAGACCTTTTCTCTCTTGGATAATTGAAACCATGCAATATGTTCAAATCCATTGACACTCTCTTCAAATCTAAAACCATTATCAATTATCTCTCTACTCAGTAGAGAAACCCACTCACCTGTTGTAGCCATTGTAGAGAGAACTGCTTGATAGTCCAAGATAGCACCATCTTGTCTGCTATCACAAGCATACTCACCTGAAGTATATTGTGCAGCAAATCTAAAATAATGTATTGATCTATTGCGTGTAATCGTTTTGTGCATATTTTCTAATGCATCACTCACAAATTCATCATCACTATCAAGAAATGTAACCCATTGCACATCAGATGCGATAGAATCTAAACCAATATTTCTCGCAACACCAACTCCAGCATTTTTATTAGATGTTATATATTTGATCCTTGGATCACTCAAATATCTTTTGACTACTTGAGTAGTCTCATCAGTAGAACCATCATCTACGATAATCATTTCAAAATTTTGATAACTCTGTTGTAATAAAGAGTCTATCGCTCTTTGGAGCGTATGTGCTCTATTGTAAGTAGGTGTTATGATACTAAATTTCAAGTTTATCCTTTAAATAAGATTGATTTTTTTTTACATACAAGAGCAGATTGCTTGCTTGTGCTACGATCAATAGGAGAAGGTAGAGAGGATAGTTGAAGTTGTAAGTAATAAAAAGTATATATGCAACGAGTACAAATATGAAAAATATGCTATTTGTATAGAGACTATAATTAAACAACTTAAATGCACCCATTGTTCTTGCAAATGGAGCTTCTACTACTACAACAATATAAAAAAGAGAGAGATAGAGATAGAGTGAGTTGATAATCATAAGATCTTCATGCGTCACCTTATCCCCAAAGAAGAAGTTGAGAAAAAATGGCATGAAAAAATAAAAAGAAGTGACTGCCAAAAGATATAACAAGAGTGTTTCGATTAAAACTTTTTTTATTAGAGTAGTGATAGCTTTATAGCTTTTTTTTGCGACTAAATGATTGAGATTTGTCACATAAACATTCATAACAGGTCCATTGGTTATTTGAAAAAGTGCAGAGGCAAATTTATTGGCATAGCTATAGAGTGAATATAATCCCTCACCAAAACTTAAAAATATTGTTGCCAACAGAGGATCTTTGGTGGCATATAACAAAGCTCCAAACTTCATCTTTATAGAATTTTTATAAATTTCACCTATGATACTATTTGTAAATTTGAAATGATACTTCACTGATGATTTTTTGAAAATCAAATAAAATTGCCATATATTGACAAAAAATGTTGCAGAGAGTGTAGAGTAAGCAATCAAAATAATATCTGATTGAAGAAAAAAGAGTACAGTAATGCTATTGATACCATACACAAAAATATCAACCAAATAATAGGATGCGTAATACTCTTTAAGATTTAAAATCATTTTATTGAACAAGAGAATGTTTTGCAAAAGCGTATAAAAGATAAAGATATCGAGAAACTTTTTTTGATTTGCTGTGAGTATATCTGTATTGTCTGTGACAATAAAATAAAGAGCAATTACAACAAGAGATAATAAAATTAAAATATTTAATAAAATAGAGTAGAGTTCGTGTGAAGCATTTCTATCTTCTACTTTCAATCGCATATAATAAGGACGCATCGCTTCCCAAGATGCTTGTACGAAGAAACCAAGATATGTCACGACGACAATCGAGAAAAAGTAAGTATCTGTATCTTGACTCATCCCAAAATGACGACCAAGTAGTAGTATAAAAGAGAAAGCAACTATTACATTGATAAGAGATAAAATATTATTTTGAATATTTTTCATCATCACAAGAAGAGTAGTATTGGAGAAAAATTTGGTTCATATGGGATTATGCTTTACCAATATTTTCAATATACCATGCAATAGCCTCTCGCATCCCTTGGTATATATCATGTGTTGGAGCATATCCCATAAAGTTCTTTGCTTTTGAAATATCAGCATTGGAGTGACGGATATCTCCAACTCTAAAGTCACGGTAGATAGCCTCTTTTGTCTGAAAGTCATGACTGTGAGCTTGTAACTCTTTGTTGATAAGTGCATAGAGTTCATTGAGTGTATTGCGTCCACCTACTGCTACATTAAATGCTTCCCCAAAGGCTTTTTGATTCTCCGTCGTTCCTGCTAAGAGATTCATTTGAATGACATTATCTATATAAGTAAAGTCACGACTTGTTTTGCCATCGCCATTGATATAGACATCTCTTCCCGTGAGTAGTGAACCAACCCATTGCGGTATCACTGCTGCATAGGCTCCATTGGGATCTTGGCGACGACCAAAAACATTGAAATAGCGTAATCCAATTGTCTCCATACCGTAGTTCTTCTCAAAAACAGAGGCGTAGAGCTCATTTGTCATCTTCATAGCTGCATAGGGCGAGAGGAGGTTGCCTGTGCGTGATTCTACTTTTGGTAACTCTTGAGAGTCACCATATACAGAGCTAGAGCTTGCATAAACAAAGCGTTTGATACCACTCTCTTTTGCTGCTGTAAGCATATTTAAAAAACCTGTAACATTTGAGCGATTGGAAGTGATAGGATCAGCGATAGAACGAGGTACTGATCCAAGTGCAGCTTGATGTAAGACGATATCGACTCCTGCACAAGCCTGTATACAGGTATCAAAATCAGCAATATCACCCTCGATAAAAGTAAAATTTTTGGCATGCTCTTGTGAAACTTTTGACAAAACATCATCTATATTGTGTTGATATCCTGTAGAAAAGTTATCTAAACCTACAACTTTTTGGTTGTGGTTGAGTAAAAACTCTGTCAAGTTAGACCCTATAAATCCTGCATTACCTGTAATAAGCCATCTCTTTTGCTCTCTCTTAAAAGTTTCTAAGAGTTTTTCAAAATTTTGCATTATAATCTCCCATCTACATCATGATCAATAAAGGATTTTATATCAAAGAGTACTTGATTGCTATTGGATCTCAAATCAAATGCTCGAAATTTATCATGAGCTACAGCCAATATAATAGCATCATAATTTTCTATATGAAACTTTTCAAGAAGTGATATATTATACTCTCGCTTTACCTCTTCTCTATCTGCCCAAGGATCATACACAACGACATTTGTACCAAACTCTTGTAGTTCTCTCACTACATCTATCACTCTTGAATTTCGAATATCTGGACAATTTTCTTTAAAAGTAATCCCTAGTATTAAAATATTAGCACCATCTATCTTGTGACTTTTTTTGATCATCAGCTTGATGACTTGATTGGCTACATATATCCCCATGTTGTCATTGAGACGACGACCTGCAAGGATAATCTCGGGATTGTATCCTACCTCTTGTGCTTTGTGCGTCAAATAGTAAGGATCGACACCTATACAGTGTCCCCCAACTAAACCTGGACGAAATGGTAAAAAGTTCCATTTTGTTCCTGCTGCTTCAAGCACTGCTGCTGTATCGATATTTAATCTATCAAATATCATAGCTAACTCATTGACAAAAGCGATATTGATGTCTCTTTGAGAATTTTCTATAATTTTTGCTGCTTCTGCTACTTTGATACTAGGTGCAAGATGCGTTCCTGCTGTAATAATACTCCCATAGAGTCTATCAACCCTTTGAGCGATCTCTTTTGTTGATCCAGAAGTGACTTTCAATATCTTCGTAACTGTATGCTTTTTATCTCCTGGATTGATCCGTTCAGGTGAATAGCCACAGAAAAAATCTTTATTGAATGAAAGTCCAGAAAATTTTTCCAAAATAGGGACACAGACCTCTTCAGTCGCACCAGGGTAGACTGTAGATTCATAAATGACAATATCATCTCTTTTGAGTATTTTTCCTATAGATTTACTCGCCTCAATTAAAGGTGTCAAATCTGGTTGCTTGTGACTATCAATAGGAGTTGGTACAGTAACTATAAAGATATTGCAGTGTGCAATATCATCTAAGGAGTTTGTAAATTTCATACCATGCATCAAAGCATCTTGTAGTTGCTCCTCACTAAGTTCTAAAGTACGATCTATGCCAGAAGTAAGATCATCAATACGCCATTGTGCAATATCAAATCCAACGACATTATATTTCATAGAAAATGCATGTGCCAAAGGTAATCCGACATAACCAAGTCCTATAACTGCTATGTTATTTTTCATAACTTTTTACTTCCTTTATTTCAAATAATGCATAAATATAGATATCATTATACTATATTTATCATTTGTTTAGCATATTAGGAGGAGAACAATCACTTCTCTTTCTCATAATAATCACCATGGATACCATGAGAAGGATTTAGATTGTTTACTATAACACCAAAGCTTGACATATTTTCACTCTGTGATAACTCATTGATCATTTTAAGAAAAGATTTTTTGGTATAGTTAATTCGCACTACAAACAAAACTACATCACAGAGAGATATCAACAGTCTAGCATCTGTTACTAACGCTACAGGAGGTGTATCTATGATGATCACATCATATCTCTCTTTTAGTTTCTCTATAGATTGAGATAACAATTCATTGCCGATTAATTCACTAGGATTTGGTGGCAAAGGACCCGAAGAGATAAAATCGAGGGAGTCATAAGGGCTAGGATGAATCACATCTGTTATTTTACAATGTCCAGAGAGTACAGAGCTTATACCTTGGTTATCAGGCACATCCAAGCCCTCATAGAGTGTCGATTTTCTCAAGTCAAGATTTATCATAATCACACTTTTGCCTGTCATGCTAACAATACCTGCCAAATTTGAGCTAATAGTAGTTTTCCCTTCTCCTGCAATACTTGAAGTGATCATGATCACTTGTGAACTCTTGTGGTGTCGCATAAACATGAGGTTTGTACGGATATTTCTAAATGATTCTGAAAATAGAGATTTTGGAGCATCAAAGATCTTTAATTTTTTACTATTTGCTAAGTTTTTAGTCCGCGGTATACTACCAAGGTGGATAACATCTGATCTATGTTTTATATCGTCGATACTTTTGATTGTATCATTTAAGAAGTCTCTTATAAAAGCCGATACAATACCAAAAATTAAACCAAAAATAAAGCCTACGATGACTATCAATGGTTTATTTGGTTTTGATGAGTAGTGCGGATAGAGTGCTCTATCTAATATTGAGTTTTTACTCACCGTTGAAGCTTTGGCTATGGCTGATGCTGCTTGTTTTTCTAATAAAAATGAGTATATTTTTTCATTAACCATAAATTTACGCTTGAGACCAGCAAATATTCTTTCGTTTTCGGGTAACTGTTCTATAAGTTTTTGTTGCTTAGCAATAGACTCCTTGAGATATTTTTTTCGTGCAATAAAATTGCTTTTTGCATTTTTTATCATCTCTATGATAATACTTTTCATCTCTTTTATCTCTCTTTTGAGTTTTACGAGTTCTGGGTGGGCTTGTGTATAATTAATTTGCAATGTTTTTGATTTCATGACCAATGCTCTAAAACTCTTGATCATATCTGTAAGACCTTGCCCTCCTGTTTGACTAGATAAAGAGTTGTATAAGCCACTAGCAGAGAGTCTCTCTAAGTTCCTCCCTGATTTTACCTGCTCATAGAGGGAATTAATAATGCCTATTTGAATATTAAGTGCAGTGAGTTTAGATTCAGATTTACCCAATCTTTCCATAATATATTGTGCTTTTACATCCATATTTACCGTTTTAAAATCTTTTTTAAAATTTTCTAGTTTTACAGCAGAGTTGTTGAGATTATCATTGATTTTTTTGAGTTCTTTATCTATAAAAGAGAGTGTTTGTGATGCTTCTCGTGTTTTTTTAAAGATACTTCGAGAGATATATGCTTCACACAGGGCATTTGCAAACTCTTGAGCACGCAATGGAACATTATCGCTTTTACTGATTTTGATAATATTAGAATTTTTCCCTATCATTCTTGCTTGTATATTTTTTTGAGCTTCTGAAAGAGTTTTTTCATGATCTAAGACTTTAAACTTATAACTTTTATTCGTAAGATTGTGATCTTTTTTAACCTTCAGGATAAAGGCAAATTTTTTCGTTTCTATCTTATCCCCATAATTTACAAGGCGATCTGAACCCTTTGCATTTGTCTCTAAACGGTATTGTGTTGCACTATAAGGATGGATAGTAAACTCTTTATTGAAACCTTTGGTCAAATTTACTTCAAAGGGTGACGCCTTATAGAGTTCATATTTTTTAAAATTTACTATCGTATAGTAGTGATGGGAGAAGTCCACACTTGATAACGCTTGGGCTGTTAGTGATCGTGATTTGATGATCTCTATCTCTGTATCTAAACTGATTTGACCTTGACCAAATGCCATAGCCAACATATTATCACCCGATTGATGCTGTTTTGACTCTATACCTACTTCTACTGTCGCAGAGGAAGTATATATTTTTGGCTGAGAATAGGCATACATCATTGCAAAAGTTATAAATATAATTGGTGAAAGTATAATAGATATTTTATACTCTTTGAGAGTCCAAAAAATTTCTCTTAAACTTATTTCATCTTCATCCATAGTATGAGCCATTCTATTTATAACCTCTCCATAATCATAGACTATTATAGACAATAATCTAGTTACAAAATTTTACAATGATAACTGATGTTACGCACTCTTATGATTATTGTACTTTTTAGATTGTACAGATGGGTAGGGTGGATGAAATCCACCACTGAAATGGTGGGATACTCCCATCCTACCTATTGCAACTTGCTTAAATAGTTCAAATGATAGTGTTAGTGCGTAAAGTCAGATGATAACTTAGATTTAGAGTATCTTTTTTCCTATTCTATCATAGAGCTACTTTACAAAGTTAGTTAAGATCAAAATAACATCACACTTATCACACTTACTAGGGAAGATCTACTTAAAAAAGAGTGTTAGAAGAGTGAACATTACATAAAAAATAAATACAATGCTCTATCTCTCTTGGGAGGATGGTTAGTTGGAGATTATTTTGCGTCTGCTACACTATCTTTGAGTGTTTTACCTATCTTAAATTTAGGTGCTGTGTGTGCAGCTTTTGTATAAGTCTTGTCTGTACCAGGTACTTTACCACTTTTTTCAGCCACTTCCACTGTAGAAAATGTCCCGAAACCTACAAGAGATACTGTCTCTTTTTTGACCAATGCTGCCGTGATAGCATTAGTAAAAGCTTTGACTGCCTTTTCTGCTTCAGACTTCTTATCATATCCACCTATATCCTGTACCAATTCAATAAATTCCGCTTTTGTCATATGCATTCCTTAAAATATTTTAGGCTACTCCAAAGTCGCCTTTCTTGGATGAGTATATCATAAAAAAGAGAAATTTGCATAGAATAGCCCATGTAGTGGGCATTTGCTCACAAATAAGTTGCAAAATAACACACTATTGTGAATTAGTAATGATTGAGAGATTTTTAAACCCTCTCTCTTTGAGAATATCTATAATCGATACAAATTTTTGAAACTCTGTTTTTTGATCTGTTTGGAGGGATACAATAGCTTTTTTGGGGTTTAGCTTTTTGAGTTTCTCTTCCAAGTTTTTTAAGCTGAGTGGATCTTTCCCATAAAAGTATTGCCCCTTTTTATCTATGGAGATCATTACTGTTTTTTGTTTTGTAGAGAGTTGAGAACTCGCTGTAGGTAGATCTACTTGCACAGAGTTGTGCTTGATGAAAGAAGCAGTTGCCAAGACGATGACAAGGAGAACTAAGACTATATCTATAAAAGGAACGACATTGATCTCTACAAAAGCTTTGCGTTTCATCTATACTTCTTGTCATCTTGAAGGATTTCCCACTTGGCTATAAGTCTATCGACTTTGTAGAGGAGAGTATTGTAGATGACTGTAGCAGGTATCGCTACGACAAGCCCTGCCGCTGTAGCTTTGAGTGCTAGAGCCAAGTGTTTCATGATTTCGCCTGTATCTATATCGTTTTGCTTATCACCGATGATATAAAATGTCAAGATAATCGCCAAAACTGTCCCAAGAAGACCTATGTATGGTGCATTACTTCCTATAGTGGCTATAGTTCCTAGCTTTTTTGTCAAGTCCAACTCAAGTGCCAACTTATGTCTATACTCTGATAATTCGATTGATCTATAAAACAACAATCTCTCTATCGCGAAGCTAAAAGTAATAATACTCATAAAGACAAGGAGACCTATAACCCCATAATCTACGATATTTTTGATCTGATCTATCTCCAAATGATTCTCCATATTTTTATAAAATTATACTCAAAATATGTGAAAAGTATTTGAATGTTATGATAAAATAGAGAGTATATCATTTTAGAATGTAGGAGGGGAGAGTATGAGGTTGGCACTTGATGAGTTTTTGGCACAGCAAGAGGGGGGAAAGATACTCTTTTTAGGACGAGAAGAGTTATTTACCCATAAAGAGTCGCAAAGATTTTTGAAAAAATATGCTATAGAGTTGACTACAATACTTGATGATAGTGTGATCGCTGTGATCGAACACCATAGACTCAATCCCGTAGAGGAGGATATATCATATGAAGCATATGATCGTAAACTGCCACTCTATAAGCTCGAAGAGTTTGAACGACTACTAAGCCACTTTATGGAGGATGATCAAGTCTTGATGAGCCTCAAATTGAGTAATGATCAAAAACGCATCTATACACTTATCAACAATAGTCACATCAGCGATCAACTCTTTATCAAACTCATAGAGATCTATAAGTGGTCGCAAGATGAGGAGGAGGACAACAATGAAGATAGAGGGGTGGTGATCGCTACACTGCGTCGCTTTCTTGAGTATAAACCAAATGAAGAAGATCTGCTCTACTCACCACTTACACTCAAGAAGCTGATAGGTGAGAGTGAAGATCCTGATCTTTTATACGCACTTTTGAGTTTCCCAAATTATAAATTTATGCAAAAGGGCAAACAGTGGATACGACTGCGAGAGGTTATCGCTACCAATCTTGCTATAGATGATCGTGGTATCCAAAAACTTTTGCGTTTTCGAAATAAGAAGATCGATTTTTATCTTGCAGCTAATAGAAGTCTACCTATAGAGATATTGGAGAGTTTTTTAGAGCGAGAGAGTCAAGAGATAGATGAAGCTTTAGCTTCAAATAGCTCTATTGGTGATGATATTTTCAAACAACTCCTCTCAAGAGCAAAGAGTGTCCAGCAGATACTTCTTGCATACCAATCTATAGATAGTGATCGCTTGAAACTTATAGAAGAGAGTGCTGTAGCAGAAGAGATTTATCCGCTCTTGGGACAAAACCCAAAGCTCTCCAAAGCAGTTATAGCAAAGCTCTTGAGAGATGATAATGCACAAGTTGTTGCACAGCTTAGTAGCAATATCTCTTTGAGTGCCCAAGATATACGACATCTATTCCAAACAAAAAGCAAAGAGATATATAGATCTTTGGGAGCCAACTCTTCTACTCCTAGAGATATACTTGAAACCCTCTTTGAGAGTTATCAAGAAGAGAGTGAAATCCTCCAGAGCTTAGCCTCCAATATCAATACTCCTATAGAGATATTGACGCAACTTTTTGAACGAGACATTTATGTGATCAATGAGCAGTTAGCAGCAAATCCCTCTACACCATTAAAACTTTTGAATATTTTGAAGATAGATACACGACTACGAAACGCACTCACTATCAATAAAACATTTACAGATAATATCACAAGAGAGTTGGGTCTCTAAGATCGCTATGGAGAGAGTACTATGCAGATACTAAAACCTCTTTTGAAACCCTACAAGAAGAGATTGCAATCAAAGAAGATAGCTAGGAAAAAACGAGAATCCAAGTGTATAGAGGAGGATATCGTAGAGATTTGTAACTGTGTTGGGAGCGATGGAGAGATGAAAGATTGGTATGAGAAGAGAGATACGGCTCTCTGGGTTGCCAAAAGATATCAAAAAGAGTTCGGGATAGCTCTCACAGTATACCCTTGTGAAGTCTCTCGTGGATGGCACCTCACAAAGCAGTAGATGTAATCTGAGGTTAAAGTACTACTAGATAGCTTAGAACCTACACTCAATTCTCAAAAGACAAACATTGTTGATGCAAATCAAGAGATCTTTGGCTCTTGTTAATTTTAATGATAGACCCTAAAGTTTCGACAGCCTCGAGCCACACTTGCAAAATTTTATCAAATACCCTAAGTATAATCCCAATGTGCAATTTGGGACAATCATAGCCGTAGACTACTGAATTATTGGACTAAATGCTTTTGTTCCGACGCTTATCTTTTGTCCTATCTCTAAGCTTTTTGCCTCTTCTTGGCTCACAACGACTTCGACAAGTTGTTGCCCTATAGATATGATAGCTATATTTATCACATCTACTTTGATAATATCAAGAAGTTCTCCTTCAAATGAAAACTTTTGAGAACCGCTTGTTTTGAGCAATATATCTTTGGGTGTGCCATCATTGATGATTTTCCCTAGGTGTAAGAGAACTACTCTTGTCGCCAAGCGGTATATTTCACTAGGATCATGGCTAACCATGATTGTGGTAGTACCAAACTCCTTGTGGAGCGTCAATATTTCATTTTGGAGTTTGGTTCTCATCGCAGGGTCGAGTGCAGAGAGCGGTTCATCCATGAGTAGTAGTTTGGGTCTATTCATCATAGCTCTACAGAGACTTACTCGTTGCTTTTGACCTCCACTTAGTCTATTTGGAAGCCTATCTTGTAGTTCACTAAGCTCTGTAATACTCAAGAGATGATGAGCCAATGCTCTATCTTTTTGTACAAATAGTAGATTTTCCAATAGATTCATATTTTCAAAAAGTGCATACTCTTGAAATACAAACCCTATGGCTCTCTTCTGTGGCGGAAGAGCCTTGTTTCTCTCTAGCCAAACTGTATCGCCCACTTGAATTGTTCCGCTGGCATCCTCAAGACCTGCAAGTATGCGTAGTAGTGTCGTTTTCCCACTACCACTTGCTCCTGCGAGTGCGATAAAGCCGCCTTCTATTATATCAAGATTGACAACCAAGTCCATGACTCCATCTGCACCGTGGAGTTTTTTGTTTATGTCTATCTTTATCATTTAAAATCCGATCTTTTTCTGTTTGCCATTAAAGATGTAGACACTTAGCAACACAAGGAAACTGATCGCAACCATAAGAGCACTATAGATATGTGCCGTACCATAATCCATGGTTTCAACCATCTCAAAGATAGCCACGGATGCTACTTTGGTTTCACCTGGGATACTGCCTCCTACCATCAGCACAACACCAAACTCACCAACAGTATGGGCAAATGTTACAATGATAGCAGTCATCAATGCGGGTTTTATATTTGGTAGTGCAACTTTCAAGATTGTTTGAAATTTGCTTTTTCCTGCGATATAACTCGCCTCTAACATATTTCTGTTAAGTGATTCAAAGCCTCCTTGGAGTGGCTGTACCATGAAAGGCAGAGAGTAGAAGCAACTTGCCGCTACCAATCCAGTAAAATTAAAAACCAACTTCAACCCAAAATAGTTTTCAAAAAATTGACCAATAGGAGAGTTGTGCGAGAGAGCCACTAGGATATAAAAACCCAAAACAGAGGGTGGCAATACGATAGGGAGTGCTGTAAGGCTCTCCGTAAGTGGTTTCATTTTTGATTTGGTTTGAGAGAGATACCACGCAAGTGGAACACTGACGAGAAACAAAATAGTTGTAGTAATCGCTGCAAGTTTGAAAGAGAGTACAAAAGGCTCAAACTCTATCTGATTAAGTAGTTCAGTCATCTATCAGAGCCCCTATAGAGACTTCACTCGCTTTGATAAATGCAGTGACCCTCTCCCCTGCTTGTAAATCCATTCTGTCTGATGAGTTCCGTGTGATGATAGACTCTAAGTGCGTATCTTTAAATTGCAACTTTATACTGCTCAAGAGTGCTCCATTCTCTATAGAGGCTATAGTTGCATCGAGTCTATTGGAATAGCTCGTATCTCCAGTGAAGTTTTTGCCGATGGCTATATGTGAGGGTTTGATGAGTAACTTTACTTTAGCTCCTATGGTTACCTCTTTTTGTAAATCCAAACTCATCATAGAGAGCGTTTCTCCATAAAGATCAAATTTTACTATGTGTAAACTATCGCAACTATCGATTTGTGATACTGTTGCCGACAAACTACTCATGGCACCAAATATCCAAAAGCTATCAATATCTCTTTTGCTTTTGAACTCAAGATGAAATCGTAAAAAGCCTTGACATCACTGCTCTTTTCGCCATTTTTGAGGATGACGATACCTTGATCGATAGGTGCATAGAGTTTGGGGTCGACTATTGTCCAGTTCGTACCCTTTTTGTAGTGTGCCATTTTTGGGCTATAGAGTGATGACTTGGCTATGAAACCAATATCTGTTGCTGTGACGGCATAAGAGAGGGTTTGCGAGATAGACTCTCCAAATACAAATTTGTCTTTGACTCTCTCATAAACACCCCCATTGGTCATAGCCTCTATAGCAGCTTTGCCATATGGTGCTGTTTTTGGATTGGCTACTGCTATTTTGGCTATTGATTCATCTTCAACGAGTTTGATTCCTTTTGTAAAATCCTGTTTTTTGGTACTCAGGAGTGCCAAACCACCTTTGGCATAGATTTTTGGTTTTGTAATGGCTATACTCTCACGATAGAGAGTCTCTGGATACTTTAAGTCAGCAGACATAAAGAGCTGATAGGGAGCTCCATTTTTGATCTGTGCGGTAAGTTTGCCACTACCTCCTAGTGTCACTTGCACTTCTATATCAGGGTGGAGTGTGTGAAACTCTTGTTTCAATCTATCCATTGCATAGCTCACATTTGCGGCGACTGCGATATTAATCGTACCTGCAACAAGATTTTGCGTTGAAAAAGTCACTGTTGCTAGTAGTATTGTAACTATTAATCTCTTTAACATCAAGTCTCCTTTTTATGAATTATATATTTTTGTAGATTATAGTGATCTTAAACCCGCTTAACTTTAAACTTTAGGGTCAGGTGATGAAACCAAACTTTTTCCTAACCTTAGCAATAGCCGAAGCAGTAATATTTAAATACCGAGCCACCTCTGCTT
>CBEUND010000010.1:0-36236 GCA_965544395.1 uncultured bacterium | reverse complement strand
AGTTCTTCTCTATCCAAGGTGAGGGGAAATATGCAGGTGTTCCATCCTACTTTTTGCGTACAGGGGGGTGCAATCTCTCTTGTGCTGGGTTTGGGGCTATCTATGAAGTCGACGGTATAGAGAAGGTGGGTTGTGATACATTTTTTGCTGTGGATCGTCTCTTTAGCAAATCATGGATCAAAGTAGAGGAGAGCCAGAGAGTTATAGAGTCACTACAGCAAGAGTTTGATGCCATTGGCTATCTGCCACATGTTGTCATCACAGGGGGAGAGCCACTACTCTACTACAATGATATAAAATTTTATGAAGTAATAGAGTGGCTCGTGGCTCAAGGGATTATGATTACTTTCGAGACCAATGGAACTGTAGCGATAGATTTTGAGCACTACCCAAGCTACAAAGAGTGTACATTTGCCCTCTCTATCAAACTCTCTAATAGTGCTGAATCAGAGTCCAAGCGGATCAAAAAAGATGCACTCAAAAGCTTCAATCTCTATGCAAAAGAGAGCTTTTTTAAGTTTACTATCGATAGAGATTTGGTAGAGTCTACGGCGTATGAAGAGATAAGTACCATCACAGCAGAGTTCCCTGATACGACTATCTACTGCATGCCTGTAGGTGAGAGTCGAGATACAATATGGCGAAATGATAGAGCTGTATTTGAGTTTTGTATGCAACATGGCTTTCGCTATAGTGATAGACTCCATATACGAGTCTTTGATACGACACAGGGGGTATAGATGATCATTCGTAAACTATTCAAATTTGAAAATGCACATATAGTGCGAGGGTGTAGTACACGAAGGTGTAGCGAAAACATCCATGGACACTCCTACAAAGTAGAGGTACTCTTAGAGTCCAACTACTTAGACCATGGGCAGATGGTGTATGACTTTGGCTTGACCAAACTCTATATCAAAGAGATGATAGA
This sequence comes from uncultured bacterium, assembly GCA_965544395.1. Classification (GTDB taxonomy): domain Bacteria; phylum Campylobacterota; class Campylobacteria; order Campylobacterales; family Sulfurovaceae; genus SZUA-451. The sequence goes on along the minus strand of CBEUND010000010.1, from coordinate 35,305 downwards.
CTCTTTTGATCATGCTATCACCCTATGGAGTGGAGATGACCTAGAGTATAGGGATGCGATGAAACGATATAGCAATAGATATATAGAGCTTCCCGTCTCTCCATCAGCAGAGCAGTTCGCACGAGTGATCTATCTCATCTGCGAACAGATACTCTCATCCACACAGATGCAAAATGGTGAACGAGAGGTGAAACTCCAAAGCATTATAGTCCATGAGACTCAGACAGGCTATGCACAGGCATTTAGGGAAGATGCTCACAGTCTATTGATGGGTGAAATATCGCTAGAAGATATTGTTTTTTCTGAACAAATTGTCTCAGAGTGGAGTGATAATACGCTATGGAAGAAGATTGTTATGAAAGAAGAGTTATTCACTCCAAGAAGTGTTTAGGAAATTCCCAAAACAACTCCTTAGAGAATTTTTTCAATACTTTAGAGCTGAGAGTTTAGCTCTCAACTTTCTAACTTATTTAATTTTTTTTGCTTCCCAGTATGCTCTGATTTGATCTTTTGTCTCTTTAGGAAGTGGAACATAACCTAATTCTACAGCTGCATCGTCACCATTTTTATATGCCCAATCAAAGAATGCTGTTACTTTTTTGTCTTGCTCTGCTTTTTCTACTGGCAAGAGGATAAAAGTAGCTGCAACGATAGGATATGAAGTAGCACCTGCTGGATCACCGATCACTGCATAGAAGTCATTTTTTGGAGTCCATGTAGCATACTTAGCTGCATCTTGGAAAGATTTGAGTGTTGGGTTGATATATTTACCCTCTTTGTTCTCTACTTGTGCTGCTGGCAAACCTAATTTTATTTTGTATGAATATTCGATATATCCTATAGAGTTTTTGATCTGTTGGATATTTGCTGATACACCAGAGTTTGATTTACCTGCTACTACTTTTGGAGCTTTCCAAGTTGGTTTTTTGCTCACTTTAAATGAACTATCAAGTTTGTTGAGGAAATATGTAAAGTTAAATGTAGTTCCTGATTTGTCTGCTCTTACTGCTATAGTGATAGGTTTGCTTGGAAGTTTGAGATTTGGATTTTGTGCCTTGATCACTGCATCATCCCATTTTGTGATTTTACCACTGAAAATTCCTGCTATAGCTGCACGACTGAGTTTGAGCTCACCATCTTTGACACCATCAATGTTGTATGCAAGTACGATAGAACCTACTACTGATGGGAACATCAAAAGTTTATCTTTTTTAAGTTTGTCCCCTTTAAGCGGTTTGTCTGATCCACCGAAATCTACCATTCTTTTAGTGATAGATTTGATACCATCACCAGAACCTGTTGGTGTATAGTTAACTTCTTTACCTGTAGCTTTGTGATATCCTGCTGTCCATGCTTTGTATACTGGTCCAGGGAAAGATGCACCTCTACCTTTGAGAGCATCTGCACTTGCTAGAGTGAATGCCAAACTTGCTACAGTAGCAACTGTCAAAATCTTTTTTGTCATAGTTATTTCCTTAAAAATATGTTATCCCTATTGGATTGTTGAAAGTATAGAATATATTGGAAACATTTTGGAAACATTTGTTTATCTAAATCGCTAAGTATCAAAAGGACTAAACCACTTTTTTATAAACTTTCTGTTATAATCGGTAGTATTTTTAAACTTAACCAAGGAGAAACCGATGGCATTATTTGATGATGTGAAAGAAGTAGTTGTAGAGCAACTAAATGTTAGCCCAGATGAGGTGAAAGAAGAGTCTAAATTTGTAGAAGATCTAGGTGCTGATAGTCTTGATGTTGTAGAATTAGTAATGGCACTTGAAGAGAAATTTGATATTGAAATTCCTGATGAGCAAGCTGAGTCTATCGCAACAGTTGCAGATGCAATCAAGTTTATAGAAGAGAATAAATAGAGACAAATCTCATCTCCTTACTATACAAAGTAGGAGATGCGTTGAAAACCACCATTCTAAGTTGTCACGCAAAACTCTTGACTTTAGAGTTTTGCGTGACAACTTCATAAATCAACCACAGGAGAGCAAGTGAAAAGGGTAGTTGTAACAGGAATAGGCATGATCAATAGCCTAGGTCAAGATAAAGAGAGTGCATTTCAAGCGATAACAGAAGGTAAATGTGGTATCAAGACAATAGAACTTTTTGATCCAGAGAAGTTCTCCGTCAAAATCGCAGGTGAAATAGTAGGATTTGATCCAAGTGAAGTGATGAATGCCAAAGAGGTCAAAAAAGCGGATAGATTTATACAATTGGGTCTCAAAGCATCTCAAGAAGCTATGGATGATGCAGGTATCACGGAAGATATCGATAGAGAGCGGTTTGGTGTCTCCTCTGCATCAGGTATAGGTGGTTTGCCTGCGATAGAGAAAAACTCTGTTATATGTAAAACGCGTGGTCCAAGAAGAATATCTCCATTTTTTATACCATCAGCACTCGTCAACATGCTTGGTGGATTTATCTCCATATACCAAAATCTAAAAGGACCAAACCTTTCAAGTGTAACAGCCTGTGCAGCGGGTACACACGCTATAGCTGAAGCGAGTAAAACAATCATGGTGGGTGGTGCAGATAGAATGCTTGTCATAGGTGCAGAGTCTGCTATCTGTGGAGCAGGTGTCGGTGGTTTCGCTGCGATGAAAGCACTCAGTACCAACAATGAAAATCCTCAAGAGTCATCTCGTCCATTTGATGCAGACCGTAATGGTTTTGTCATGGGTGAGGGTGCAGGTGCTTTGGTGCTTGAGGATTATGAGATGGCAAAAGAGCGAGGAGCTACTATATATGGTGAAGTGATAGGCTTTGGTGAAAGTGGTGATGCCAATCATATTACTACTCCTATCGTAGATGGACCATTGCGTGCTATTAAAGCTGCTCTCAAAATGGCTGGCAATCCAAAAGTAGACTATATCAATGCCCATGGGACAAGTACACCTGCCAATGACAAAAATGAGACAGCTGCGATCAAAGAGGCATTTGGTGGCAAAGAGAATTGCCCTCCTGTGAGTTCTATCAAAGGTCAAATAGGTCACTGCCTTGGTGCAGCTGGTGCTATAGAGGCGGTCGTGACACTTATGTCTATGCAAAAAGGTATCATCCCACCAACTATCAACTATACAACTCCTGATGAAAATTGTGATCTTGATTATGTGCCAAACAAAGCGAGAGAAGCAGAGATCTCTATAGCTATGAGTAACTCATTTGGATTTGGTGGCACTAATGGTGTCGTCATTTTCAAGAAACTCTAAGGGGGAGCCATGTCAACTTATCTTGATTTTGAGAGCCGAATCGAAGCGATAGAGCTTGATTTGGAGAGTGCTAGAGCCAAAGGTGAAGATGACACTATAGAGTCCCTACGCAAAGATTTGGAAAAAGAGGTACAGAAGACTTTTGGCTCACTCAATGACTACCAAAAACTCCGTCTTGCTCGTCATCCTGACCGTCCCTATGCCATGGACTATATCAAAAATATATTGGAAAATGGCTATGAGATACATGGAGATAGAGCTTTTCGTGATGATCCTGCTATCGTCTGCTTTGTCGGTTGGATAGATGGAGAGAAAACCATGGTCATCGGCGAGCAAAAAGGTCGTGGGATCAAGAATAAGATAAAACGAAATTTCGGTATGCCCAACCCCGAAGGGTATAGAAAAGCTCTCCGTGCTGTACGATTGGCAGAGAAATTTGATATCCCTGTATTGATGCTCGTAGACACTCCAGGTGCATACCCAGGGCTTGGAGCAGAGGAGAGAGGACAGAGTGAAGCGATAGCACGAAATCTTTTTGAGTTTGCTAGCACTCGTATTCCTATGGTCTCTGTTGTTATAGGTGAGGGTGGAAGTGGTGGTGCTCTTGCTATCAGTGTAGCTGACAAACTCGCTATGATGCGTTACTCTGTATTTTCTGTCATCTCTCCAGAGGGTTGTTCTGCTATATTGTGGAATGACCCTGAAAAGGTAGAGCAGGCGACAAAGGCGATGAAGATCACTCCTGTAGATCTCTTGGAGCATAATCTTATAGATGATGTCTTGGATGAACCACTCATAGGGGCACATAGAGATAAAAAGCTAGCAGCCGCTGTGGTCAAACAATACTATTTAGAGAAGGTGAAAGAGCTTAGAGAGCTGACTATAGATGAGATGCTAGAGCAACGATATCGTAGATTGGTCTCTGTAGGTGCATACTCTGAGTAGCCCTCACCTCTCGCCCCCTCTTCCAACACAAATCAGATAAAGTTCAATCAACATGCATGAAATAGTCAATCAAATAGTAGAAATCGTAGGAAGTTTAGGATACGCAGGTATCTTTATTATGATGTTTTTGGAGAGTAGTTTTTTCCCTTTTCCTAGTGAAGTGGTGATGATACCTGCTGGTTATTTAGCATTCAAAGGAGAGATGAATATCTATCTAGCTATCGGTGTAGGGATATTGGGTTCAGTAACAGGGGCTCTTTTTAACTACTATCTTGCTATGAAATTTGGGAGAAAATTTCTACTGAAATATGGGAAATACTTCTTTCTCAAAGAGGATAGCCTCGATAAACTTGAACGATTTTTTCAAAAACATGGAGAAGTCTCTACGCTCAATGGACGACTCATCCCTGGCATACGACAATATATCTCTCTGCCTGCTGGACTCTCACGAATGAGTGTGTGGAAATTCTCTGCATATACAGCATTGGGAGCTGGTATATGGGTGGTTGTTTTGGCAGGGTTAGGTTACTTTCTAGGCTCCAATGAAGCGATGATCAAAGAGTATCTACGCATGGCTACAGTGATAGCACTGCTCTGTGTAGCATTTATTACTCTCTTTTATGTGGTGCGTACAAAGAGACGCAAAGCCATAGAGGCAGAAGTATCAAATGAATAAAAGAGTAGAGTATCTCTTTGTCAAAAAGATAGAAATCTCTCTCTTGGTTATCTCTTTCATCTCTTTTGTTTTGTTGGCACTAGATATTGTTTTTGATGGGGCTATAGCACACTTCGACAAAGTACTCTAACAGAGCTTATACCCTACACCCCATACAGGTTCAAAATAGTTTTTTTCACCTTTTGGATCTATCTTTTTTTTGAGTCTATTGATAGCTACATTGATCGTCTTGTCATGGAAATTGTCACCTGCATCACCCCATACTTCATCACGAAGGTACTCTCTTTGCAATGCGGTATTTGGACTCTTGACAAAAGTATAGAGGAGATGAAACTCCAAATTGGTCAGAGAGACTACTAGCGTATCTATCTTGACCTCCCTTTGTGTCAGATTGAGTTGTATATCTCGAAAGCTGATCTTGTCTGCACTACCAACTCCACTTCTCTTGAGCAGTGCTTTGACTCTGAGGAGTAGCTCTTTGTGGCTAAATGGCTTCGTCATGTAGTCATCGCCACCACTCTCGAAACCTTTGATTTTATCAGCCTCTTTATCTTTAGCAGTGAGAAATATGACAGGAATATCATACCCTTTTTCTCGCAAGCTATAGACAAAATCACTCCCCTCAATCTTGGGTAAGTTCCTATCGACTATCATCAGAGCAGGTGACTCCTCTTCGATGAACTGCTCTACACTCTCTGTAGATAAGAAACCCGTAGTAGAGTAACCCTCTTTGCCCAGATGATACTCTATGAGTTCGAGTATATCCTCTTCATCTTCGATGACCACTATCTCTATATCACTATTCATTTGTTATGATTTCCCAACTCCCATCTAAGTTTTCCACCACTGCACTACAAGACTCTACCCAGTCACCACTGTTGAGATACTCTATAGTCTCTATAGTTTTGATCTCTGCTTTGTGTATATGTCCACATATGATACCATCATAGTGCTGATGCTTTGCATGTTGTGCCAAGATATTTTCAAAGTCGCCTATGAAGCTGACAGATTTTTTGATATTGTCTTTTGCGTATTTGGAGAGAGACCAGTATCTACGAATACCCAAGGATCTACGCACAAAATTGATCACACCATTGAGATGTAAGAGCATATCGTAGCCATAGTCACCTAGCACTGCTATCCATCGTTTGGTCATAGTGATAGAGTCGAAGAAATCCCCATGTGTCACATAGTATCGCTTGCCATTCATAGCTTGGTAGTCAAACTCATTGGCAATATGGAGTCTATCTCCTAATATGAGTGGCAAAAATGGACGCAAAAAATCATCATGATTACCAGCTACAAAATAGACATTTGTTCCCTTTCGTGCCTTTCTCAAAACCTTTTGGATAACATCTGAATGTGATTGAGACCACTTAAACTTTCTTTTGATAGCCCATCCATCAATGATATCCCCAACTAGATAGAGATTTTCTGATTCGTTTTTTTTGAGAAAATCCAAAAGCTCATCAGCCTTAGAAAATTTCGTTCCTAGGTGGAGATCAGATATAAATATCGATTTATACTGTGCCATTACTCTCCAATATATCGTTTTCTTTTTGATGCTTTGAGTCGATCCATATCACATACGATAAAGCCATCTATACAGTCGTTGAAATCATGGTCATAACCAAAATCCATAAACTCCACACCGCCCTCTTCACATATCTCGCTATACTGCTTGTAGAGTGTAGGGATAGTAAATCCCATCACCGCCAACTCCTCTCTGAGGGTGCGTAAATCAGCACGATAATCCACTCCACAGAAGAGTGCCTTGGCTTTTGAGTTTTGGCTATCTGCAAAGATATAGGGCTCTTTATGTTTGACTAATTGCTCTTTGGCTCCAAAATAGTGTTGATAGAAAAATATCAATAGCTCTTTGGCTTCTGTGGAGAGAGCATTGCTCAGTGTCACTGGTCCAAAGAGGTAACGAATCTGTGGGTAGTTTCGGATATAAGCTCCTATCCCTTGCCAGAGATAGTCCAAAGCTCTACTGTTCCAATATTTTGGTTGCACAAAACTCCTCCCTAGCTCTATCCCTCGCTCAAAATAGATATCAAAACTCTTCTCAAAGATAAAGAGTGAAGAGCTATAAAGCCCCTCTACTCCTTCATCATCTATGATATCCCTACAGCGACCTATCCTATAGGCTCCAGCTATCTCTAGGGCTTCATTATCCCATACTATGAGATGTTTGTAGCTAAAATCATGATAATCTATATCTCGCTTTTTCCCACTCCCCTCACCTACTTGGCGGAATGATATCTCCCTCAATCGCCCTATCTCTTTGAGGATGGCATTCTCTACTTGTGTCTCATAGAGTATAATCTTTTTACCATCTTTTGTCTCCCCCAACTCTTTCCCATTTTTAAGTTCATTCTTGAGCTCGATTTTTGCTTCTGCGTGAGCTATTTGATTTTGCGTCTCAAAGACTCCTTTTTTGCCCTTGGCGACACGATAAAAGTGCTTTCGTAGGAGTTTGATAGACTCTTTACTTGGCAGAGATGGGATATGGTAAGATTTATAGGGGATGGTATTGCCTATAGTGAATGTAATATTTTTCCCTTGAAACTTGAACATCTCATGCGGGAGTGTCACTGTAGCAAGAGAGCGGTTGATCATAGAGAGGAGGTAGAAGTTTTTTGAATTTTTAGCAGAGATATGTATAGGCAATATAGGTGCTTGCATCTTCGTAGCTATCTTATAAAAACCTCGTTTCCATTTGGTGTCTTTGACTCCATTTGGGCGGACTCTACTCACTCCCCCTGCTGGGAAAATGATCACCACTTGCTCATTAGATAGGGCTTGGTATATGCTTTTGAGACTCTGTTTATCTACTTTATCGTTGATATTATCTACAGGGATCAAAAGCTCTCTGAGATTTTCAAATGAGTGCAAAAATGAGTTGGCTACTATCTTGATATCTTTGCGTATATCTTTGATGAGATGAATGAGTGCAAGAGCATCGAGTGTCCCCAACGGATGGTTGGCGACGACTACAACTCTACCGTAGGAGGGGATATTGTTGAGTTCGTTTTTTTTCAATGCTATATCTACATCAAAATAGTCTAGTATCGCTTCTATGAAAGCGAAGCTATCTTTTTGTCTATTAGCGACTAAAAAATCGTTGATTTGCTCTTCGTGAAAGAGTCTCTTGAGTATTTTGTAGAGCATACCTCTAGCCGTCACAGGGATACTATCTATTTGAGGGTAGTGGTGTATGATATACCTCTCAATGCTCAATTCCATCATGCCACCCTATATATTTCATTTAACTCTCTTACCAATTTTTGACATATATCTTTGACCTTCATATTGCATGCAAAAGCATCTTCTATTAAGTCCCACTCTTCATATATGATCTCTAAAGCCTCTTGCTCATCAATACGATAATATTTTTGCAAACACTTTGCAAGCCTCGTCAACTTCTCTTCGGTCATATTAGCAGATTCATCATACATAGTCTATACTCCTTGAGTTTGTTGAGTACAATGGTATAAAGAAATGATTACAAAGTTATAACAAACGACATAAATAATTTTAAATTATAACATTTATCTGTTTAGATTATTTTAATTATTATTCTCTTTGGTATCATAATTAAAAGGATACTTTTATGTTAAAAGTTGTAGAATTAAGAATTATATTAATGTAAAGGATTGGTTATGAATATAGGAACGCGTGGGTTATCTTTGGGAATAGTTTCTTTGATTTTTTGGGGGAGTTCTGCTTTGGTAGCATCTCAGACTCCAACAAGTGCACCAAAAGCATATCCTGCTGGTGAAGTTGGAGAGATGGTCAAGCTTGGTGAAGATATTTTAAGCCATACAAATACGCATCCTCTTACGAAAGATTTAGTAGGTAACAAATTGCAATGTACAAATTGTCATTTGAAAGGAAGCGATGGTAAACCAGGTACAGGTCAAGGCATTAGTACTTTTATAGGAACTGCTACGGCATTTCCAGCCTACTCAAAAAGAGAAAAAACAGTACAGACACTTCAAGATAGAATTAACAACTGTTTTATGCGAAGTATGAATGGGAAGCGTCCTATTATTGACACAAAAGCATCAGTAGCGATGGCAACTTATGTCACATGGCTCTCAACTGATATGCCGATGAAAATGAATACAAAAATGCCATGTAGTCCACTCAATTCAGATCGTTGGATGGGTGGTGCGAAAAAATATGCAAAAATTCAAAAAAAAGCAACCCATGCCAACTACCTCAATGGTAAAAAACTCTATGAAGCAAAATGTGCATCATGCCATGGTGCTAATGGAGCAGGTGTAGGTACTTTCCCGCCACTCTGGGGTAAAAATGCAAAAGGTGAATGGTTGGCTTATAATACAGGTGCAGGGATGAGTAAACTCAACAAAGGTGCAGCATGGGTACAATCAAATATGCCTCTAGGTCAAGGTGGAACACTCAAAGATCAAGAAGCTGCTGATATTATGCTCTATGTAGATGCACAACCTCGTGCTGATTTTGATTTGAAAAAAGCTCTTTTCCCTGCTTCAAAAATGGGATATTATAATTCAAAAGTATTAGATGAAAAACATAATGTACGAAGCAACTTTAAACAATTTGGTTTGGATGTTGATGCAATTCGTGGTGATAAAAAAATAAAATAGGGTACAAAAGATGAAAAATAGCAAAATAGACAAAATAGTCATCTCTTTGGCAGCCATTTCAGCTCTCTCCATGGGTCTCCATGCTGCTGATTGGCTCACTATCGCAGGAACTGAGCCGACTATGATCAAAAAAGATGGCAAAAAAGTCATCAATGATAACAATAGCCCAAGGTTATGGGGATTTATTCAAGCAGGATACCAAAAAAATTATGGTGATATCTTCATTAAAAATGGAGTAAACAAGACTCCTTTTTCCATGCTTACGCCAAATCTTGATTCTCAATCAGGTTTTGAAATAAATCGTGCACGACTTGCAGTGCGAGGCATGATTGATAAAGAAAATAAGTTTGACTATTTCTTTATGACAGAGTTTGGGGAAGATGGTATTACTTCACCTGCAGGACATAAGACATCAAATTATTTAACTGATGCCTCTATCACATACAGAGGTATCCCACATCTTAATGTACGCATGGGACAATTTAAATATCCAGGAAGCGAAGAGGGAATGCGTGCTGTATTTGCCAGTGAATATCGCAACTTTACAAAAGTAACCAACGAGCTTTTGTTGGAGAGATTTTTACCAAACGATGCAGTAAAAAGTGGTACGGACACCTATACAGCCGTATCAACACAATCAGTAGGTGCTTTTAGAGACCGTGGTGTAGAACTTTTTGATACAGAACATATCAATGACAAAATCACTGTTTCTGTAGCTGGTATGGTTGGAAATGGTACAGGTCTTAGCTCCTCTAATGGTTCAGGAGATTTGACTTACTATGGCTACCTTGCAAGTGAGTACTCTTTTGGAAAAGGCAAAGGGTATTTTACTCAAGCACTCAAAGGTTTCGTCTGGTATCAAAGTGGAAAACGAAAACTCAACAATACAAACTATGACCGTGTTCGTTATGGTGTAGGTGTTGATTATTTTCGTAATGGACTTCGACTTGATGCAGAATATATCAAAGCAAAAGGTATGATCTTTAATGGTGCTAAAGATATAGCCAATGATGATCAATACAGTGCTGATTGGCAATATCAAATCCTTGCAGGAAAAGAGAATGTTTCTGACGGATACTATTTGAATGCACAATATTATGTAATACCTAAAAAAGTAGAACTTTTGGCTCGTTATGATTATCTTGATAGGCTCTCTAACAATGCAGGGCTTGAGAGAGAATTTAAAACAGCAACTATTGGTTTATCATACCACTTTAAAGGTCCAACTAGAATTGATCTCAACTATGCCTTTAGAGATGCTACAGCACCTAACAATGCAAAAGCACAAAAGGTATTGGACAAAATGGGCAATCTCCTCTCTATACAAGCGACATATAAATTTTAATAATAAAATAGCTGAAATCCCAACGCTCTTTAGCGGTTGGGCTGAAAGCTATAAGGTGTTAGCCTTGATTTTTGTTATTAAAAGTTGCTCTACTTTTTCTATTTCAAGTTGCATAATAAATCCTTTGTTTTTTCATTCGTAGTAGTAAGTTTAGCATAAATGAGTATAATCTATTTTATATAGTGCATAGGAGACAATAATAATGAAAAGAAAAACGATATATAACCCAAACTCTGACGAAAAGACACAAGAGAGGAGGATATTTGGCGGAAATCCTACAGGGATATTTGAGCTTAATGATATAAAATATCAATGGGCATACAACTTATGGGAAATGATGCTCAACAATACTTGGTTTCCCAAAGAGGTAGATATGACACGAGATGTCAATGACTACAAAAACCTCATAGATGCAGAAAAAAGTGCGTACGATAAGGTATTGGCACAGTTGATCTTCATGGATTCTTTGCAAACCAACAATATCATAGACAATCTCAACCCTTTCATCACCTCACCAGAGATCAATCTCATCTTGGTACGACAAGCATTTGAAGAGGCACTCCACTCACAAAGTTATGCAGTGATGGTCGATAGTATCTCTACAAACTCTACTGAGATATATGAGCTGTGGAGAAGAGATATGAAACTCAAGTCCAAAAATGATGCAATAGCAAAAGTCTATGAAGAGCTCTCGACCGATCCTTCTGATGCAAATATGGTCAAAGCTATGTTTGCCAACCAAATATTAGAGGGGATATACTTCTATAGCGGATTTGCCTATCTCTATACTTTAGCTCGTTCTGGCAAGATGCTAGGGTCTGCTCAAATGATACGATTTATTCAGAGGGATGAAGTGACACACTTGTTGCTCTTTCAAAACATGATCAATGTCACCAAAAGAGAGCGACCAGAACTCTTCACTAAAGAGCTACTTGATGAAGTCTATCAAATGTTTAGAGATGCTGTAGAGCTAGAGGCACAGTGGGGTCGATATATCACACAAGGACAGATACTAGGACTCACCGATGATATCATCACACAATATATCCAGTTTTTAGCAGATGAGCGACTCCATGCAGTAGGGCTAGAGAAGATATACAATGTCGCACACCCTATCAAGTGGGTAGACAACTTCTCCAAATTCAACGACCAAAAGACAAACTTCTTTGAAGGCAATGTCACCAACTACTCCAAGGGAAGTTTGGATTTGGATGACTTCTAAAAAAATACTACGAGCTGTCAGCTTACAACTTGCTACTAGTAGAAATTACCAAGAGAATTTAGATCGACTCCTAGAGTTGATAGAGTTGCATAGCGATAGAGAGTTGCTCCTAGCTCCCGAAGTATATCTCACAGCCTACGACTACTCCAACATAACAGACGCTGCTCTCTTTTCACTCCAAGCTTTAGAGATACTCAAAGAGCATATAGCAGAGCAGATTTTGGTCATCACTGTGATACTCAAAGATGGAGTAGACTTTGTCAATAGAGCGGTAGTCATGCACCAGCATCAGATCGTCTATAGTCAAGAGAAGGTCAAACTCTTTGCACTTGGGGATGAGCATAGATATCTAAGAGCAGGTAAGTCACAAGATATCACCCGCTTTGAGATAGCAGGAGTCCATTATGCTCTTCTCATCTGCTTTGAGCTTCGTTTCAAAGAGTTATGGAAGCAGATAGAGGGTGTAGATATAGTATTGGTTCCTGCAAGATGGGGCTTACCACGCAAAAAACATCTGGAAATACTCTCCAAAGCACTTGCTGTGATGAATCAATGCTTCGTAATCCTTAGTAATAGTAGTGATAGTGATATGGCATGCTCTTCGGCTATCATATCACCTGATGGTGATACTATCCAAGATGACACTAGTGATAATATCATAGGAGAGATTGACTTTTCTAAGATCAAGAAGATGCGTAGATATATTGTGATGGATGAGAGATTTTCTCAATAGACTTCTTGCACTAACACTATGATTTGAACTATTGAAGCAAGTTGCAATAGGTAGGGTGGAAGTAAGAGTAGCTACCCTCAGAGTTCCACACCACTCTCATATCTCCTCGTACTCTTGATATCTATCTCTTTGGGGTCTGTGAACTTCTCTCTATGGTACGCTTCGAGAGCATATCTGCCTACCATAGCCGCATTATCAGAGCAGTACTCAAGAGGAGCCGTGTGCATAGTTTTGCCATATTGTGAGCAGAGTTGCTCATAGGCTTCTCTGATGTAGAGATTGGCGGATGCTCCACCCACTATAGCGAAATCTCTGATTTTCTCTTTGGCAAATATCTTTTTGCTCTTTTGCAAGAGATGGAGCTTGACTGCTTTTTGGAATGATGCAGAGATATCTCTTTGCTCTTGGAGAGGAAGCTCTCCACCAAACGCCTCTTTGGATTGTATCACTTGTAGACGGACGGCATTTTTGAGTCCAGAGAGGGAAAAGGCTAGTAGAGGAGAGTTGCGTAGTGGCACAGGAAAGTCAAATCTATCCTCATCACCTTCTCGTGCCAACTGCTCTACGATAGGACCTCCAGGATATGCCAAATCCATCATCTTGGCACACTTATCGAAGCTCTCGCCTACACTATCATCCATAGTTGTAGCGAGTATCTCCATTCGCTCGAAGCTCTCTACACGGATGATCTGTGTATGCCCACCTGATATGAGGAGTACAAGGAGTGGGGTGATCGACTCTTTGGCGATAAAGAGTGAGTAGATATGTGCTTTGAGATGGTGTACAGCTATGAGGGGGATATCGAGCAGTACAGCAAGGGTTTTTGCCATAGCTATACCCTCTAGGAGTGTCACACCGAGTCCTGGTTGGTTGGTGACAGCTACTGCTTTGAGCTGAGGAAAATACTCTTTGGTCTCTGCGAGTATCTCAGGGAGAGCTACAGCGTGGAGTCTGCTCGCCAACTCTGGCACGACTCCGCCATATTGGGCATGTTGACTCTCTTGGGATATCTTTTTATGAAAGAGAAGTTGTTTTGTCTCTATCTGTGTGACTGCTATAGAGCTATCGTCACAGCTTGACTCTATGGAGAGTATCACTTGAGATCCTTCAGCACTAGAGACTCTATCATCTCCCACTTACCATAGCCACTATCAGCGTTGATATGTCCTGCACCTTGGAGTGTAGTCAGAGGGATACTATAGTGATCGGCTATCTTCTCTGCCTCATCTACCTCTATATAGGGGTCATCATCAGAGACTATCATCTCTACCTCTTTGGCATAGAGAGTATCAGGGAGCAGAGTAGGGAAAAATGTCTTGATAGTCTCTTCTTTGGTATTGAGACTCGGAGGTGAAACCATATAGAGCTTTTTGATAGTAGGCATCTCCTCTTGACAGAGCCATAGCCACAGTGTATTAGCAAGAGAGTGGCAGACGACAATATCAGGAGAAAACTCTTCTATTATTCCTCGCACTTGCCCTATCCATCTATTTTTGCTTGGAAAGTGACAATTATCTAGCAGTGGAAACGATACAGTACCGTAGTTTTTGGCTATAGTGGCTGCTAACTCTGCTTGCCAGTGTGGGGCATCACTCCCACCCCATCCATGCAGTATCAAAACTTTCATCAAAGCAAACTCCTCGCATAACTTCTCACCTCTGTATCTATCGCTATGATATCATCTATACTTTGAGCATGGATAGTTTCAAACTTTTTATATGCACCCAATACACAATCAGCCATCTCATAAAATCTGATTTTGTTCTCTTCAAAGGCTTTGATCGCCTCTTCATTGGCTGCGTTCACCACTACACCAAGATGAGGATGGCTCAAAAGGTGCTCTTTGATTTGCCATATTGGGTATCTCTCTTCACCGATAGGTTCAAACTCTAGCTTCCCTATCTCTAGCAAATCCAATGGAGGGAGTATCTGATCCTCGACTTCGCCTCGCAGTGCAAATGCTATAGGCAATTTCATATCGACACTTGCTAAGTGGGCTGTCGTCGAACCATCACGAAACTCTACAAGCGCATGGATGATAGATTTTCGTTCTATCACTGCATCTATATTGCTCGTGTCAAAGAGCCATTTGGCTTCTAGTAGCTCGAAGAGTTTGTTGGTCATCGTCGCTGAATCTATGGTGATCTTATTGCCCATAGACCAGTTGGGGTGTTGGAGTGCATCAGCAAAGGTCGCTTTGGCTATATCTGTAGGATCCCAGTCGCGAAATGCACCGCCACTTGCCGTGATATAGAGCTTTTCAATGGGGCGTTTATTCATCAGATACCAAAGACCAAAGTGTTCACTATCTATAGGAGTGATGTGGCTCATATCTATGAACTCACCAGCTACGACGAGGGACTCTTTGTTGGCGAGTGCAACCTGTTTGCCTAGCTCTATGGCTTTGAGGGTAGGTGCAAGCCCTACATACCCTACAAGAGCATTGACTACTCTAGGGCTAGTAGTTTTTTCGAGCAATTCCAAAATCCCCTCATCTCCACAAAAGACAATCGGATGATCGACAGAGTCTCTATCTGCTCTGTTGGCTATGGCTACATATTTGGGTTTGTATCTAGCTATCTGCTCATTGAGTAGATAGATATTGCTTCCTGCTACGAGTGCTTCTATAGAGATACCATACCGAGAAGCTATCTCTAGGGTATTGACACCTATAGAGCCTGTAGAGCCAAGAAGTACGATAGTATCAGAGATCATATAAAAGACCTCAGCGTAATGACCATCACCACAGCAGCAAAGAGATACCCATCTATCCTATCGAGTATACCACCATGCCCGGGGAGGATATCTCCACTATCTTTGACCCCTACTCTTCGTTTGAGATAACTCTCAAAGAGATCTCCAAAGATCGAAGAGAGAGAAGTGAAAAATGTCACAAAAAAAGCGATCCAAAATGGCACTATCATCATCCCCACGAAAGTACCTGATGCTGTAGCAAAAATAATACCGCCAGAGACTCCCTCTAGTGTTTTATTGGGTGATGTATCACAAAACTTTCTCTTGCCTATCATCTTGCCTACAAAGAAAGCAAACATATCCGTCATCGCTACAGTCACAAGGAGCCAACCCATCGCTATGATACCAAAATCTTGATAGAGAATGAGGAAAAAGAGTATCCCACTCACAGGATACAAAAAAGGAAGCATCAATTTAGGGTTGAAGTTGTGCGTATAGGCTAGAGTACTCGCAAAGATAATGATAAAAAGAAAGAAGAGATCATCGGGGTTGGGGTAGAAGTAAGCAAGCACCCAAAGGAGCAATGCCCAAAAATACATCGTAGGACCCTTCAGCTTGAAGAGCTTCATCGCTTCATAAAAAGCAAACATATAGATAATACCCAAAAAACTCCACATAATGAAAAAGTTATCTACCCAGCCTATAAATCCAACAATGGCTAGTAGGGCTATCCCTGTCATCCATCGCTCTTGATGGTCTGTGAAAAGTTTGATCATATCGTATCCTCAGAGTTAGAATAACCGATTATAGCAAAAGTTACCTCTATTTACTGGTTTTAGGTAGAAATTTGCCACACCCTTTTTGGGGATACTAGACAAACTCTACGCCTTTTGTACCCTCTGCTAAGTGACCTATCACATACCCATCTGTATTTTCTAGTATTGCATCAACATTTGCTTTATCTGCAACCCAAACCATACCTACACCCATATTAAAGGCTCTATACATCTCCTCTTCATCAACATGCTTTGCCATAAACTCAAATATCGGCAATACTCTAATATCCTCTTTGGTCACAACAGCTTTGATCCCCTCAGGGAGAACTCTTGGGAGATTTTCTACGATACCACCACCTGTGATATGTGCCAAAGCTTTGATATGCTCTTTGTTGGCTTTGAACTCTTTGACATAGATGCGTGTAGGCTCTAGGAGTGTCTCCAAAAGAGGTTTACCATCAAATGTATCATTGAGACTCATACCCAATTTATCAAAAAAGAGTTTCCGTACAAGCGAGTAGCCATTAGAATGCACACCAGAACTAGGCAGAGCAATAAGCACTTGACCAGCCTTTACATTAGCTATAGTATCCATCTCCGACTTCTCTGCGATACCTACCGAAAAACCAGCCAAATCAAAATCATCTTCGCTATACATTCCAGGCATTTCAGCAGTTTCACCCCCTACAAGCGAACACTCACTTCTACGACACCCCTCTGCTATACCAGAGACAACATCTTTTGCATCTGTAGGTACGAGTTTGCCTGTAGCATAGTAGTCAAGGAAAAACATCGGCGTACCAAAATTACAAATAAGGTCATTGACGCACATTGCCACAAGGTCTATCCCAACAGTATCAAGCTTAGCACTCTCTATGGCGAGTTTGAGCTTAGTTCCTACACCATCTGTAGCAGAGAGGATGATAGGCTCTTTGTATCCTGTAGGCAAGGCGTACGCACCAGCAAACGATCCGATACCGCCTAGGACATTTGTATCAAAAGTCGATTTGACATCACTCTTGATGGCTTCTACGAAATCATTGCCTGCATCTATATCGACACCTGCATCTTTGTATGAAATATTTGGCATTAACTCTTTTCCTTTTTTTCTTGGCTGTCACATGAGGGGAATGCTTTTTTGAGCACGATAAGACCTGGACAAAAACCTGTGATACCAGCTATAAATAGCATGATCATCATAGCAAATGTGAGCAAAAATGCCAGTTTAAACATTTGCATACCGACCAATCCCATAATCAGACCCAAAATCATTGCTTGGATAATCCTCTGCATTCTCTCAGCACATAACATTTAAATTCCTTGTTAAAGTTTGCGTGTATTATAGCAAAATTGGGTTTATCTTTTGATAGATGCTCAATTTAGCTTTCAGCTATTAAGCTTACGCCCCAACTTCTCTTCTACTGAGCCGACTTTTTTGCCTAGTCTGCCTACTGGTCCTTCGCGGTAATCTATTTTGATCGCACTATAGATACGGGAGCAGTCTACTTGGAGTTCTGCATAGGCTGACTCTATGACAGCAAACACTTCACCTACTGTCTCTGCCTCTATGATAGTCCCCATTGGTGTAAGCTGATAATCC
This sequence comes from uncultured bacterium, assembly GCA_965544395.1. Classification (GTDB taxonomy): domain Bacteria; phylum Campylobacterota; class Campylobacteria; order Campylobacterales; family Sulfurovaceae; genus SZUA-451. The sequence continues at coordinate 17,459 of CBEUND010000010.1, read as the reverse complement.
AATCCACTTCTATCTACTATATTTAGTACCCTTGCTACAAACTCACTTTTGCTCTGTGTCTTTTCTGTAGGAAACATTGCAAACTCTACTAATGCCGACATAGTTTTCTCCTTTTTTGTTATAATACCCTATCAAAATTAATCTACAAAGCAGAATACAAGTGATCAAATTTTTTACCCAAAATGCACGAATGAACTATATGCTATTTTTTCTCGTAGTTGCCGTGGGAGTCTACTCCTATATCAAAATCCCCAAAGAGATATTTCCCTCCTTTGATTTGGAGATGGTATCAGTGACAGGGAGTTATAGTGGGGCATCTCTCGATGTGATGGATAAGATGGCAGTCAAACCACTCGAAGATGAGATAGAGAATATCGACGGTATCAAAGAGCTCACCACGATCATCAATCCAGGGCGATTTACTATGGTGCTAGAGTTAGAGAAAGGTATAGATAGATACAATACCGCCGACAAAGTCAAAGATGCCCTCGCCATAGCCAAACGAGACCTCCCTGATGATATGGATGAACCAGTAGTCAAAGCCCTAGAGGTCAAACGAGACTTGCTCAATATCGTCATCAACTCTGACAAACTCCCACTCTCTGAACTCAAACTCAAAGCCCAAAAGCTCAAAGATCGCCTCAGTAGTATCAAATATATCTCCGAAGTGACTATCTATGGGAATTCTGATATCATCTACGATATAGAGCTCAACACCCAAAAGATACGAGCCTTTGACTTGACGACACAGAGTGTAGTGGCTGCCTTGACCAAACTCTCATATATCTTTCCACTCGGGAAGATAGAGGATAAAAAAGATGGCTTTTACTACATCTCTACAAGCAATGGCAAGAAGAGCGATAGCGACTGGGAGAATATGCGTATCACCATAGGGGGCAAATCACTCTACCTCAAAGATATAGCCACTATCAGCAAACACTACGAAGATGCCCTCACCCTCTATGAGATGGATAGCAAGACTGCCCTCAATCTCGTCGTCAAGCAAGACGAGAGAGGCAATGCCATCAAGCTGAGCAAAACCATAGATAAGATTGTGCGAGAGTTTGACGAGAAAAACCCTCATCTCAAAGCCTTTATCCACGAAGATCGCTCGGAGAAGATCAGAGATAGGCTCAATATCGTCATCTCCAATATCCTGCTAGGGCTTATCATCATCTCTATGCTTGTGGCATGGCTCATCAACTCACGCATGTCGTTTATTATTGTCTTGGGTATACCTACTTCATTTTTGATGGGGGCTTTTTATCTCTATATCTTTGGTTATAGTATCAATATGATATCACTCATAGGGGTGTTGCTTGCATTAGGTATCATCGTCGATGATGCTATCGTCGTGAGTGAAAATATCCAGCAATATATCGAAAAAGGGTACGAAGCCAAAGAGGCAGCGATACTCGGAGCCAAAGAGATGGCAAAACCTGTCATCATCGCATCACTGACTACACTCTTTGCTTTTATCCCTGCTCTGCTCATCTCTGGCACGATGGGGGAGGTGATGAAGCTCATCCCTATAGCTGTCTCTGTACTCGTCATCGCATCATTGATAGAGTCATTTCTCTTCTTGCCTATACACGCAGTTCACACACTCTCAGGCAAACAAAGGACCCACTCATGGGCAAAGTCCAACCATATCTATAGCCTTATTATTCACCATATCATGAGACACAAAAAGAGCTTTTTGTTTATCTTCGTGATAGTTGTACCGCTCTTGACGGTATGGACAATCAAATCGAGTAAGTTTCAAATGTTTCCTCGCTTTGATTCCTCTACTATCCACATAGCTCTCAAAGCAGATGTCAACACAACTGTAGAGCAGATGAGTGAGATACTCTCCACTGTCACCAAGGGGATCTCTACCCGCAAAGAGGAGTTTTATATAGAACATATCAGCTCTGTAGCAGGATATAGGAGGGATAGTGCTGGCAATAGTGAGACATATTCCTATGTGGGGGATATCACCCTAGAGCTTGACAAGCTCAAAGCCCAAAATATTGTAGATAACTATATCACCCCCTACCTCTCCTTCTACTATGATGCCGCAGATCGCACACGAGAGCTCAAATCAGCAGAGATATCCAAGCTCGTAGATAAGTTTCTCACAGAGCAACACTACAAAGAGCGGCTCAAGCTACGAGATCTCTCTGTAGTGCAGAAAAAGGTGGGTCCAATCAAAGCAGATATACAGATAGGTCTCATATCTGATGATAACCAAGCGATCGTCAAAGCTATAGAAGAGATACAACAAGAGTTCAATAGCAGAGATGGTATCATCAATAGTGTCTCCAATGCAGAGTTTGGCATAGATGAGATCAAACTTGATATCAACGACTATGGAGAGTCACTCGGTATAGATGAAGCAACCATAGGTAGAGTGGTGGCAGATCTCTATCTCTCACGCAAGATATCCAATACATTCAACAGTGAAGGACTCTTAGAGGTCAAAGTCCAAAGCTTGCAAAAAGATAACTTACAACAGCTCAAATCCCTTCATATCCCTCTAGCAGATGGAAGCAGTGTCGCCCTCCAAGATGTGGTGGAGTTTAGGGTTCTCAAAGCCTTTGAGAAAGTGAGCAAAGATAACGGAGTCAAAAACTTCTACATCTTCGCCAATGTAGACCCCAAAATCATCACAGCTGATGAGGTACTGGAGCAGATAGAACCCCTCCTCAAAAAGATAGAAAAAGATGGTATCCAAGTGATACAAAAAGGTGAAAAAGAGAAGAGAACAGAACTCAAAAACGATATGCTCTCTGCCTCTGTTTTGGCAATGGTACTGATACTGCTCTCGATGCTCTATCTCTTCAACTCTTTTCGAGAGTCGTTTATGCTGCTCTCTGTGATACCATTTTCATTGCTAGGTGCAATGGTAGGTCATAAGCTACTTGGTATCAATATAGGAATGCCATCACTTGTGGGGATATTGGGACTCTCAGGAGTTGTGATCAATGATGGTATCATCATGATCACTACACTCAAATCAGCTCAAAATATAGATGATATCTTCACCCTCGCATCCAAGAGGTTTCGCCCTATAGTACTCACCTCTGTGACGACACTTGTAGGGCTTGCTACACTGATATTTTTCCCTGCAGGACAAGCTGTGATCTTCCAGCCTTTGGCGATATCTCTTGGTTTTGGTCTCGCGTGGGGAACAGTACTCAATCTCATCTATCTACCTGTCTTATACACATTTATCAATGAGAAGCGATTGGTGGGTGAGGTAAAAAAATAGTATCAAAATAGTGGGTAATTTGTCAAAAATGGGGATGGTAATAATAACCGTAGGGAATTCCCTACAGTTGATAGATCAAAACTTACAGTCTTGACTCATATCTACGGATCATAAAGAGTTTTTTGAGGATCTTCTTACGCGTAGCGATCTTCTCTTTTTTCTTCTTTTCAGTCGCTGTCTCGTAATATTGTCTCGCTCTCGCTTCTGTTACGATCAAGTTTCTGTCACACTGTCTTTTGAATTTTCTATAAGCATCATCAAAAGAGTCTCTTGGTGTCAAAACAATTCCTGGCATAATACAGCACCCCCTTCCCTATCAAATTTTCCTGACTTTTTGCAGGAGAGATAAAAGTGGAGCGAATTATATCGAAAATTTATAATAGTAGGGTTATTTATGGTAGAATATATTTTTGATGGTTATCCCACCATTTTGATATTTATTATAAGGATACTTCCTATGAGTCATGAAAACAGTGCTAGTTTTAAGATAGAAAGTCTACCTATCGACGAGTACAAAATGTTCAAAGATTTTGATATAGATTTTGTGGATACAAAAGGTAAGCCTCTGTCTATTGTTGTACTTGCAGGGGTCAATGGGAGTGGGAAGACTACGCTTTTGGAGTATATATTCAAGAATAAAGAACATGGACAAAAACCAAAAAGAGCAGTTGAAACATTAGCCCAATCTGGTCACAAACAAGCAATTGATGTTATGCAAAAAATTTACTTACGAGCAGGTGAAGACAATATAGCCAATGTTGAATCTGAATTTGTCAAATATTGGTATAACTTAGTTAAATTTCACAATAAAAGAAATGATGAAATCACTGATGAATTACAAAAGTTTATTGCAAAAGTTTTTGATGGTTTAGATTTAGATGTAACATATAGTTATATAGATGAAGATGATAATATCTATTTTCAAAATACTAATAATGAAAAATTTAGGATAGACGAACTCTCCACAGGTGAAAAAACTCTCCTCTCAAAAGTCTTATATCTCTATTTTAAAAACTATAAAGATAAAGTCATCCTTATAGATGAACCCGAACTCTCTTTGCACCCCTCTTGGCAAAATAGAGTTTTGAAAATCTATAAAAACTTTGCAGATGCAAATAACTGTCAAGTAATTATCGCTACGCATTCACCGCATATTATCGGGTCTGCTAAAAGTGAATCTTTGAGAATATTAAAGAGGATCGATGGGAAGATAGAAGCTTTTAAATATTCACAGAGTTATGGGTATGAGTTTAGTAAAATTTTGACAGATATTATGGATGTAGAGTATCTAAGAACACCAGAGGTTAGCAAACAGTTAGCCAAAGTGAAGGCTATGATTGTCGCAAATGAGTTTGACTCTGAAAGTTTCCAAAATGAGTGGAGAGAGCTGGAGAGTTTATTGGGTGCAAACAATTTGGATTTGAAACTTCTTAAACTTGAAATAGCTTCTAGGAAGAAAAATGTTTAAGATTACAAAGCATGAAGCAAACTATTTTACAAAAGCAAAGTCTAGAGTAAAATTACCCAAAATAAAGAGTGCTTGGGAAGATACAAATATCCGTGCAATCAGCCGACAACTCAGAGCAGACATCCTGCATAAAGAGCAGAAATCACTCTGTGCCTACTGCGAAAGAGAGATAGATGCAGATAGAGAAAACTCAAATATAGATCATTTCAAAACTAGAAATCTATTCCCTGAAGAGACTTTAAATTATACTAATTTATTAGTCTCATGCAACAGTAGAGGCAAGTGTTGTTCTTCATCAAAAGACAGTCAAAAGAGTATTTTAAAAGAACGCAAGGATTATCAAAATATCGTTGATCCTACTCTTGATAACCCTGATGATTTTTTTGATTATATCACTACTGGCGAAATTATTGCCCAAGACGATAATACAAAAGCCGATTTTACGATTAGATTATTTAATTTAAATCAAAAATCATTAACAAGTGAAAGAAAAGAGTTAGCCGAAGCTCTAATATATATTGATAACCTATCGTTAGAAGAAATATACGATAACCTTGGCAACGAATACCATAGCTTTTTAAAGGCAATCTATCCCAAACTAAAAGAGAAGTAGACTATGCAACCCCTCCATAAATCCTGCTACCACTTAGACCAGCGATGTTATGAGCAGTTTGGACTCACTGAAGATATATTGATGGAGCATGCAGCTCTTGGGATGGCGGTGTATATCAAAGCTCACTTCCCTAGAGGTTCAAGCTTGCTAATAGTTGCTGGAGTGGGAAACAATGGAGCAGATGGTGTTGTGCTAGCTCGTCTACTCTCTGGCTATTGTAGGGTACAACTTTTTTTGCCTTTGGGTGTAAAATCTGCTATGGCGAGGATACAGTTAGAGAGGGTGAAGAGACTCAGTATAGAGTTCGTCGAGAGTATCATAGAGAGTGATATAGTTATCGATGCACTCTTTGGGGCTGGTTTGAGTCGTGGGTTAGACAACAAAACCCAAGAGATCATCAAGAGTATGAATAGTCTCAAGGGCTTCAAGATAGCTTGTGACATCCCAACTGGCATCAGTGAAGCAGGCAATCCTCTACCGATAGCTTTCAAAGCTAATATTACGATCACGATGGGGGCATTGAAAGAGTCACTCTATAGCGATAACGCCAAAGATTTTATGGGTGAGATAGAGTGTGTCGATTTGGGTCTGCCTCGTGAAACTTATGATATACCTAGTGAGAGTTATCTATTGGAGAGATCAGACTTGAAGCTTCCATCACGCATCCAAAAAACCACACACAAAGGCACTTATGGACATCTTGCAGTGATAGTAGGAGTAAAAGAGGGTGCAGGGATACTCTCTGCTCTAGCCTCTTTGCGTTTTGGTGTGGGATTGGCGACGATAGTAGGAGCGGTGAAGAGTGCTATTCCATATAGTCTCATGCAGTCAACTACACTACCACCCAATACTACGGCTATAGCATTGGGTATGGGTTTTGGTTCGGATTGGAGTGATACTAGAGTCGATACTCTACTCAAGAGTGATACGCCTCTCATATTGGATGCTGATATTTTCCATACAGAGAGGATTGTCGCATTTTTAGAGCAGAGCGAACGAGCTATTGTCTTGACACCGCACCCCAAAGAGTTTGTATCCTTATGGAATCGACTCTATAGGGAAGCACCTTTAGATATCGCTACGCTTCAAGCAAACCGTCTCTACTATGTTCGTAAATTTTGCTTAGATTATCCCTCTATAGTGCTACTTTTAAAGGGTGCAAATAGTATCATCGCACACCATAAAGAGTGCTTTGTCAATCCACACGGCTCTGCCAAGCTCAGTAAAGGTGGGAGTGGTGATGTGCTTAGTGGACTTATCGGTGCTTTACTTGCTCAAGGATACAAGCCACTAGAAGCTGCGATCTCTGCCTCATTAGCTTTGAGTTTAGCAGCACAACAATACCAAGGAGGCTCCTATGCGATGCTTCCTACAGATTTGATAGAGGAGATAGCAAAACTTGAAAAAGATAGCGGTACTTTTTAGTGGAACAGGGAGCAACCTTGCTTATATATTGAAATATATGCACCAACAAGGCGTAGAGGTCGTCGTAGCGTTGACTAACAATCCAAATGCAGGGGGTATAGCTTTTGCTAAAGAGTATGATATCCCCCTAGAGATAGTCGACTCCAAGGCGTACAAAGAGCGAGAACTCTTTGATACACAACTGGTAAATATATTGCAGAGCTATCATCCTGATTTGACTGTGTTGGCAGGTTTCATGCGTATATTGACTCCTGTTTTTACACAGCAGATCAAAGCGATCAATCTCCATCCATCACTACTCCCTCGACATAAGGGTATAGAAGCGATAGAGAGAAGTTATGCAGATGAGCATCCTACTGGTGGGGTGAGTGTCCATTGGGTCACGAGTGAGCTTGATGGTGGAGAGGTGATACTACAAAAAGAGATCCACAAAGAGCATATGAGTTTCGATTTGTATGAGCAAAAGATAAAAAGCATCGAAAAAATAGCCCTGAGTGAAGCTATAAAGAAAGTTTTAAATAGTGCTATGATATAACTTATACAATTTAAAAATTAGGAAACACAATGAGCGAAATATTAAAAATAGGTAAATATGAGTTGGGTAGTAGGTTGATAGTAGGAAGTGGCAAATATGATAGTTTTCAAACTACACTAGATGCAACGCTCGCAAGTGGGAGTGAACTCATCACTGTCGCAGTAAGAAGACTCAATATCACGAACCCTGATGAAGAGAATTTGATGGATTATTTCCAAAATACCAATGTCAAATTCTTGCCAAACTCTGCAGGATGTGTCACTGCTGAAGAGGCGATCACACTCTTTAGACTCACGAGAGAAGCTACAGGTATAGACCTCATCAAACTCGAAGTGATAGGTGATACACAAAAGACACTCTATCCTGATGTTATCGAAACAATAAAAGCATGTGAAGTACTCTCCAAAGAGGGATTTACTATCATGGCATATACCAATGATGATCCTATCGTAGCGAAGCGACTCGAAGATGCAGGTGCCAATGCCGTCATGCCACTCGCTGCTCCTATTGGTTCAGGGCTTGGGGTACAAAATAAGTTTAATATCCACTTCATCCGAGAAGCTATCAGTGTGCCTGTCATCGTCGATGCAGGTATAGGGTGTGCGAGTGATGCAGCTGCTGCTATGGAGTTGGGAGCGGAGGGTGTACTCACCAATACAGCCATAGCCCAAGCAGACAACCCTATGATGATGGCTGAAGCGATGAAACATGCTGTCATAGCAGGACGCATGAGCTACTTAGCAGGTCGTATCCCCAAAAGACCATTTGCCACTGCAAGCTCACCTGTAGATGGGATGATATTTTAAATATTCCTCCAATTGTTGTAGATGGTGGGATGCTCCCACCCCACAGCTTTGTACAATCCAAAAATAGGGGATAGAGCAGTGGATGTAGCGTCAGTTTTGAGTGAGTGTTGCACTCTCTTGTCCTATCTCTTTGTATCGTTGATAATACTTCTCTACGAACTCTCTGACTAATGCATCCTGAGGCAAATATATGTTATCCTCTTTGACAACAAACCGATAGAGATAGGTAGCAGCATCCTCTTTGCGTAAGTAGTGCGATGCCAAATCTCTGTAGGCACTTTGATAGAGTGCTTTCATCGTATCATATCTACTATAATCTATCTGTATAGTCTCTGCATAACTAACAATGCCACTCTTGAAGAGTATATCAAGATGTATCAACCCTTCACAATAGTATGGGAGGACTTCACCCACTTCTCTCCACGCCATCAATCCTATAGCTCTTGAGACGACATCATCTACAATATGCTTCTTGAGTTCTTGCTCTTCATTGTCAAAAAATGCCATCAAACCACCTGCTGTAGCTTTGAACTCTTCTATATTTTTGAACTGTCCTTGAGTATTCATGCTACTCTCTGTATCTCTATCTATCCACAAGATATGCCCAAACTCATGCCCTATAGTAGAGATATCATAAATCTTATGCCAAAGTTTTGGATCATTCTCCAAAATTCTCTTTTGTCTTTTGATAAACTCTTCACCCATCGTCTCAACACTCAAACGCATGACTGGTTTTGCTTTTTTAGATGTGAGTACGAAGTCTGCATAGGCAAATATCTTTTTGCCTAACTCTGTCGAAACCGCTTCATCGTTAGGTACGACTTGGGCAGAGAAGAGTCCATTGAACTCTGCTCCATAGTAGAGGAGTGGTTGTCCGATATAGAGTTGTGTCTCTTCAACTTGAAGGAGATTGTTTCTGATAACTGCTGGGGCATTCCCTCCGATATTTTCAGCCAAAGCAGCAGCAAAGCTTTTGATATTACTACGAGTATTTGAGCCCTCTTGAAGTCGTGGGTTAATGATACGAAGATCCCACTCTAGTGCAACAGCTTTGCGATAGTGATCTTCATAATACTCCAATGGATGCCCTATCTGCAAAGGTGTAGTGATCTTCATCCATGCACGATCGACATCTGCCCAATACCGGATAAGCTCATCAGGCTCTGTATGCTCAAACGCTATTTTCAAAGCGAGCAGATAATCTGTCCACTGCTCTTTTTGGTTGAAGATAATATCCTCTTGCGTTCTTAAAACCGATATGAAAGCATCCAATGCAACAGAGACTTCGCTAACCTCTTTGTCGAATGCCTCTGCGTAGGAGACTTTACGATACTCTCCACTCTCTTCTCTATGCAATACAGAGTAACATCTATCTCCTACACAGCCATTATAATCTAGATCATAGAGTCCCTCTCTCTCAAGCTTCTCATAGATACGCTCTTCATCACCGTTGAAACTTCTATAGAGATCACGATTGACACCATGTATAATATGTGCAGTCCATACACTCTGCCAACTACTCATCGCTTGCCCTACAGCATCAACTCCAGAGATAAGTGTCCGATAAAATCCATCAAGAAGTTGATGCTCTTGAATCCATGAGAGCAGTGCCGTATGCCGTGCGAGATGAAATCTACTCACAAAGAGATAGGCTTGCTCTTTTTTTGCAATAATTTTATCTTCATCATAGTTTGCTTTTTGCAATACTTGCTCTAGTGCATCTTCTCTGAGACTCACTATACGGGTCAAAGCTGCCATAACTGTATCATTATTTCTTTCCAATCCCAATTCACTCAAAAACATATCTATAACTCTATTGGCTTCTGCGTGTGGGCGTTTGATCGCTTGATAGTAATCATTGAGTTGATTTTGTCTCTTTTGGAGTTCATCATAGATCTTTTGAAGATCCTCCATGAAACTCTTTTTGGCTAACTCTCTTTGCATTATATCTACTCCTCTCTAGTATCTCATTTTTTTAGCCAACATAGATATGATAGGCTTTGCTAATTTCAATGCTTTGCTACGATGCGATATCTCAGACTTGATAGCACTCTCTAGCTCTCCTAGGGTTTGGCTATATCCATCTGGGATGAAAATCGGATCATATCCAAATCCTTTCTCTCCACGAGCTTCACTGATGACATCCCCATGCATCCATCCATGGACTACAAACTCTCCATACTTGCTGACGATTGCGAGTGCTGCGGTATAGTATGCGGGGGTAGTCTCAAGCTCTATTGCTCTGATATTTTCTATAAGTTTATAGAGATTATCGACATCACTCGCATCTTCTCGGGCATATCTTGCAGAGTATATTCCTGGTGCTCCATCCAAGATAGGCAAAGATATACCACTATCATCTGCTATTACAATAGAGTTTTCATCCAACTTCTCATAAATCGCTCTTGCTTTTATGAGTGCATTTGCAGCAAATGTATCACCATCTTCTACGATATCAAATTCTCCTAAAATTTCACTGAAGCCTACCACTTCATCCTCGCACATCTCTTTAAACTCTCTGAGTTTCCCTCTGTTGTTCGTCGCTAAAACTATCTTCATTTGATATAACCCTTTCCTATCTATCGAGAATAGAGAAAATTTTATCCTATTTAAGATATCAATCTCATAAATTACTTATAGTGTAGATAGTTTTGCTTACAATCGTATAAGATATTTTTAGTATAATAAATTATTATCATTAAAGCAATCTAAAAGGTAGAGTTATGAGGAAAATCATTGAATAGCATATCAAACGGTTTTATCATAAATAAAATCGTCAAAAGAGCTTATCAGATAGAGGCTTCTCCCTCTTATCAAAAGATAAAGAATTTTTTCTATAACCTCCTAGAGAATGAGCAGTCTAAATATAAAAGATTTTTTGATATTTTTATGATATTCATTATTCTTAGCTCTGTATTTATATTAGTTATAGAGGTCAAGCATCCTCTGCCTATTTGGATTTATGATTATGATATATATTTTGTTACGACTATATTTATCTTTGAATATCTTCTGCGAATGTGGGTCTATAGTGATGTTCATAAGATAATCATTCGTAAATATGAAGAGAGCCAATACCTCCACCAAAATCTCTCACTTGCTATACTTATGAAATTGATAGCTAAAAATAAATGGGGATATATCACCTCCCCCTCTGCTCTTATTGATTTTATAGCGATACTCCCTAGTTACCGTGAGATACGAGTACTTCGTATAGTTGTACTCTTCCGTGCATTTAAGATGCTCCGTTATGCGAGAAGTTTGAGTAGTTTTCTCTTTATCCTCAAGAGTAAAAGGTTTGAGCTTATCACGCTTTTGACACTCACTGCATTTTTTGTATTTATCGCGGGGATTATGCTCTATGTCTTTGAGGGCGATGGAGACAATGCCAATATAGACAATATTTTTGATGCATTCTATTGGGCATTGGTGACTATCTCTACAGTGGGGTATGGGGATATTTCGCCTACGACTCCAGAGGGTCGAGTGGTCTCTATGCTTATCATTATCACAGGTGTAGGATTGATAGCATTTATGACATCTATTATCGTCTCATCTTTTAGTGAGAGGCTGATTGAGCTTCGTGAAGACCGTGTTATGCAAGAGATGGGGAAAAAGCGAAATATTATTGTGATTTGTGGTTTTGGTATCATGGGCAAAAAGGTTGCCAAAGGTCTTCTCGATGAGGGGAGTGAATTGATTATATTGGATAGAGACGAAGAGGCTGCAGAGTATGCACATAGTATGGGGTACAAGAGTATCTGTGCAGATGCTACAAGGAGTGAAATTTTTGAAAAGATAGATATCGATCAACGCATTTTGCATGTACTCTGCTTGACCTCTGATGATGAGCAGAACACTTTTATCGCTATCAATGTCAAGAGTATCAACCCTAAGGTCAAAGTGACAGCAAGATGTAGTGATGGTGAGATAGCCGATAAGTTACGATATGCAGGGATAGACCAAGTGATCATCCCTGAGGAGATTACTGCACTGATGGGGGTAGTCCATGCAGGAGAGCCTGTAGCATTTGAAGCTCTTCGTTCTATCTTGGCATATCAGGGTGAAAATCATATAGATGAAGTGCATGTCAAAAAGGATGGGATATTGGAGAACAGATCTATAGAGTCTCTCAAGAGCAATGCTTTTAAATTGATCATTTTAGGTATGTTGCGTATGCTTGATGATGGGACAAAAGAGTTCATCTTCAACCCCTCTAATGATATCATACTAAGCAGTCGTGATGAGCTGGTCATCATGGGTCACCCCACTGCTATCGCACACTTCAAGCGGGAGGTACAGTAGTGAGAGAGACAAATAGTATAAAAGGAGAGATCATACTCTTTGGTTATGGGAAATTTGGTAGATATATGTATGCTCAGCTGACAAGTAACGGATATAGTGTCAAGCTAGCAACAATGCAAGAGCAAAACTACCAAAGTGCTACAGCAAATCATATCAAAGATATCAAGAAGTTCAACCCAAAACATAATGACTCTATCAAAATGATAGGTATCAACCCAAACAAACATATGCTCTACTGTGCTATGGATCATACATCTAGTAATCTTTTTTTGGTCTTGTCGCTTCGTGAACTCTACCGTGATGCTACTATCGTAGCTGTCAGTAACTCTAGCGAAAATAGTCGTAAGCTTAAATATGCAGGTGCAGATACTATCATAGATATTTATGAAGCATCTGCACAGCATCTTGTCACCAATATCACAAAACCAGCAGTTGCAGAGGCACTCAATACGATAGTGTTTGAAAAAAATGATTTGAAAATAGCAGAGATTGTACTAGAGGATGATACATTTTTGGAGGGTAGATATACAGCCCAGATAGATTTCTATAGCAGAGGGCTTATTTTGATAGCTATCATAGATAAAGAGATAGGTGATGAGTTGATATATATCACCAAAGGGATCGACCACAAGTTTGATGGTGGTGATACACTTATAATAGCTGGAACAAGTGATGATATATTGAAATTCAAGGATGAACTCAAAGCTTTGGATTAGCCTTTTGGGAGGTTCATTATATCCATTACAGAGTGACGAAATTCTCCATCACAGAGCTTATAGCAGCTTTGGAAAAAGGTTTTGAGATATGATGGTCATAGAGGTGCTTTTGCTCTTCGATAGCACTCGGATCGTTGGTGATAGAGATGATAGTCATCTTGTGATTGGAGTTTTCTTTTTCTGCTTCTCGTATCTCTTGTGCTATTTCTAATCCAAGCTTCCCTGGCATATAGTGATCAAGATAGAGAATATCTACAGGAGTTTCATTCTCTTTGGCTCGTTCTATCTTTTGGAGTGTCTCTATCCCATCATAGGCAAATGAGATTTCTCTATCTGAGTCTCCCTTGAGCATGGCATGGAGTATTTTGACATTCATGTGAACATCATCTGCAATAAGGATATGGAGTTTTGACGATGCAGATTTTTCTATGGGTATCACATCTTTGCTAAAGTGAATATAGTCACAAATATTATTGATACTCTCTTGGGCTTTGTCAATAATTTTTTTCACTTCTGGATTGTGGGTTACTGCAGAGAGCTGTACAATCTCTCTTCGTATAGTATCTAATCTACTATGGATTTGATCTCCATCAACAGAAAAGAAACTTGCATTGAGTCGTGCAGCTCTATCATCTATCTCTGTAGAAAATATGTCCATCAGAGAACTCTCCAAAAGTTGCAGTTTTTTCAAAACCATTTTATGAAAAGTATGTCTATTTTTGCAAAAGCGAATGATACCCACTATCTTATCTTCACTCAAAACTGGGTAGATAAGTTGTGCTGATATATCTAGCTTATAGGGATTGTCAATAGCGACATCATAATGGGTATCATAATGTATATGAGCACTACGGTAAGGAGTTTTGTTTTTGTATGCTTCGCCTATCATACTCAGGGAGTTGCTTTCCAAAAACTTGATAGGAATTTTTGTTTTACTGGTTTTGTCAACAAAACACTCTTCTATAAAATCATACCACAACAAATCTACACTATCAGAAGATGTAAAGTTTTTTAGGATGGATACAATCTCTATTTTGTTGCCTAAGGCATAGGCTAATTTTTCTCTTGCTTCAGATATATTCATCTTATGTGTATAGTTACTCATCCATTATTCTCCCTAAAGCTTAATTATAGCAAAAATAGATATTGTTATGAATTATTATTGAGTATATTTTTGATATTTTTGATAGAATTGACCACTTTATTATTTGCAAGAACTAAATTTGTTTTCTCTACATCAAAAATTATATACAAGAGTAAGTTTCTCTTCCAAAATATATGTTTACTTATCTCTATATGAGAATGAGTAGTTACTTCTAAATCGATAAACTCTTCTTTAGTTGCAAATGATTTTATACTCTTGGTGATAATCGAAACTATGTTATTGTTCTTTGTGGTTTCTTGATGAAACTTCTCATCACCAGTAGATGAGAGTATGATTTGACTCTCACAGTCACTCAAAGAGAGTGCAATAATTTCACTTGATTTGAGTTCATTGAGCAAAAGTTGCTCAATAGAGTGCATATCAATATTGTAGTAATCAATAAATTTTTTTTGGAAAAAAGTACCTTCATCTACCATATTCATCCATTTTAATCATACAATAAAGAGAGATACCAACAAACCCTAAAGGATTATTCTGTATCTCTAAAAATATTACGATTTTGCTACAGTATTCATCTTGTTTCTAGCAAGTGCCAAGTTAGCTTTTGAACTATCTAGTGCCACATACAAAAAGAGTTCTGGGTGATCTCCTACCATAGTGATAACATGCATCTGATCTGTCAATGTGATCAGCATATCTTTGATTTGTCCATTGAGATGTGTACTCTGCATAGTTGCCATCTTTGCTTTGACCACTTCTGAGTTGCCTGCTGCTGCTAGCTCGATATCAAAGCCTCCTATGGTTCTCATACCAAGAGTCATTCCACTCTCCCAATCCACAACCGCTGCCGCCATTGCTCCATTGATGCTCATGATCTCATCTAATGCACTTTCGATGTTGTTGATATCCATACTAATATCTCCTAATTTAGATTTGAACTAGAAAGTTCTTTATAATTTTACAACTTTATTCTTAAGTAAATTCTTATAATCAACAATTCTAAAAAATCAAGTTACATCGATGACTCTCTCTATAGTAGGAGAGAGAGCTGTAGTCATCTCGTAACTGATCGTATGGTAGTGTTTGGCTGCTTTTTGGGCATCGGACATGATACACACTTCATCTTGGAGACTCTCTAGGGTCATAAAATCCATCGATACTCTACCAAGTATAGGGAAACCATCTGCTGTGATATAGGGGTCATGAGCATTACCTCTACACCAGCCATCACCATACCCTATATCATAAGTAGAGACATGCATTGCTCTATCTGCTTGGAAACTCCCACCATAGCCCACTCTTTGGGCAGGATGCAAAAGTCGTGAAGAGAGACGCTTTGCACAAAGAGAGAGTACAGGTCGTAGAGGGATTGCATCAAATCTCCTATCGAGTTCATTGTACCCATACGCAGCGATACCTACACGCACGAGATCTTCACAAAACTCATTTTTACGAAGGATAGCAGCAGAGTTATAAGAGTGTATACGGATATCTTTCTCTACTCTCTCTTTTACTTCTCTTTTGATAGTTTCGAACTGCTTCTCTTGCCAAAAAAACTCAGAACTGAAGCTATCAGCACTACGATAGTGTGTCATCAATCCCACAAGATCAAGCTGGTAGGCTTCTATCAAAGAGAGAGCTGTGTTTAGCTCCCTCATCGCTATACCATTGCGGTGCATCCCTGTATCTACTTTGAGCTCTACTCGTGTATTTTTGGGTATCTGTGCTATCTGTGACAAATCATTGATAGCATAGGAGCATCGTGCCAAAGGACGCACTTCACCGCCCAATATCAATACCGTCTCAAACAAAGCCAAGATAACTTCTGCCTCATCTACATCTGCGACAACTGCATGTCTGATACCAAAATCTCTCGCCATATACGCTATCTGCTCCAAGCCATGTCCATAGGCATTATCTTTGAGGACTATAGCTATCTTCTCTTTTGAACCAGTTTTCTTCGCTATTTGTTTGAGATTGTAGTAAAAGTTTTCTCTATTTAGTTTGATATAAGCCATGTGAAATTATACTCCAACTTATTGAGAATAAAGGATATCTATGCGTAGAATGAGAGCAGAGTGGGAGAAGCAAAGAGCTGTATTGATGGCATTTCCTCATGAGGATACAGATTGGGCGGCGCATCTTGAAGCGGCATTGACCCCTTTTATCCGTATCGCACAAGCGATAGCATATGCACAACCACTCTATATCATATGCAAAAACAAAGAGAAGATAGCCGATATGTTTTGCAATACTCGTAATATGAGTTTCATAGAGATAGCGACCAATGATACATGGATACGAGACTATGGATATATATCTATAGAGGAGCATGGTGTAGGGAAGCTCTTGGATTTTCGATTTGATGGATGGGGTGCTAAGTTTGAAGCGACACTTGATAATCAAGTCAATCGTCAACTCCACAAAAAAGGCTATCTTGGTACAACACCACTAGAGTCTATAGATTTTGTCTTAGAGGGAGGCTCTATAGAGACAGATGGGGAGGGGACGATACTCACTACCTCTCAATGCCTTTGTAATCCAAATCGTAATGGAGGTCTCACTAAAAAGCAAGTAGAAGATCGCTTAGCAGAGTATCTCGGAGCCAAGAGAGTATTATGGCTCGATCATGGCTATTTGGCAGGGGATGATACAGATAGTCATATAGATACATTGGCACGATTTGTAGATAATCAAACTATTGCCTATGTTTATTGTGATGATAGCGATGACGAACACTACGAAGAGTTGAGAAAGATGAGAGAGGAGTTAGAGGGATTTCGTACGCTTAGAGGTGAGCCATATAGACTCATACCACTCCCTATGTGTAGAGCACAATATGACCACAACAAGCGTCGACTTCCAGCCACTTATGCTAATTTTCTTATCACAAATGATGCTTTGATCTATCCATCTTATGGAGCACCTACAGATAAAAAAGCTAGAGAGATATTTGGATCGTTATTTGTAGATAGAGAGATCATTCCTATCGATTGTAAAAAACTGATAGAACAAGGAGGCAGTCTACACTGCTCTACTATGCAGATAGTATAGTATATATCCCCTCCCCAGTGAAAGGATAGTAACGGGTAGTAAATGATAGTTTTGGACATATATCAGAAGTAAAGTGCAGGGAGGGAGTAGTTGGTGAATGGTCGAGTTTTTTATTTTGTATTGTTCCTCTTGGCATTCGTCGAAATTATAGAAGAAATTTATTACAAAGTGATAACACT
>CBEUND010000009.1:0-36697 GCA_965544395.1 uncultured bacterium | reverse complement strand
AAATCAATCATGAATATCCCCAATTTTCTCTATCTCTTCTATACTCAATCCTGTAGTTTGAGCTATAAATTCTAAGTCCATATTGGCATTTAATAGGTTTTTGGCTATCTCTATACTTCTCTCAATCTTGCCTTCCACTCTTCCTTCTTTCTTTCCCTCTCTCATTCCCTCTCTCATTCCCTCTCTCATTCCCTCTTTTTTCCCCTCTTTGATTCCTTTTCTTTTTCCCTCCTCTTTTCCCTCCTGAAATCCCACTCTTTTCCCCTCTTCAATCCCACTCTTCACAGCAAAGTCAAAGCTATTCATCAAATCTCTATAAACTTTGAGATTTTTGTGGTAGTTCTCTTGTTGGTTTTTTGGCATTGAGGCAAACTCTGCTTTATCAAAGGCTTTTTTGATGACATCATTTTGGAGCTCTTGGGGTATCTCATTCATGCGGTTAAGATTTTGGAAGACATACATCCACCACTCTAAGTGATTGGAGAGTTCCTCTTTTGTTTTTTTGAGTTTGGGTATCTCTAGGTAAATCATATGAAGTTTATCATACATTACCTCTTTGGTATAGATATCTATAAGTTTTCCGTGATGTAAGTATTGTGGTTGATCTTTGAATCTCTCTATCTCAAAGTTGAGTAATCCTATGAAGTATACAGGGGTAAGCTCAAAGTTCCATCCTCCTTTGATACCTTGTTGCTGTATAGGAAAAGAGGTATAGTACAATGCTCTACTTTGGAAATGCTCCTGAGATACTTTTTGGAGTTCTACGATAAATTGGTTGCCTTTTTCATCTTCGCACATCATATCTATGATAGCTTTTCTCTCTTCGGGTGCTTCAGGCAATAACTCTCCATTTTTGAATGTGATCTCTTTGATCTTCTCTTGACCTTCAAACTTGAGTATATCATTGAGTAAGCTTTTGAGTAGGTCTGTACTACTTGGTTCTCCAAATATTTTCTTGAAACCGAAGTCTGTAAAGGGGTTGATATATTTTGATACTTGGCACATTGAGTTCTCTCTTTTTGAGATTATTATAGCATAATATTTGACGATGCTTTTACCAATATATGTTTTTTTATCGGTGGTATCAGGTGACAACACCCTACAGCTTGCAACACTCTGCTCTATCTATCCATATATTCCGTGTTACCATATCTCCACGACTATCTATGATGCGAATAGTATGTGATCCATAATCAAAAGGGATTGTCACTGTCGATTTATTGATATCTTTGGGGATGTTATCTATATACCAATAGTATGGCTTGAGACCTTTTTGGAGTTTGAACTCTACAAAGACATCACTACATTGTGCACTCCTAAATCGACTCTTCTCTTGTGGATAGAGGAGTTTTAGAGTGTGGCTACTCTTCATCGCTCTATTGGGATCAAAATATTGCAATCCTTGGGGTGCAAGCTGCCCCAAATAGTTGGCATGCCACTGCCACTGTGTTGTGGGGAGTATACTCTCCAAGAGAGCAAATGCTTCAAAAGCCAAAGGGGCTGCGATGGTTCTGCCTGTCCTTCTCTTCTGTGTGGCATTGTTGGGTTTGCCTACCCAGACGGCTATAGTATACTCTTTGGTATAGGCTACTGTCCAGTTGTCACGGTATCCGTAGCTTGTCCCTGTCTTGTAGGCGATCTTTTGATTGGTGTTGATGAAACCCTCTGGAGGGGGGAGAGTTCGTAGTATCGCTGTAGTCATTTTGGCAGGTTTGGCAGAGAAAAGTCTTATAGAGTGAGGAGGGTTATCCTCTGCTAAGTAGTGTAGGGTTCTGCTTTTGCCACCATTTGCCAAGGTGACATAGAGATTTGTCAAACTCCACATAGAGAGACCAAGTCCACCTAGAGCTATAGGAAGAGATGCTCGTGATTTTGGTATGGAGATATCCAGAGCCAATGCAGATATTTTATCGATAAACTCCTCTACACCAACTCTTTGTAGTACTTTGACAGCAGGAATGTTAAGTGAGTGTTGGAGTGCATAAGCTATCGTCACTTCTCCATTGAAATTGTGTGAAAAGTTGTATGGCATATAGTCACCAAAACGGCTCTCTTGATCTATGATGTGTGTATTTGGATGGATGTAGTGTTTTTCAAAGCCTTGAGCATAGATAAATGGCTTGAGTGTAGAGCCTGGAGAGCGGATAGCTCGTATCATATCTATGTACCCTGAGACGCGTGGACTATAGAGGTCATGGGAACCTATATATGCCAAGATAGAGGCATCACGGTTCTCTACGACCAAGAGGGCGATGGTCGTATCATCGGGGAGTCTATATCCTTTGCTTTTTGCCCATAACTCTAGCTGTTTTTGGAGCTTTGATGAGAGTGTAGTGCGTATCTGTGTAGAGGTCTCTCTTTTGTCTGTCAAGATTTTTCGAGCCAAATGAGGTGCATATCTTGGATACCCTTTGAGTACGCGAGGGAGAGGTTCTATGAGAGATTGATTATACTCATAGGCATTAATGAGCGCTTTTTCATATGCCATTTTGAGGACTCTATTGCGTGCTTTGGTCGCTCTCTTGGGATTTCTATCGGGTCGATATCGCTCTGGAGATTGTGGAAGCTGTACAAGTAGTGCTGATTGAGCTGCTGTGAGTGATCGGGGGAGTTTGCCAAAATACCGCATCGTAGCTGCTACGAGTCCCTCTACATTGCCACCATATGGGGTGAGGGTGAGGTAGTAGGTGAGTATCTCGTCTTTGCTATAGTGGAGTTCTAATTGTAGTGCTACGATGATCTCTTGGAGTTTGGAGAGGAGGGTGCGTGGCTTTGGCTTCAAGAGTCTTGCGAGCTGCATTGTGATCGTCGAAGCTCCTGAGACGATCCTCTGCTCTGAGATGAGTTGCCAAATAGCTCGACTCATTGCCCCTATATCGACACCAAAGTGTGTGTAGAAGTTTTTATCTTCAAAGGCTAGAAGCATCGCTATATAGTTGGGGTCAACTTTTTTGAGATCTAAGGCAAATCTCCACTTATCATCTCTATTCATCTGTGTGTAGAGCCACTCACCATCTCTATCTGTGACGACTCGGGATCTCTTGTATACTTTTGAGATATCTACAGGATGGTAGAAGTCATAGAGCAAAAAGCAGAGCAGTAGCACGATAGAAGAGAGTATGACTATCGCTACTGCTTTGAGGATCTTCATCTACTCTGGAACTCTTTTTCTTCTCTTATAATGAGTTGTACATTTGCTTTCTCTTGCTCTGTCATGATCTCATCAAAGATTTTACTACTGGTGATATCTGTAGGTTTATACCAAGGCATATATGCAAATATTTTCTGTAACTTCTCATTTTTGAACGCTACACCGCGTCTTGCAAAGAGGCTATTTCGGAGGATATAGAGCGCTTCTTTGTTGTACTTTTTGAGGTCATCTCTGCTCAATAGTTTGTGACTCACACGATAAAAATCTTTCAAAACCAGACCACCACCCCGTCTCTTCTCTTCGGTAAGTAATCTTTGGATATTGCTTTTTTGTATGCTACTTAGAGCCTGATAGATACTGTCGGATGTTTTTTGATTTGGATGGTACCAAGCAAACTTTGAAAATATCTTATGTAACATAGGATTGACCTTCTCAAAATCAAAGCCACCATAAGCAAAGATAGAGTTTCTCAAAAAATTGAGTTGTACAATCGTATATTTTTCGAGATGCTCAATCGCTTTTGTATTGGCTGCTAAATAGTCGCTCTCTTGGAGTGAAGCATTGCTCTTTTTGCCTTTTTTTGGTCTCTTGTGCTTTATGATAGAGATCATACCTTGATAGAGTCTGCTGAAGGCTCTGAAGTGTGGCTGATACATATCTTCTATCTTTGCAGGGGGGAGGGTATACTCTCCTTGGCTCACTGCTCTGACTACATAGGCTCGCTTAAAGCTATTTGCATCG
Source organism: uncultured bacterium (assembly GCA_965544395.1). GTDB lineage: Bacteria > Campylobacterota > Campylobacteria > Campylobacterales > Sulfurovaceae > SZUA-451. The sequence goes on along the minus strand of CBEUND010000009.1, from coordinate 32,805 downwards.
CTATTTGTATCGCCACCGTGGAGTTGGAGTGCAGCGATATATCGATCATCTCTATACTCGACATGCACTACAGCAGTTTGTTTACCAATCCACTTGAGTGAAGTAGTAGCATCAATACCATTGATATTTGGATTTTCCAGCTCAAATCCTGCTGGTATCCAATCTGTGATGAGAGGATGTTTAGGGTGATTGCTCCCTACTGCTCCACGCAAAACGATCACAAGTCGGTCATTTTGTTCTATAGCATTGAGATCTACAGGAGTACCATCCATTGTGTATATATCTTTGGAGAGAGTGAAGCCATTGTTATCGCTAGGAGTGTAGTTTGTGGCAGTGGGAGTCGCTTTGTAGCTGAGACTATACCACACCTCTTTTTCTCCATCGTTTGTGATGCGAGGGAGAGATTGGATATCTTTTACTTTTGTTTTATATATCCCACCTTTGGTAGGCAATGCTTTTCCCATACTGCTGAGTTGGAGTTTTGTTGCTTTGATATTAGCCATAAACGATGCTCTAAGGAGCAGACTCATCTCTTGGGTGCTGAAGTATTTTCGTTGTTTGGCTGTGAGGGCAAGATCGGCAAAACTACTCTCCCAGTCGAGATTGACATTGGACTCTATCATCAGTGTGACGAGAGAGGCTTCATCTCGTAACCCTCCACCATAGTTGCTATAGTAGTTTGGAGTATTGAGATAGTTGCCGAGTGATTTTTTTGCCTTTTTGAAGAGAGCGATTGCGAGTTCTTTCTCTCCCACAAAGGCGAAAGCAGATGCCAAATGACCCCAAGCTTGAGCCGATCGCATCTTACTCTTTCTATTTTTTGCATGGAAGAGCATCTCTGAGATCAGTGTGTGTCCAGATCTCGTCAAAACATAGAGAGCATATGCATCAGCCTCTTGCTTGGAGCTACTATCACTCCATCTATCTAAGTGATTTTCTAGCCAATCAAGCCCCATTTTGATATTTCTATCTGGGACACTGTAGCCGACTTTTTTGGCTCTAGTGAGGAAGTCTAAGATATAAGAACTCACCCAAACGCTAGAGGGACTTCCACTCCATAGACCAAAACCACCATCAAGTTTTTGGTAGTTGAGGAGTCTCTCTATAGCATTTTGGATGATAGCTTTTGTATTGATCATTTGCTCTTTTGCCATCTCTGCTGAGATAAAGAGCCAAGGCATAGCACGACTTGTCGTCTGCTCTGCACATCGACCACTATACTCTATGAGCTGATTGCTAAGTGATGCTGTCGGGAGGAGTTGCTTGCCTGAAATCTGGAGTGATAGAGTATTGATATCTCTCCATGCTCTCTCATTGAAGAGTTTTTCTCTCTCTAATCTCTCTTGTCGTTTGAGTAGTCCCATCTTTTTGATATACGCTTGTGGATATTTGGCTCTGACTGCTAACTCCCACTCTTTGCTCGCTAGGGTGTCACCATCTTTGATCACCTCTACCAAAAACTTCTCATCTGAAAGTGTAGGTGCTTTGACCTCTATTTTTGTAGTAAAATAGCGAAGCTTCGATCCATCATAGTGGAAGTCAAATCCCTCTTTTGCAATCCTCTGTGTCTCATTTTCATTTGTGATGACTATCTCATAATCACCAGTTTGGGCGTTTGTATCAAATGCTACGCTAAGAAGGCTCTTGACTCTATCTCCTACAGAGATAAATCGTGGGAGATAGAGTTGCGGAGCGATAGTGTCTTTGACGATCATATCGGCACTTTGTGAACCTATGGCATCTCTACTCCATGCCACTGCCATCAATTTGAGTGAGCCTTGGTAGTCAGGTATATTGAGCATTACTTCTGCTTTGCCATGGCTATCAAAGTGTAGTTTTTTGCTCATAAATGTTACTATTTTGTTTTTGTTGGAGATACCATCGCTATTGGTCGCCTCTGTCAACTCTTCATCCCCAGCACCTACATCAAACTTCGCATATGCTCCTGTAGTTTTGATGAGGTCACCATAGATATCTCGTATCTCGATACCTAGTTTTTGTTGTGCGAAGAGATACTTTTTAGGGTCTGGCACTTGATAGTTGGTCAATCGTAATATCGCATCATCGACAGCAGCAAGAGTAGAGTAGCACGCACCTTTGATTGGTTTATGATTGTATGCATCTCTTGCTTCGATGATGACTTTGGTCGCTTGTGATGATTTGACGACTTTTTTGTAGTGTAGTGCTAGCTCTATCTCTTGTTTTGGGTTGTTGACTTTGATATGTGCCACACCTATAGCACGATTGGCTCCTAGTGTTTTACTCTGTGCTTTGAATGCAGTAGCTAAGATATAGGCACTATGCCCCCACCGTGCATCTACGACGAAATCTACCTCTTGAGGCTGCATAGCTTTTGCATCTATGGTTTTCGTCTCTATGATATTGTGGTTGGCGACGGATACCATGATGGGACCATCAAACTTAGGAGTGATATTGATTTTGACTCTCTCTGCGAGTTTGTAAGATTGTTTATCTATAGCGATAGGTAAGCGATCTGGCGATGATTTGCTGCTACTCTCCTCATAGCCACTTGTGAAGCGGTAAGTCGTGACTATATCGCCTGATTTGACTTCCAGACGGTAGCTCCCCCACTCAAGTCTCTTGAGATTGAATGCTATAGGCTTGCTACTAGATGTCTGGAGTCTACCTCTACTCACCTCTGCTTTGTCACTATATGTCTTATAATAGCTCCATCCACTATTTTGAGAACGCCAATTCCAATTGACTTGCTCCTCTATGACTCTATACTCTACTGCTTTGCTTAAGAGCTTCTTGCCATCTGTATAGATCAGCCAAAAAGATGCTTTGGCATTTATATCTACAGCACTCTTTTCAAACCCTGCTTTGACACCTATATAACCTGCTTGTTTTGCTACGAAGGTTTCAAGGCTCGTCTTTACGGGTCGTCCCCCTGGTTCACTTGCAGTGATAGAGACATGTGCGAAGAGAGGCAGTGTACTCTCTGGGATATTATCAGCGATCACCGAGAGAGAGGCTTTCCCATTGGCATCTGTAGTGCTTTGAAAAGTATTGATAAGGGTATTATTAAACCTCTGTGTAGCATCTCCAAAACTATAAGATTTGTACTGTTTAAATGGCTGTTTTATTGTATGAAGTATGATGTCACCCTCTATTGTGGCATTTGCAAGTGGTGTGTTATTGAGATATTGCACAGTCGCTTCTATTGTTGCCTTTTTATTAGGATAGAGAAGTTGGGGTTTTTTGTCTATATCTATTTTGATTTTGGGTGGTACAAAATCCTCGACGAGAAAATCCAAAGAGCCTATAGGCTTCTGCTCGCCTGCGTAGAGTTTGACATGCCATTTGCCCCTACTTGCCGATTGTGATAAAAGCAAAGAAGTATCGGCATGCCCCAATGCATCAGTAGTGAGAAGCTTGCTACTAACCTCTACCTCTTGTGAGTCAAATACTTTGAGCGATAGGGTGAGATTGGGTACTGCTTTGGCTTGGCTATCTCGTACGAGTATCTCTATAGGTACACTCTCGGTAGGTCTGAATATAGCTCGATTGCTATAGATATAGGCATCATATTTTCCAGGATTGTCTCGACCACTGACACCTCTATCTGAGAGGTTATGTGCAGCTCTTGTGAGATCGAGTACTGAGAAATCACCATCTTGACCATAAGCGTAGATAGCTTTGGCTTGCAATCCTCGCTTGCCTTTGAGTAGTTTTTCACTGAAGTGAGCCTTGCCATTGCTACTTTGAGATCTACCTAAGATTTCATTGTTTTTGGAGACCAACTCTAGCTTGATATCATCGTAAGGTAGAGCTGTTGAGAGTCTCTTTGTATAGATATCTAGTCCACCCTCTGAGTGCAGTGTGTAGAGACCGATATCTGAGATCATAAACCACTGTGTCTGCACCTCATAATCATCGACCACCTCTCCCTTACTATTGATCTCTTGAGCTGTGAGTATATAGACACCAGGTTTTCTCTCTTTGAGGTACTCACCGACTGGTAAAGCGGTCGTTTTTTCTCTATTTTTTGTGGCATGTATCTTGACTCTTTTTTTCCACAATAAGTAGCCATCACTATTTTCGATATCTTCAAGAGTATAACTATTGAGCATGCGAACCAATCCATACTTATTGATGTTTGATATGAGATTATTTGTATTGATACGATAGAGAGAGATTTGCATTTTTTCTATATTTGTTGTCTCGATAGGGAGAGATATCTCCCCCTTTGCAGGGAGTATATACCCATCATCCTTGAAGTGAAGGGTTGGGAGATAATCCCCAGTAGAGTGTGTAAATGTGTAGTCTCTATCTAGCTTGTATGCACCTAGTGGGATATCTTTGTTAATCGTAAAGGTATAACTCTTTTGGGGTTTGAGACCTCTGATACAGATACCATCGTAGTCAATGGTGAGTTTGAAGTATTGCTTTGGTAGCAACTCTATATAGGGTTTCGCCTCTGTTGTGTCGATACCATATATATACTTATTGAGTGAAACACACAGCGAGACTTCACTTTGTGTTTCACTCCCTCTCACCTTGCTCACAGAGAGAAGCTTTTTGGGATCTGCCCCAAAACCAAGAGAGAAGAGTAGAAGCCAAATAGCCAACCCTTTCCAAATCTTCAAGTCAAATTGTTTCATAATAGTACGCCCCTCTATGTAAATTATATCTCTTTGAACTATTATAGCAATTTGGGGCTTACTTATCTATTTGGAGTTTAAAAAATTTTAGCTTAGAGCTTTTTTGTACAAAATACTATTTTCTTAGAGAAAAGCATGTGCTTTCTAAAGCTAAAAAAGTTATAATTTCATCAAATATTAGTCAAAAAGCAAGGATGTGTAAATGGAAGGTGTATTTACTTATATAGGTGCTCTTGTAGGGCATGGCAATGCGATGGTGATTGGTCACCTTATTTTGGTAGTGGCAGTAGTGATATTGATAATGAAAATGGCTACAAGCAAACTGCTAGCTGTACCAGGTAACACACAAAATGTCATGGAAGCATATCTCAATGGTGTTATCTCTATGGGAAAAGATGTGATAGGTGAAGAGTTGGCGAGAAAATATCTTCCACTTGTAGCGACGATTGGTCTTTTTGTATTGATTTCAAACTTGATAGGTATCATCCCTGGATTTGAATCTCCTACATCCAATATCAATGTCACTCTACCTCTTGCACTTTTGGTATTTTTCTACTACAACTTTGAAGGTATCAGAGTCAATGGTGTAGTTCACTACTTTGCACACTTTGCAGGACCTGTCAAAATATTGGCTCCTTTGATGTTCCCTATAGAGATCGTATCTCACCTCTCAAGAATTATTTCACTCTCTTTCCGTCTCTTCGGAAATATCAAGGGTGATGACCTCTTTTTGTGGGTTCTCTTGATGTTGGTGCCTTGGTTTGCTCCACTCCCTGGATACCTTCTTTTGACTTTTTCTGCATTGTTGCAAACATTTGTCTTTATGATATTGACATATGTTTACCTAGCAGGTGCTGTTGCTATCGAAGATCATGATAGTGAACACGCTGAACCAGCAGTAGCTACTGCGTAGATAAAACTACTCAATACTAGATGAGACTTCAAACATCTACCTTGAGTAGAGTCATCAATTTTCTTTTAGGTGTCGCGTGGGCTTCCCTCCTACTCGGTGCTTTTTATATTTTTCTCTCATATTATCGCTTTAGTTTAGTGGATGCTATCTTCTTGAGCTTTTTGGGGAGTCTACCTGGACTCTTTTTTGTTGTGGTACTTGAGTATCTCATTGTAGGGTTACAACAGTACGAAGAGACAAAGAAACAGACGAAACTGCTAGAAGAGCTTTTAGAGCAGACAAAAAAGAGAGATATAGAGAAGAATGATATCTTACGCGATTAGTGATCCCTCGACTCTCTGTTTTGATCACCTCGATCAAGATTTAGAGAGATTTTCTCAACAAGCTGACATGATACTCTATCGTGACAAAAAGAGTGATCACTATCCCCACAATGCAAAAACTTTCCTCAAGAGAGCTTCCAACTATCCATTTGATAAGATACTCTTACACTCTGATTATCAATTGGCAAAGCGTCTTGGGGCGGATGGTGTGCATCTTACGAGTACGCAGTTTGATGCGATAGAGTCCGCTAAGGCTTTGGGTCTCTTTGTGATTATTAGTTGTCACAGCTATGATGAAGTGATAACAGCTCAAAAATATGGTGTAGATATGGTGACTTTCTCTCCTATCTTTGCCACTCCCAACAAAGGAGAACCTTTAGGAGTCGCTGCACTCTACAGGCTCACTCTGGAGATCTCTATACCGATTATCGCTTTAGGTGGTATATTGACACAAGAGCATATAGAGCAGTGTCAAACCCATGGGGCATCAGGTTTTGCTTCTATTCGCTATTTTCTTAGCAATACTGCCTCAAGCTGAGTATCAGAGCTTAATGGTATAATAATAGAAATATATATTTGATATTAAAGAAGGAAAAATATGGAAAATTTACCAAATTGCCCTAAATGTGGAAGTGAGTATACTTATGAAGATGGGTCTCTTTTGATCTGTCCTGAGTGTGGTTATGAGTGGTCACAAGAAGATGTAGCAAGTGAAAGCGAAGAAGATCAGTTTATCGTCAAAGATGCCAATGGCAATCAGCTACAAGATGGTGATAGTGTCACAGTGATCAAGGATCTCAAAGTCAAAGGAAGCTCATCAGGTATCAAAGTAGGTACAAAGATCAAAAGCATTCGACTTGTCGAGGGCAATGATGGACACAACATCGATTGTAAAGTCCCAGGTGTAGGCTCTATCAAACTCAAACAAGAGTTTGTCAAAAAATCTTAGGTTTTATTTTCGATTTAAAAGCTAGAATGATTATACTATTTTTGCGGATGGTGGAGAATAACGGGATCGAACCGTCGACCTCTTCGCTGCCAGCGAAGCGCTCTCCCAGCTGAGCTAATTCCCCATATATAATTAGAAAGAAATTCTAACATAAGTTACTTGAACTTATGCTAAATATTTTACTTTGCATTGAAGAAGTAGATTTGTGCCTCTTTTTTGGAAGAGAAGGGAGAGACTTCCAAAAGCTCTTCTCCTACACTCACTCCATAGCTCTCATTTGCAGAGCTTCTAGTATAAGTGATCGCTATCTTCGCTGCCAATGCTTTATCCTCATTGCTTGCATCAACACTCAAGAGTGAAAAAGGACCCCCTATAGGGAGTTTCACTGGGATATACTTGTCGGTTGTGATGGCTTGTAAGCCTTCGTTGTCTTCTTTGTCTCGTCCTAGTGTGAGCTTGGCTCCATCAGGGAGTCGAAAGTGCCGTCCATACTTGAGCAGGTCTATCTCTTCTACTGTGAGTGTGTCATGGGCTACAAACTCACGGATACGATCGCTAAAGTGTGCTTCTGTGAGGAGGCATCCACCCTCTGGACTCTCATAATCTTCCCACCCATACTCTTGGGCTAACTGCATCTGTACTTTACGGGAGCGACCAGAAATATCAAGCAGTTTCTCTCTATCTATCCACCCCTCTATCTCTGGAGTCGTCGCCTCCATCAACTTGGCTGACAGAGGGCGAACGAGGAGTTTGTCGTCACTATCATTGGCAAGTTTGCTCACCTGTTTCATCGCATCTACTCTTTGGCTCATAGGTCTTTGACCTATCACTTCACCAGTGATCAGAAAGGAGGCATCGAACTTCTCCATCAAACCTTTTGCAACTTTGAACATATATCCATGACAATCAATACAAGGGTTGAAGTTTTTACCATATCCATAGATAGGGTCAAAGAGAATCTTTTGGATATACTCCTCTCGCACATCGACTACCTCCATAGTCGCTCCTGCTTTTTGAGCTCTACTACGCATGAGCTGTGTTATATCCTTGGTCCCGCCAAACCCTGTCTTGATGTGTATGGCGATGACATCTATGCCTTGGTCTACGATAAGCTTGATAGCCAACATGCTGTCAAGTCCTCCGCTAAATAGTGCTAAAGCTCTCATAGGCTACCAACTCTCCTTTTTTTAATCTAGGTATTATATCCATTTTTATTTTACGCAAGAGAAAACTCTTTTTTGTGTAAGAGAGAGAATTATCTTTTGCTATGGTTTGATACTCTGCTTTGTAGTGTGCAGTAAGTAGCCAGAGCATACTCTTTTTGAAGCCCTCTTCATCCATAGTCTGTATCGTCTCATCTATACTCAACCCTATCAATAGGGGATGCTCCTGTTCATTTCGCAGGAGTGCTTCAAATATCTCTCTATACTCCCCAAACATTGTAGTATCCATGACATTGAGCAGATCATCTATGAGCGTAGGACTCTTCTGGAGGGTTTTGAGGATACTGAGCAGTTCGACATCTTCTCGTCTCTGTTCAAATCGCTCTTTGACATTGGAGAGTTTGGCTCCTTTGGAGAAGAGGGCAGGGGAGACCCCTAGATAGGTAGCTGCTGTAGGAATATAGGCATCTTGCATGATTTGACTCAGTGAAGAGAGGAAGCTTTTGGCTTCGGCGAATGCTGCCTCTTTGGCTCGTGGATCTCTCAAGTCATAACTACGAGAGATTGTCTCTAGCACAAAGGGGATGAGTGGCTGTGCCTCTCTGAGGAGTTTGGCGACCATCTCACTGCGACCTTGGGCTATCATATCAGCGGGGTCTTGCCCATCAGGAAAGAGGATGACACCACCATCGAACCCACCAAGAGCGAGCATGTGTGCTGCTTTGAGGGCTGCGGCAACTCCTGCTTTGTCTCCATCATAGGCGAGGGTGATTTGCGGTGAGCCTTTGCGTAGGAGTGGGAGATGCTCTGTAGTGAGTGCAGTACCAAGTGTAGCGACTGCCTCTTTGAAGCCTGCTTGATGAAACATGATCACATCGAGATAGCCTTCACAAACTATCAGTTTTTTGTTTGCATAGATAGTCTCTTTGGCTCGGTGGTATCCATAGAGGAGACGCGATTTGTTGAAGAGCTTGGTTTGTGGGGAGTTGATATATTTGGCTGGATGGTTGCCAAGTGTCCGCCCACCAAAACCCACTATAGAGCCATTGGAGGAGTAGATAGGAAATGTCACCCTCTCTACAAGTCGTGCATAGAACTCTCCTTGCTCTCCTTGGGCGATGATGCCTGCTTCTTGGGCTTGGGGGAGGGGGAAAAGATTAGAAGAGAGGAAATGCATCACTTCAGAACCACGCCCTACAAATCCTATCTCAAAGGCTTCGATGGAGCTATTGCTGATCCCTCTATCGAGGAGATACTTTTTGGCTGATGGGTTGAAGTCGAGATTTTTGACATACCACTTTTGCAGAGATTCTAAGATGCGTTTGGATTGGCTATAGTCGCTACTTCCTTTGGTATATTGGAGTGTGAAGTTATAGTTGGATGCGAGTTTCTCTATAGCTTCTGGGTAGCTTAGTTTCTCTATCTCCATCACAAATTTGACACTATCACCCCCTACGCCACAGCCAAAGCAGTGGTATATCTGCTTGCTTGGACTCACCACAAAACTAGGAGTTTTTTCTCCATGGAATGGACAGTTGGCTTTGTAGTTGGCTCCTGCTTTTCGTAGCTCTATGTAGTTGCCTATTACATCGACTATATCTATACTGTTTTTGAGTGCTTCTATGGAGTTGTTGTCAATCATAGTGCATATTATAGCCAAATTAGGTATAATTCGACACATGAAGCCTAAGCACATAGACAAAAGTAATTCCACCATTTGAGAATAAGACTACATCATCTAGCAACAGGAGAAGAGAAAATTGGAAAGTATACTTCCCTCGTATAGGGATCCCCTCTTTAGTATTATGCTTATCATTGCACTAAGTTTGATGATATCTATCGTAACCTATGTATGGGGAGCATATAGCCAACAAAAAGAGAAGAGTACACTGCGTAGATTTTTGGAAAAGTTCGAAAGTGCAGAGTGTGCTTTGGATACGAGTACGATGCCCTTTGATACTGCGATGTTCAATCCTCTCGTACTTCTTGCAAAAGCCTTTGAAAATAGTGGAGAGTATCACAAGGCGATCAATATCTATCTCTATCTCATCAAGCATACAAACAACCCTATAGATAAAGAGGAGTTGATGGAGCGACTCGGACAAACTTATCTAAGAGCAGGATTTTTGGAGCGAGCGAGAGCTATATTTTCGGAGATACTCCATAAGCGACCTCGCAACAAAAAAGTTCTCTATGAGCTTGGTATCGTTTATGAGATGATGCGTAAATATGACAAAGCATTAGAGGTGATAGAGCCTCTCAAAGTTTTGGGTGAAGAGACGCATGCTCTTGAGAAGTTTTTATATTTTGAAAAAGTGATCGCCGATAAACATATACTTCCCCAAGAGAAAGTGACGATCATTAGCCAACTTTTGGATGAAGAACCTGCACTCTATAGACCTATCATCGCACTCCTCTTTCGGCTTGACATCCCAACAGCGTGGAGCAAGATAGACGATGACTCTTTGCACTCTATATTGGATATATTATGGTTTTTGCCCTATTCGCAACTTGATATGGATCTCATATCTCAAAACAACTCACTAGTAGCAATATATTTTGCCAAAGGCTATCTCTCAGAACCAGCACAGAAGTGTGGGATATTTACGATAGACCTTCTTGTATCTGCGAGAGTCAATGGACTCGAAGAAGATGGAGACTTGCTCTTTAGCTACCTTTGCACGAAATGCAAACAGAGCTTTCCTGTGCCTTTCTCACGATGCCCCAACTGTCTAGCCCTCAACAAAATGGAGCTAGAGGAGGAGATCGTCAAAAAAGTGTCACACACAGATTACTCTTTATTATAAAAGGATATAGATTGAAATTTCATAACAAAAAAGCGTTACTTTTTGACCTCGATGGTACACTGATAGATAGTGTGCCTGATTTGACATTTGCTATCAATGATATGCTACACTCTCTCAAGAGAGAGCCTTTTAGGCAAGAGACTATTCGACAGTGGGTGGGTAATGGTGCACAGATACTTGTCAAGCGGGCATTATCAGGAGGTACACAGATAGATGCAGATTTGGATGAGAGACTCTTTGATGAGGCTTTGGCACTTTTTTTAGCAAGTTATGAGCAACACCTTGCAAAAGAGACTCGCCCCTATCCCAATGTCCTCAAGACTCTACAAGCATTGAACTCTATGGGTTACAGACTTGTCATAGTGACCAACAAACCAGAGGGATTTGTCTCACCTATCCTCACGGCGTTGGGGATGGATGATTTGTTTAGGTTTTTCTTGGGTGGTGATAGCTTAGAAGAGAAAAAACCACACCCACTACCTCTACTGCATGCTTGCAAAAAGTTAAAGATGACTCCAGCCGAGTGCATCATGATTGGTGACTCCAAAAATGACATCATAGCAGCCAATAGTGCAGGTATGCAGAGTATAGGAGTCACATATGGTTATAACTATGAGGAGAGTATCACACACTATAATCCTACAGTTACTGCAGATCACTTTGGTGATATCGTCACATTGCTAGGAGCAGCCGATATCTAATATCTCGATAGCGATGAGTGGTTACTGAGTGCTACTCTCTCACTATCTTAGCGAGTGTCACCCCATGTTTCTGGTAGAGTACTTCATACTCTGCAAAGGCTTTGAGTTTGTGGCTTTTGGTGAAGAGTATTTCGCCTGCTTTTGGTTTGGTTTTGAGGGTGAGTTTTTGGCTGTAGAGCATGAAGCTAGGGGTATTTATCTGCCACATGTGTACAGTGTAGTTATGCTCTTTGGCTATGAGGGCTGCTTGTTTGATAGGCTCTTGGGTGATATGAGCGTAGGTGGGCATGACTACTGCATTCACAGCGATAGCGGTGAGTATACCTATAGTAAAGAGTTTGTAGTCTCGTGCCACACTGCGACTTCGTATCAGGTATGCTACGAGAGCTATCAACAGAGCAAAAGTACCATACCAAACCCAGCCAAACTCTGATAGAGCCGAGTGGAGTATATCTTTGGCAAAGGGGTGTCGCACCATAGGCTCTACAAAAGGAGCGATGAGAGGCAGTACTAGCAGTATAATGAAGAGTATCAGAGGTGGTAGCAGGAGTAAGAGATCTGAACGAACCTTCGCTATAGAGCGTGCCATCAATATAAAGAGTGGTGTATAGCCATAGATGACATAGTGTGGGAGCTTCGTACCCGAAAGAGAAAAGAAGAGAAAGACAAAAAGAAACCAAATGATCAAAAACTGATGCAAATCATCGGCAAACCAACTCTTGATATCTCGTATCGCACGCACAAAGAGTGTCGTATAGGGCATCAAGCCCACCAGTGCCACAGGGATGAAGTAGAAGAGACTTCCGCTATGCCCCTCTAGTGAAGTATTAAATCTATTGATATTGTGTTTGAAAAAAAATCCATTGATGAAGAGTTCTCCTTGGTCGAGATACTCTAGGATATACCACGGCAGAGCAACCACAGCAAATATCACTATGCCCAAAGGATTGAAAACCATCCGTAGCCACAAACCTAACTCTCTTTTGCGTGCCATAAATATAAAAGTCACCGCTAAAGGAACCAATATCGCTACGGGTCCCTTGGTCAATACCCCTAGAGCGATGAAGCCAAAGAGTCCATAGAGATAGAGCTTGTGTCGTCTGGTATAGTAGAGGTAGAAGAGAAACATACTCGAAGCGATGAGGAGGTTGAGCAAACCATCGGCGATAGAGGCTTTGGCGATGATGCTCACTTGTAGAGCTGTAGCCATCATAAATGCAGCCATAAAAGCGATATATCTATCAAAATGCTCTTTGGTAAACCAGTAGAGTACAACCACCCAAAGTGTCGCAGAGAGTGCAGATGGCAGACGCAGGGCAAACTCTCCCAAGCCAAATATATGCACAGAGAAAGCTTGTAGCCAATAGATCAATATCGGCTTGTCGAAGCGTAAAGCGCCATTGAGGTAAGTGGTGAGGTAGTTGCCACTCTCTACCATTTCTCGTGTCGCTTCACTGAAAGCCCCCTCATCGAGGTTGAAGAGTGCCACAGAGCCTAAGTTGTAATAGAAGCTCAAAAAGAGAGCGAGCAGGAGAATAATATTTGGATATCTCTGCTCTAGGGTGTTATATCTCATTGTGGAGGCTTCCTTGTGGATAAAAGAGTCGATAGAGTATCATCGTAGTGAGCCCACCAAGAAAGCCTCCGATGAGTATATCGCTGAGATAGTGTTCAGTCAAGACTATACGCGTCATAGCTATCACTACCCCCATAAGTATCAATGGAACTCTGTATCGTGGGAAGAGCAGTGCAAAAGCGAGCCACACTCCTATAGCAGTCGTCGCATGTCCAGAGGGGAAGGAGCGGTAGAGGACATCTGTCTGTAGCCAATAGAAGCCGTAGAGATGCTCCTCTATGTAGAGCTTGGGTCTCGCTCTTCCAAAGATCACTTTGATGATATTGACCAAGATACCAGAGAGTAGGGTCGTAGAGAGGAGAAAGAGGGAGGCTTTGGCTATAGTGGGTCTACTGATACGAAATATGAGATAGAGTAGTAGAGAACCTACGATATACCAAGTAGATTTACCAAGATGTGAAAGATATTGAATATATGGCATCAGAGGGCTTGAGATATGTGCATGGAAAAATTGCAATAGAAGTAGATCAAGATAAAAGTAAGAGTAGAGCGAGAGGAGTGTCACAAATGTGAAGAGTTGATAGTAGATCTTGACATATCCAGCAATCATAAATATCCTTATTTTTGAAAAACAGAAGAACATTATATCTTAACATCTTTAGTTTGCTCTATTTTGGATATAATTTTGTTATTAGAGTATAGATATGGAGTAGAAGATTGAAGATTTTTGTGACAGGAACAGCAGGTTTTGTAGGGTTTCACCTCACTAGAGAGTTGTTGAGGTTAGGGCATGAGGTCGTTGGTATGGATAGTATCAATGACTACTACGATACGAGGCTGAAGTATGGACGATTGGCAGAGCTAGGGATAGATGAAGAGTTGATAGAGGAGGGGCAGTTTGTCCACTCTAGTAGGTATCCACTCCATAAGTTTATCAAGCTCGATCTCAGAGATAGGGTAGGGATGGAACAACTCTTTGCCAAGGAGTCTTTCGATGCTGTTTGTCATCTCGCAGCCCAAGCAGGTGTGCGATATTCGCTAGAGAACCCCTATGCCTATATAGATAGCAATATCACAGGCTTTATCCATATACTCGAAGGGTGTAGACAAAATGGCATCAAAAATCTCTCTTTTGCCTCTAGCTCCTCTATCTATGGGTTGAACCAGTCTCAGCCATTTCAGACTTCTGATCATACTGACCACCCTGTGAGCCTCTATGCCGCTACTAAAAAGTCAAGCGAGATGATGGCACACGCTTATGCACATCTTTATGGTATTGCAATTACAGGTTTGCGGTTTTTTACTGTCTATGGACCATGGGGTAGACCTGACATGGCACCGATGCTTTTCGCCGATGCGATCACACACAATCGTCCTATCAAAGTCTTCAACTATGGAGAGATGAGCCGAGACTTTACTTATATAGATGATATCGTAGATGGAATACTCAAAGTGATAGCCAACCCAGCAAAAGCAGATAGCAAGTGGGATCCCAAAAACCCTACACCAGAGAGCTCTTCAGCTCCCTACAGGATATACAATATAGGCAACAATGCACCCGTAGCACTGATGGATTTCATCGAAACTTTAGAGAAGAGTCTAGGAGCAGTCGCCCAAAAAGAGATGCTCCCTATGCAAAATGGTGATGTCGTCTCTACCTATGCAGATACAACAAAGATGCAGAGGGATTTTGGCTACAACTCTAAGACGAGCTTAGATGTAGGGATAGCGGATTTCGTAGAGTGGTATAGAGAGTTTTATCTATAACAAAAACAATCCTACCACGATGATCAAGAGTGAAGAGATCTATGAGATTTCTTTGGGGAACTCTACGATAAATTTAGCTCCATGCTCTGTATTTTCTGCCAAAATTGTAGCACCATGTTTTTTTGCAATTTGCATACTCATAAAGAGACCTATCCCTGTCCCTTGAGCATCAGCTTTGCTCGTGACATTGGCTTTGAAAATATCATTAATGATATTGGTGGGAATACCTCCAGCATTATCTATAATCTCCACTCTTTTGTGTTGAGTATCATTGATAAGTGCGAAGTCGATCTCTTTATCTTTGATATTATTTTCATTGAATGCATCTTTTGCATTATTGATGATATTCAAAATCAAATGTTTAAACTCATTTTTAAATCCATAAATCTCTATCTTGTCATCTTGTACTATCTTCACTGTGATAGAGTTTTTCAAAAACTCATCTTTGGTCAAGAAGAGTACAGAGTTGATCACATCTATAAGTAAAAAATTCTCTTCTTCTTTGTTGGGACGGAAAAAAGTACGAAACTCATCAAGTGTATTGAGCATATGCCGAATTTGCAACTGAATATCATCACTAAATTTATTGATATACTCTTCATCGACATTGCCCTCTACAACATCCATTTTGATCAATTCACTATACATACTCAAAGCATTGAGTGGCTGTTTCCATTGATGCGCTACAGCATCCATCATCCCACCCATTGCAGCCAATTTCGACTGCTGTTCGAGTAGTTTTTCATTGATCTTACGCTTCTTCATTTCGCTTGCTTCTCTCTCTTGTGACTCTACAAGAGCTTTCGTCCTAAGATTGAGACTATTTACCAAGAGACCTATCTCTCCTCTATCTGTGCAGGAGAGTAGGGCATAATGGTTTTCATTGTGTTTGCTATTGTATATCAACTGTTTATTGATATCTTCTATCGGTTTGATAAAGATATTTTTGAGCAAAAAGTAACCCGTTAGCGTCACTAATAGTATCAAGATGATAGAAACATTGATGATCTTTTGATAGAGTTTATCACTCTTTTCAAGGAGTTGTACTTTGGATATACCCACAATAATCTTCCAGTCAGTTAAAGGGAAATGAAAGAGGGTCACCACACTATCTTCTTGTAAAATAGGATCATTATCGATAAAATTAATCGTTTGCCACACTCCTTTATCTCTACCCCGTCTCTCAAAGATTTTTGCTATTCTTATCCCCTCTTCTTCACTAATTTCAAGACTTTTGTTTGAGAGTGCTTTTGCAAGGCTCTCATTACACTCTTGAGAAGTAACACAATCATCAAAGATAGGTTTCAAGGCTTGAAAATCTTTTGTAAATTCAAGAGAATCCTTGGAGTACAATCTCTTGGCATCAGAAAATTGTTTAAGTAGCTTTGATTTTGTGATTATTGCCCCCTCTCTATCTATCATCATCAAATATTTATGGGGATATTTGAAAGCACCAAATATTTTCGTATTGTACTCTTTGATCACTAAATCTACACTTGCCACACCTATAAAGGTATCTCCTCTATATATAGGAGATGCTACTGTGATCATATCTTTTTTTGTGACAGGATCTTGATAGACTTTTGTCCAGTATGTTTCACCTTTTTTGAGATAGCTTGCTACGACATAATACTCTGTATCTCTATAGTGGATTGGACTATTTTGCAGATAATCCTTCACAAGAGTAAAACTATTATCCTTCTCTCTATTGAAAAAATAGTTCAAATCCTCTCTATTGGAATCAATAGCATAAGGTGCAAACCATATACCACCACTGATAATGAGACCACTATTGTTTGCTTCTAGTAGGTTACGGATAATCTCTTCTTGATCTACTGTATGATTGAAATCTCTACTCACTGAGGCAAGTGCCAATACAATCTCCTCCACTTTGTATTTGTTGTTTTGTAAATTATTGAGTACTTGTATAGTAGCTAAATTCACTTCATCAGATGCATTATGTATGAGGGCATCATGCTTGAGGATATTGATAACACTCAGTAGAGTAATCATAAAAACAGTACTAACAATAAGAAAGAAACCGATTAGTTTAACTCTTACGCTATCATGCCACTTCATCTCCTCTCCTTTCATTGTATAATTATATCTATTATAGCAAAACTATAAAAAATAGTTGGTTTTTTCCCACCACAAAGGGTGCATAGTCATCTTTTGTATCATAGATGGGGAGAATTTTTTATGCTGTTGCCCTAGTTTGTAACCAGTATACTTCATCGCATTTCTTATGAAAAATTCTGGTATTTTGAGATACGCTCTATTTTTGAGAAGGTATTTGAACTCTGAGATGATATATCTCTTGCCCTCTCCCTCTGCCTTACCAAATCTCTCTTGTATCCATTTTTGACGGTTGTAGAAGACACCAATATCAAAGTATCGCCGAAACTCCTCCATAATGCTATAGCTATGAGAGTGGTAGACTTGTGCATCTGCAACATATGCTAAAGTATAATTTGCTAAGAGCATCTTCGCTCCTGCGTAGCTATCTTCACTACTGATGAGGCCATCTTTGATCCAATCTATCTTGCGAAGAGCTTCTACTCTATATGCAGCAAAGCTATCAGAGAGGAAGACAGTCTTCATGCCATACTGCTGGCTATCTGCAATTGTACGGAGGTGAGAAGTCTCAGGATAGTTAAATCTCCGTAGATGTTTCCCAAAGAGTGAAGTCTGCTCATAGGCTATCTGCCTACCGTAGGCAGCACCTATTGCATCATCTTCAAATACTTTGACTATCCGTTCTATAGCATAGTTATCTACAGGTAGGGCATCTTGTGTTAAGAAGACTACTATATCTCCAGAGGCTTGTTGGGCTGCTTGGGTACGCGTACCTCCATGATCAAACTCACTCTTTGGTATAGTGATAAATTTATCGACATACTCTTGGGCTATTGTTGGAGTAGTGTCACTAGAGCTAGAGTCGATGATGATCAACTCAAACTCTATCGACTGCTCTTTGAGCTTTGTTAAAAGTTTAGGGAGATAGGCTTCGGCATTGTATGTGGGGATGATAAGTGATATCTTCATAGTTGTATCACTTTTTCGTAGACGGGTTTTTCTATCTTCTGATAGTATATAATACTAAATCCTATCGTACCCATAAGGGCGACGAGCCACCCTATCAGAGGTATCCAACTGTTGGTGCTTGTAAATAGCCCTCTAAGACCAACCATATAGAAGAGTTGTATCAAGATCAGATGTGAGAGGTAGAGTGTATAGGAGGCATCCCCTATAGCTACTATCTTGCCTGATGCCTTGAACAAACCTTTGTACTCCAATATCAGTGCTAACAAAACGACAAAAAATGAAGCTGTACCAAAAGAGAGTACTCTAAAGAGACCATTTTTTGTCTCAAATGCGATGCCATATCCATAGGCTAAGATGATAGCAACTATACTCACTGCTAGCATCCAGTAGTTTAAGAGATAGTCTCGGTAGAGGTAGAGCAAGACACCAGCAAAAAATTCTAAAAGAAATGGAGAGTAGAAGAAGTGAGACTCCAGACTAGGATCGCTATAGACAAGCAGTACAACAATCACTAAAGCAAGTGTAAAAGATGGTAAGATAATTTGCAATTTTTTGATTGTGAAGAAGAATGAAAAAGTAAAAAGTAGATAGAAGTACAACTCATAACTTAGAGACCAAGAGACAGAGAGTAGAAGTTTGAATCTATCTGCATTGAGGAGAAAAATAGAACCGACAATATCAAGAGACTCTAGTTTGAGGGGATTGACGATACTCAAACCCACAAACATCAGGAGCAAAAAGGGCCAATAGCCTAGATAGATACGAAAGAGTCGATGTTTGATAAAAGTTTTTGCATTGCTAAATGTGCGTTTTTTTGGAAGTGTTGTATATGCTATGATAAAACCACTAATCACAAAAAAGATATCTACTCCTACAAATCCCCATTGCGAAACTCTATGGATGATAGCGATATCTCCACCCATTGCCATATAGTGTGGTAAGAGATGGTGCATCACTACAAGTATCGCCGCGATGGCTCGCAGCATCTGTATGTTTTCTATCGAAGAGTTTTTAGTCATTTATGAGTATCTTTTTTTAGTTTGAGTTCGAATTTTTTACGCAACAAAAATCCACCCTCTTCGATAAGATAATAACTCAAAGATGATATAGCAAGGAGTACTAAAGTATAGAGTATGATGGTTATATAGAGAGGTATAAAATGTAATATATTGTTATGCTTCATCACAAAAAGCAGAGGCATATGCCAAAGATAGAGTGAGTATGATATCTTGCCTATCCACTCCAAAAATGTAAAACCTTTAATTTTGGCTTTATAGAGCAAAACAAAAAGAGTAGAAGATACAAGCAGTGTCAATGATTGATCTATGACAAAACTGCTGCTTCGACCATAATATCCATCAAATGCTACAAATAAGAAAATAATAACTATAGAGAGGAGATATATCCACTTGAGTAAGAGTCTCTTAGTAGAGAGCGAGTATCTATAGATGAGTATACCAGCTATGAAGAAGTTGATCTGCCCAGGAAGTTGGGTTGCAAGATATCGAAGCTCTAGTCCATAGATAGCAGAGGACTTTTCAAATCCAAAAAGAGTATCGAAGTAGCCTTGGTTGATACTCCATAGATAGAGGAGACTCAAGAGAGCCAATACTAGAAAAACTCTCGTGCGTTGAATATAGAAGAGTATAAGTGGTGCGAGGATATACCAAAGCATCTCTATATTGAGTGTCCAGTATGCACCATTGAACCCAAAACCTGATGTCCTATGGACAAAATAGGAGGTAAAGGTGAGATTAGAGAGGAGTTGCTTGAGAAATGATGATGAGTATAAAAAACTACTATCAAGTATCAAAGATGCCAAAATCAAGAGAAAAAATAGATTGACATAATAAGCAGGGGCTATACGAAAAAATCTATGTAAAAAGTAGTTGATAACCCCCCTTTTCCTGCCCATCCTCTTGGTACTATTGTCCACAGATCTATAGATGAGATAGCCACTTATCACAAAAAAGAGAGGCACTCCGAGTGAACCAAAGGCGTGAATATATGTAAAGTAGGGATTGTGTACCAAATCCAATAAAACAAAAAAGTGATACATCACTACACCACTCACTGCTATACCACGAAGGAGATCTATACCATCGAGTCGTATCCTTGTATCCATCCTACTCTGCATCCTCTAACTGTTGCATATATTTGAGTATATTTTCTACATACTCTTTGGACAATACGACACCTTTGTCATAGTGGGAAGCTCTCTTTGCAGGAGCCCCTATATCAAAAACCATGAGAGGCATATCCATCATGATGATCTCTTGTGTCGTATAAGAGAAAGTCTCTGGGCATACAGAGGGGAGGAGAAAGATATCTATATCATGTGCTACCACAAGCTCGGGAAGCTGCTCTCTTTGGTATCGTCCTGTCACTGTAAAGTTGTTACTAGAGATATTTTTGGATATTTCTCCTATGAGTACGACTTTGATAGGGAGTGACTTTTCATCTATCTCTTTGACTAACTTCTCAATGATATTAGCACCCTTTGCTTGATTGATCGCTCCTAATATACCTATAGTTTTGTATGGAGTCTCACTCTTTTCTTTTTGTTCTATAGGTTTGAGCGGTGCTGCGCTATGGGGTATGATCTCTATCTTGGATGCTTCTATCTCTCTATATGCTCGCAAAAGTAGCTCTTTAGAAGAGTCAGAAAAGCATATGATCTTCTCTGAGAGTCTCAAGAGCCTACTCCAAGATGATCTCCATGATCTGATATCTATATCATCTTGGACAAATGTCTTCCACTCAAGTTTATTGTTTTTTAGGCAAGTTTGGCAAGTTTGTAGGGAGTGTGGTATTTCACAAAACTCTCCTTGAGGGTCGAGGAGTGTATAGTTGGGACATACAGGGTAGTAGTCATGGATAGGTATGATCAATCGACTCTCACCCTTTGCAAGTTTTTCTATCCATGGGAAAAGCAGATTTTTCTCTTGAAATGAGACGAGATTGTTGAGAAAGATCTCCTCTATATGAAGATGAGCGATAAATATTTGCACTGCTTGTAAAGAATCAAACCTATAAGAGAAGTGATACTCTTTATAATCAAAATGGATATTATAACTACTTGCATAGTAGTCATAGACAAGGTGTAGTATCTTTTTGTTTTCTTTTTTGTATTGCTCAATGAGGTCACTTGTATAGTGGTTTGCACCACCACCAAGTGCTTGGTCTATGATGAGATATAGACCCTGCTCATGATGTGAAGATGCCACTATGACAAGAATATTTCTCAAGATTTGATGCGGATCTTTGGCAACATAGTTGGCGACATCTTTATCATAGTTGGGATGTTTGTGTAGCAATTTGATCGCATTCTCTTTCATGAGTTTGGCTTTGTCTTCAGCAGAGAATGAGCCTCCATGTTTGTGATAGACAAAGAGATTGGGTACCATCAAGTTTTTGTAACCAGCCCTGATAGCTCTTTGACACCAGTCATTCTCTTCACCATATCCTCGTCCAAACTCTTTTTCTACAAAGAACCCAATATCTTGAATTAAGTCATAGTTGACACCCATACAAAATCCTACGCCTGTAGGCACTTGTGTATAGAAATTTTCTGGATTGACCTGCTTAAAGTGTTGGTCAAGTGCATCGACACTCATCCCCTCGAAGATATTGTTATCAGCGATAAAGTTCGGGAAACTTGCTATCTGTCCAGAGTTGGTAAATGGTGTCGTCGATGCCACCCTCTCCATGTTGAGTATAGGATGCATGAGCCGTTCTATCCAGTAGGAGGGTACTTCTGTATCTGTGTTGAGTATGAGGAAGTGACTACTCGTATGACTATAGGCTTCCGTGACACTCTTGACAAAACCTAGGTTTGCCTCATGGTCGATGAAGATGGAGCTAGGGTGCTTCTCCAACCGCTCTAGTAAGAGAGGCTTGACTCGTTCATCAGGGCTAGCATCATTGACTACGATCAACCTATAAGGAGTTGTAGTATTCCTCTCGATACTATCAAAGAGAGGTGTAAGAAACTTATAGCCATTATAGACAGGGATGATGACATCTATGATGCGTTCCCCCATAGGATAATCACTCGCTACAAATGGCTTGAAGTACTCTTGGGGATTTATCTGTGTGAGGTTTTTGCTTTGTGTAATGTTTTGACTATTTTTTTCTCTTATTTTCTTGTAGAGATAGCCAAACTCTCCTCGTTTTGCATAGTAGAGTGCTTTTTTCAAAAGAGTAGGGTTTTTTTGGATAGTGCGTAAGGGAGCGATGAGTTTCGTAGGGGTGATCTTGGGAGCTATCTTTTTGATTCTGTTTTTTATCCTCAATGATTGTGCTATATCTTTGAGCTCTGCGATCTGCTCTATCAACTCTTCGTTGTATCTATTCTGCTCTTTGATAATATTTGCTTGTTGGATCTTCTTTTGTGTCTCCTCTTCTATCGTGAGTCTATTTTTGAGATAGTGGTGCTGTATTTGAAAAAAGGAGTCCCTATTGAGTACATAACCCAAGATGAAGTTCTCCTCTTGCTTTCTATAGAGTTCCAACTCTTTGGTATCAAAATAGTATTCTACTATCTCTTCTCTTTTTAGCTGAGAGAGTGCTCTGTAGAGTACGAAATCCACCGAAACAGCAAAATCAAAAACCCACTCATAATCGATAAGATAAGTAATCCCATCTCGCTCTATTATATTTGAGAAAAGCATATCTATATTGGATGGTGTCTCAAAGAGACGACGCTCATCTACTCCCTTGGTACTCTCTCCAAATACTCTTTGCTCGAACGCATCAGGTGTATAGTCGCTCACTTGCGTGGTCTTGAAACTCTCATTTAAGAGTCTGCGATATCTATCTATGACTCCATATGCTTCTTGCAAATCTCGCTCTATAGCATCATAAAATCTCTCTTCCAAGCTTTGACCCTCTATATATTCAAAGACCAAAGCTTCTGCACTCTCTTCAACGATTTTTGCTAATTGAACTTTTGGGTTGGTGATGGCATTTGAAAGCTTCTCATAGTTTTTTGCCATATTTTTGAGGTGAGGGATAGCATCTTGGGTGCTTGCCGTTTTTTTGACATATTTTTGACCATCAACTTCATAGATTGTTGTTGTGAGTTGAAACTCTTTTGCTCTTGTATTACTGTTTTTTACATATAAAATCTTCATCTATTCTCCACATATAACCAAAAATGAGTTCGCAAAAAATTCAAATTGATTGTTTGCTATAATACCTTCAAACGCTTTTGTCTCATCAAAGAGCTCATAGCGTTCGCTATCGAAGTTGGGTGCAGGAGAGAGTGTGGTATGGTGGCTAGGGAGCCACTCTTGACTATATATCTCCAGAGGCATTTTGTAGTCAGGATGGGGGTAATAAAACTCCTGCTTTGGATAGCCACTCCCAGCTAAAAGTTTTTCTAGCTCTACTTTGCCAAATGTCCGCACGCTTTTATTGCCTCCATACCCTGTGATACTATCAAACATCTTAGAAGTGTGATCTTCTCTCGCTCCTGCAAAGTACTTCAATCCATAGCGGTTCTCTATAGCGACGATGAGCTTTCCATCTGGTTTGAGATACTTTTTGATCTGTTTTAAAAATGTTTTATAGGGGTCACTGCCATCAGTAAAAGAGCCTGCATACTCTAGTACACCATTGAGTGTGATATAGTCAAACTGTTGTTCAAATCTGATCTCATTGAGGTTACCTACGATAATCTCTAGGTTATCATACGCTTTGTGTCGTTCGTAGTTGATAGTAGAGCGTCTCTTGGAGAGTTCCACGACACTCACATGTGCTAGCTTTTGGCATAAAGCACCTGTGATAGCACCACATCCACCACCAATTTCTAAACAAGAGCTATCAGGCTCAAAAGGGTACCAATTGATAATATTGTGGCGAATATCAGAGAGGTGGTAAAGCAATGCCCATCTATCATCTTGAGCCAAGACCTCATCATAGGTTTCGTTATTTTTCACTATCTCTAAGAGTTCATCCTCTATATCGCCATCACTATAGTGATCACTCCCACTATAAAACGATAAATTTAATTTTGCACCCAATATGTATCCCTTGTTATCTTTTGAATATGATATTTTATACTAATTGCCATGTATCTCTCTTGAATATATCATGCTATTTTTTGTTATAATAGTGCTATTATAACATAAGGAGTATTGCTATGAAGATATTTATCGCTTTTTGTCTCTCTTGGTTTTGGTTGGGAGCTTCAGGAGTCAAAGTAGAACTTATCAACACAAAGCAGATCATCACTGTCACTACCAAAGATTGGAGTAGTTCCTCGGGAGTTTTGCAGCGATATATGCAAAAAAAGAAGAGGTGGTATAGAGTAGGCAAGGCTATCTCCGTCAAGATAGGACGCAATGGTTTAGCGTGGGGTATCGGTTTGCACACGATACCTCACGATGGCAATCCCATCAAAAAAGAGGGAGATGGCAAATCCCCTGCTGGTATCTTCCGACTTAAGCAGGGATTTGGCTATGCACCTTTTGCTATCTCATACCCTTATAGAGTTTACAAAGAGAGAGATCACTGTGTCGATGATATCCACTCCAAATACTACAACAAGATCGTAGATAGTACAAAAATTCGTAGAGATTATAAGAGCTTTGAGCATATGAAATTCTCAAAAAATTTCTACAAATATGGAGTCGTTGTAGATCACAACCCCAAAGCCAAACGAGGAGCAGGCTCTTGTATCTTTATGCATATCAAGAGTGTACCGACAGCAGGCTGTACAGCCATGAATGAAAAGCAAATGAAGCAGATACTCCAATGGCTCGACTACGACAAGACTCCTCTCTTGATACAAGCACCCAAAGGTGTGATAGAGAAGTATTTGCCATTTTAACACTTCTTAAATCATTGTTTTACTATCATTTGGAAACTTCAGCTTAGCGATATGGTTCATACTTCACAAAGTTCTTTGGGGTTTCAAATATAATAATCTCTTGATTTTTAGTTGTTTTCATCTTTTGATACTCTAGCATGTTTTGGTAGCTTGGGTTTGTGTTGCGTCCTCGCCAATATACATGGGCATGATAGATATGTCGTAATACCATAGCGATATCACCTCTAGCTAGGTAGAGAACCTTTTTGCTTTTGTCTCTTCGTCGTTCATATGCTTGGAGCTCTTCGCCTATCTGCTCTATATCAGATTTGCTGAGATGAAATCCTACCTTTTTGTTATCAAAACTATACTCTAGTGATTTGATATTTTTATAATATGCTTGATTTTTTGTATAGAATTTTGAGTAAGCAAACATGACTACTATAATCGCTAGTATAGATATATTGTATCGTTGTATATTCATAGTTTGTAAACAGTAGTGCAAGAGATAATAGAGAGCTATAGGCAACAAAATAAAGATACTTGAGCTATAGTAGAAGCGGTTGACAACCTCTGGTTTGGTGATCACCGAAGCAAACCCAGCACTCCATACAAAAAGAGGGATCAATACAAAAAGTGAAGTGATCAAAAGATACGCATAGATTTGGATATTTATCCTCTCTCTCTTTTGCTTTTTTACGAATATGCTGATATATAGAAAGAGTATCATCCCTACAGACAAAGAGAGCACCATAAGATCATTGAATGATGCGTTGGCTCTCGTGAGTCCATTTCTTATAAGAAATTCACCATTATGGAGGATAAGTGCGTAGAGTTCTGGTAGCTTCTCTATAGTGAGATATTGGATGATAGGGGGGAGTTGTTCGGAGTACAATCGCTGCATAACAAGTAGAGAAATCGAGAGTGTAGCAAGTAGAAAAAATACATGCTTCTTAGCAAAAAGCACTACTTTATCTATAAAGAGAAACGACAATAATAGAAGATGCATCAAGAGATACAAAAACTCCATAGGATGAATGGCAAGTATAAAGAGTGACAAAAGAGTGATTTGCAAGATATAAAATGTTTTGAGTAAAGGCTTTTGTACTTCAAAGAGTACCATCAGGATCAAAGCCATATCATACCAAAAGAGTGGTAGTGTGATTTGATAATTGACAGAGTACCAGAGGATCCACACTTGATGGTAGTGTAGGGAGTGTGTCGCATAGATAGTGAGCCATATGAGTGTAGCCCAATATGCCATATAGTTGCTAATAAGTCTCTCGATAGTCGTGAAAATCAAGCGTATAACTACTCTAGCAAATATAAAAACTGCACTGAGACTCAATAAGAGCTGTACGCTATGGATGATCTTTGCTCTTAGTAGTATCTGTGTCGTTTCAATATCTATAATATCAAAGATAAACGCCCATATTTTATGCCAAATTTTTCTCACCTCAGGCATATTTACAAGGTTGTCATAGTGATTATCTATGATAAAAAGATGCGCCCATATATCATAAGGATATCGCATAAATGGATGGGTAAAGAGTAGCACGAATATCGTCGTAGATACGAGGAGATAAAAGAGTTGCTCATGTTTGAAAAAGGTCATCAGTCTCTATCTATCGTTATCGAACTCTTAAGATCAAAAAATCCTACCATCTGTTCACTCCCTATCACTTCAAAGAGTATGATATCATAGAGTCGTGTATAGACCTCTACACCATCATCATTGATAGCTACACAGCCCAAAGAGAGAGCATATTTCCCAGGGTGGAGATTGAGCTTTTGTTCAAATACTATCGTGATCTTTTCTCCAACTTTGTAGAGAGGGGTCATGTGGTGCTTCATCAAGCTATTGGTCCCTGTGATCTCCAATCCTTTGGCATCTTTGATCGTAAAAGCAAATATAGGAGCGTCGATAGCTTCGTTGAATTGTACTTTCATTACGATTTTGCAACGCTGGTCATAATCAAATATCACACTTGGATTTTGGGTGGTATCAAGCATTGCATAGTCATAGATCACTGCTCGCTCATTTCCATATACCAAAGCATTTTTGTTTGGTGCAAATTGCTCTTTGAGTATACTCTCCTGCCAAAGAATCTCTTGAGCTTTTCCCTCTTGCTCCTCTTTGTTTGGGTTATATTGTCCTGTCAATATCTGCTTGAATAGATCTACGGCCTCTTTGGCACTATCATCGCATACTTTTTTGCCAGCATCTATGACGATACCTCGCGTACAGTATCGGATAACCGTATCGAGAGCATGAGTGACAAAAAGTATCGTCCTGCCTTGCTCTTGGAACTCTTGAAACTTCTTGAAACACTTCATTTGAAATGCCATATCACCCACACTCAAAGCCTCGTCAATGATCAATATATCAGGCTCTACATTGATAGATACAGAGAAAGCCAACCGTGCAAACATCCCTGAGCTATACATCTTGACAGGTTGATGGATAAACTCTCCTATATCAGCAAAAGACAATATAGCCTCTACCTTGCTATCCATCTCTCGATCACTGAAGCCCATAAGTGTACCATTGAGATAGATATTTTCTATCCCTGTCATCTCAGGATTGAATCCTGCACCCAACTCCAAGAGAGATGCTATACGACCATCTCTCTCTATTGTACCATTCGTAGGAGTCAAAACACCAGTGATCATCTTAAGCAGTGTCGATTTGCCTGCACCATTTTTACCTATGATAGCGACTGTTTCACCCTTGAATATCTCGAAACTCACATCATCAAGAGCATAGAACTCTTGATGATATGATTTTCTCAAAGGATGAAGAGCCTCTTTGAGTCTATCTTGCGGTTTGTTGTAGAGATGATAGAGCTTTGTTAAGTTGTCTACTTTTATTGTAGTTGTTTTTGGCATTATAATACATCCGAAAAATGAGGTCTAAGTCTAGCAAATGTCAACCCACCAACGATAAATATCACTAAAGTAATAGCCCAATAGTAGAGTGTCATGTGCATATCTTCCCAAAACCATTTATGATAAATCATACTATTGCGATACCCCTCTATGATGTAAACAAGTGGATTGAGCCCGATGAGTGAATGGTATCTCTCTGGTACCAATTTCATCGACCAAAATATAGGAGTCAACCAAAAACCAAACTGTATAATGATAGCAACAAACTGCCCAACATCCTTGAAAAAGACGATTATAGAAGATGTGATCCACGAAAGTCCAAGGAGAAGCAGTGTAAGAGCAAAGAGATAGTATATCAGTTGTATCCAATATATCTCAGGGCTATATCCATAATAGATAAACATACAAAACATAAAAAACATAAAAAATGTATGGATGACAAATGCGGAAGTGAGTTTGATTACAGGAAGAAGACTGACACGAAAGACTATCTTCTTGACCAAAAAACTGTTGTCTAGGATACTATTTGTGCCATTAGAGAAACCCTCTGCAAAGTAGAACCAAGGAAACATCCCCGCCACAAGCCATAAGATAAAAGGGAAATTATCAACAGGTTGTGACTTGAAGCCTACTTGAAATACAAACCAAAAGACAGCAATAGTGGCTGTAGGCTGTATAAAAGCCCAAAAAAATCCAAGGAGATTGCCTAAATATTTCTGTTTAAAATCATTTTTTGTTAACTTCCAAAGAAGTTTGCGACTCTGCCATATAGAGCGAAGAAAGTGAAACATTAGCAACCTTTTGTATTAATGCGTGATAAGATCGGCACTACCCTCTACGAGTGATACAGCAGTGACATCACTCTCTTCATAATGAAAAATTTGCACTTGTGCATTGGCTGATGTTTTATTGACCTCATTACCAGCTAACACTTGATAAGTCTCTCCTACTACCATATGCGTGATTGCCTCTGTTGGTTGTGTTGGTGTTGGCTCAGGATCAGGTGAGATAGGTGTTGTAGCCTTTGTGCCTGAAGAGCTGTTACATCCAACCATAAATGAGAGGAGTACTACTCCTAATATAATTTTTTTCATCATCATCCTTAAAATGTAATACCTGTATCTGGAACTTCTGTGACGAAGGTGACACTATTGTTTTTGCTGTTTACATAAATTTTCTCTATATACTCTTGTGGAACTAGTGTATAGGGATAAGCCCGTAGTGTTGGATTCTCTTCAGGCTCATGGTAGATATCTATCAAAGCATCCAACCATACATCAGCCATTTTGTCATAACCATTACTATTGGGGTGTGTCCCATCCGCATAATCTCCTGAAGTCAATCCAGCATCATGTTCCATATCAACCAACACGATAGAGTCACCTTCTTGTATCCGCTTCTGTGCCAAAGTCCGTAAATTTTCATTAAATTGAGTTATAAGTTTTTCATGCTCTAATCTATCAATAATAAGTGCTAAAACAATAGTAATTTTTTGTTTATACTCTACTTCAAATTCGTCTATGAGATTGAGTATATTTTCTACACCATGGACACTATTAGAGTGGTCATTTGTACCTGCATGTATGAGCATAATATCTGGAGGATTTTGATTTAAGAAAGCTAAGGTATGGTCTGCGAGTCTATAGCTACTCCAGCCAGCATGTCCTTCATTATCTGGGTCAAATGGTGGAGATATATCTTCTCCCGCTTTTTGAGAACCTACAAAATCAGCATTTATGCCTACATTTTGTAGTTTGTAATAGAGGTGACTTCTATAAGCTTCTCGTTTGCCTGTTGGTCTAGGATCTTCAAGATCGGCATAATTATTGCCATAAGTGATAGAGTCTCCATAAGGCATGATTTTAAAATCTTTGGCGTAAAGTATTGATGATAATAGTAGTAGCAGCCAAGACGACAAAGCAATTGATATTTTATTCACTATCAAAATCCTCCATTGTAATATTGTGATTGATATTTAGTCTGTGTAAGCTAAAGTGATTTATAAAGAAGGATTATATCCTATCTCTACATAAAATAATCTTGTAAGTAATTTTCAGATATATTATCATTTCATAAAAACTTACCTAACAAAAAGGAAATCTATTTGCTCTTTAACTCCTATGAATTTATATTTCTTTTTTTACCCACCACATTTTTTGTCTATTTTTATCTTAACCATAAGCGATTGATAGTTGCAAGCAAACTCTTTTTGGTTTTTGCTTCACTTTTTTTCTATAGCTGGTGGAATATCATCTATCTTCCCTTGATACTTCTATCAATGGTTTTTAACTATACTTTAGGCAAAAAACTCTCTAAAAAAGCAAGAGTCACTCTATTGGGTAAAAAGTCACTTCTTGGCATAGGTGTGATGTTCAATCTTTCACTTTTGGGGTACTTCAAGTATGCAGACTTTTTTATCAGCAATATCAATAGAGTTGCTCATACCAACTTTTCACTTCTGCATCTCGCTCTTCCTCTAGCGATTAGCTTCTATACTTTTCAGCAGATAGCATATCTTGTAGATAGTTATAGAGATGAAACCCATGAATATAACTTCCTCAACTACTCACTCTTTGTGACATTTTTCCCACAACTCATAGCAGGCCCCATCGTACACCATTCAGAGATGATGCCACAGTTTGCACAAGTCACAAACAAAGTCAAAAATTATCGTAATATCGCCCTAGGTCTCTTTGTCTTCTCTATGGGGCTCTTCAAGAAAGTAGCGATAGCAGATAGCTTTGCTCTCTATGCAAGCCAAGGATTTGATGTCGCCAAACAGCTCAACATGCTCGAAGCGTGGGTCACATCTTTGAGTTATACTTTTCAACTCTATTTTGACTTTAGCGGATATACAGATATGGCGATAGGGGCTGCTCTACTCTTCAATATCAAGCTCCCTATCAACTTCAATTCACCATACAAAGCAACAACTATTCAAGAGTTTTGGCATAGGTGGCATATCACACTCTCACGCTTCTTGCGTGAATATATCTATATCCCACTAGGAGGCAACAGACGCGGTGAACTTCGTACTCTAAGCAACCTTTTTATTACTTTTTTACTTGGTGGTATATGGCATGGGGCGGGCTGGACTTTTGTCTTTTGGGGTCTACTCCACGGCATCGCTATTGTTATCCACCGTATATGGCAAAAGATAGGCGTGAAGATACCTGCACCTATTGCGTGGTTTATCACTTTCAACTTTGTCAATATCGCATGGATATTCTTCCGTGCCCAAGAGTGGACTGATGCACTCAAGGTACTCAAAGGGATGTTTGCAGGGGCATTAATCTTACCTGCGTCAATTGCAACACACCTTGAGTGGCTCCACAAGTATGAGTTTACAAGTGGTATCAAATTTGGAGAGTGGTCGGCTCTCTTTAGATATGATACTTATCTTGGTCTTTGGATAGTGGGGGGCTTCATTATCGTCTTATTTTTGAGAAACTCTATGGAGTTACGAGAGAGATTTAAGGCAAACTTTTTCTCTATGGCATTGACACTCTTTTTCTTACTCTCTGTCTTTATTCTCTATAGAAAAAGCGAATTTATCTATTTTAACTTTTAGGACAAAGCTCTATGCAACATTACAAAAATTATGTTAGAAATCTTTTTATACTCTTTGGTATCATCATAGGGTCTGCTGTTGCCTATGCGTACTACTTCTCTATCCACTACCCTATACCTGTGACCAACCGTATCTCTTTTGATGCGAAGATCAAGTTTATCCGTGAGCATATAGATGTAGACAAAGTAGATACTCTCATCGTAGGCTCTTCTATAGGACTCAACAATGTTCAAGGAGCATACTTAGAAAAGGAGAGTAAAAGAGCAGAGAGTGTACTCAACTTATCCGTCTATGAGTCAAGTGCATTTCAAGTAGAGCAACTCCTTATGCTTAGCGATGCTTTCCCCAATCTCAAACGCATCATCTACTCTGCACAGTTTTCAGATTTTCCCTATCCCTCACGGTTTAAAGATTATAACCCTGAGTTACTCAAACGATACATCCGAGATGAACTCAACCCTTTTGAACACTTCATGCTGATGTTTCGTGCCTGTCGCAATCTCTACTTTTGTTACAATCGTCAACGAGAGTGGGCAAGCGAACATGCTATGAATAACAAATTTACATATTTAGGATTTGACCATACAGGAAGTGTACCACTCCATATCTATGGCAAAGACATCATCCGTAAGAGATGGTCTATCCCACATGGTTCTGCTCAAAACCCCAAAGCATTTGATGCTGTAGCACGCATGACTAAGCGAGCTACTGACAAAGGGATAGCGTTCTATTTTGTGCAGCAACCCTATAGACAACACCTTGTCGATGCCAACAAACATATCCAACTGCTTATGCAGACATTTCCCACAAGGATCAAAAAAATAATGCAAGCAAATGGTGGAGAGTTCTTGAGTCTACACGATACGCTTCATCTAAGTGATGCATACTTTGCAGATAGATCGCATCTCAATGACAAAGGCAGTATCGTAGGAGCCGAAGCGATAGGTCGCTTTATTGATGCAACTGAAAAGAGATAGAGGCTTGGGAGGTTCCTTACTCTTGGGTAGAACTCTCTTGATAGAGAGATAGAGATGGGAAGGCAAACTCTAATGAATTTTGCTGAAGTATATGCATTATTTGGAACATTACATCTTCTTTTGTCTCTAGCCATGCACCCCATACTGTTTTTTTGGTAAAGCAGTAGACCAAGATATTGATACTAGAGTCAGAAAAATCATCAAGATAGACAAAGAGTGTTCGCTTGACACCTAGGGAGTCTTCTATAGAGACAAGTTTAGAGCTTTTTGTATGCTTATGACTATAATCTGTTTTATCTGTGGCTATATCGGGATGAGACTGTAACATTTCTCGTATCTCAACTATAGCTTTCTTTATATTCTCAACAGGAGAGTCATATTTGACACCTATAGAAAACTTAATTCGTCTTCCTAGCGTTCTTCTATTCCAGTTTTTTATCTCTTTATTTCCGATGATACCATTGGGTACCGAGATCAATGCATTGTCAAAAGTCCTCAATGTCGTGACACGCAAACCTATCTCAACTACTGTTCCTTCATCTTTACCGACGACTATCCAGTCACCTTGAGAATAGGTATTACTCATCAATATAGAGATAGTCCCCAAAAAATTGGAGAGTGTCTCTCTCGCAGCTAAAGCAATAGCAAAACCACCGATACCTAATCCAGAGAGTACAGTACCTAG
>CBEUND010000008.1:0-37393 GCA_965544395.1 uncultured bacterium | reverse complement strand
GAGAGATTGGAGTGGTGTCGTGGAACTCTTACAGAGGCGAGAGTCCAATACAAAGATGTAAAGATTTGAAAAATGAATTTAATATAGATATAACAACAGTATCATTGAGTAATAAACAAAATCTAGAGAATGCTATCTTAAATGACACAATGTCAGAACTTTTAGAAGAAATTGAACAAAATATTGTAAAATATTGCAAAACAAAGAGAAAAAGAAGAACTTCTAGGCAGTTATTAGAGGAAAATATTGGTTTTTTAGAGAGTTTGGAGATGCCTAAGCTATTGAAAGCGGCTTAGGCTAATGCGTATGGGAGTATCCCACCCTACCTATCTATACTTTTCTATCTCACGGTTGTTCAGTACCCAGTAGTAGACTGTCTCGTAGCCTTTGGCGGCCTCTTGCCAGCTATATCGTGCTTGCATAGCTCTAGCTTGCATCTCTTCAAACGCCTCTCTCTCCTCATGCCATACTTGGATAGCCCAATGGACTGTATGGTAGAGTGCTTCTTGGGTCGCCCACTCAAACTTGAACCCTGTACCACTATTGTGGATAGGATCAAAGTTCTCTATCGTATCATCGAGTCCACCTGTAGCTCTAACGATAGGGAGTGTACCATATCGTAGGCTATAGATTTGGTTGAGACCACAAGGCTCGAAGAGAGATGGCATCAAAAAGAGATCACTTCCTGCTTCTATCTCATGGGCGATGTTGTTGTCATACCCTACAAAAACAGCAAATTTATCAGGGTATCGTGTTGCTATGTCACTGAAGAAGCCTTCAGCCCACTTCTCACCTGTCCCCAAGAAAACAAACTGAGCATCCAAATGTACCAAGCCCTCTATCGCACCTGCGATGAGTTCTATCCCTTTCTGCTTAGCAAATCGACCGACAAAACCGATGAGCGGTACCTCTAGCTCAGGCAATCCAAACTTTTTGCGAAGCTCATTTTTGCACTTGCGTTTGCCACCCATCTGACCTATATCAAACTTGGCAGGGATGAGTTTGTCTACTGCTGGACTCCACTCTTCATAGTCTACGCCATTGAGGATACCAAAGAGCTTCTCTCTGTGTGCCCACATATGGTCTTGGAGTCCAAAGGCAAACTCTGCTGTCTGTAACTCTTGGGCGTATTTTTTGCTCACTGTGGTGACTGCGTCAGCGTGTGCTACTCCACCCTTGAGCATGTTGACTGTGTCCATACTCTCTAGTTCGCGTGGGTTGAAGTGTTCCCAACCTACCTCCATCACATCGATAGCACCCTTGAAGCAAGTGCCTTGGTGTTGCATGTTGTGTATCGTGAGGATAGTAGCACTATTGACAAAGTGTTTATCATACTGAAATCTCGTCTTTTTGAGTATTGGTATAGAGGCTGTATGCCAATCGTTAGCATGGATGACATCTACAGTGAAGTTGAGCATCTTTGCGAGTTGAAACGCTGCTTTGGAGAGGAAGATAAAACGGTTATCATTATCACCATAAGAGTTTCCATGTTCATCTGCATAGAGTCCACCTCTCCCAAAAAACTCTTCATAATCTATAAAATATATAGCTACTTTACTATTGGGCAGAGTCGTCTTGTAGACAGCTGCCCAGAGTTCCCCCATAGGTCCCATAGGCACACCCAAAGCCCCTGGCACTTGCTCTAAGTCAGATTTGTCGATACTATAGTAGCGAGGCATGACGACTATGGGGGTATGACCCAACTCTGCGAGGGCTTTTGGTAAGGCACCAGAGACATCAGCGAGTCCACCAGTCTTGGCGAAAGGCACCACTTCAGATGCAACAAAGAGAATGTTTAACGATTTTTTCATGTGAGTTCCTCCATTTGGTATTAGTATATCAAGATTAGGCTTTGTGATGATTTGCATTATAACACAAAGCTAAATTATCTATAGGAAATCATGCATTTAACAAGCATCATTGCACTGACCTATCTATCAAGATCTTGGGAGATGTGTGGAAAAGTATAATTAAAGTACAAATAATTAAGTCAAATCAGATACTCCTTACATAAGCATCTAGGTTTCTATTTTTGTGGATCATGCTAAATTGATTTTGCTTTGCATCCTCTTGGTTGGATGTAAATACATCTATATCATACTCTATGATATAGACAGGTTTGTTTGCGGCAATAAAGGCACTGTAACCACTGCACTCTTCATAGATATAGCATGACTCATTGATAGCAAAATCAAAATCATGTACCAAATCATCAATCTGTGCTACACTATTTTTTAATCCTATGAGCATCCCATTGTCATGTGCTAACTTAGCTATCATTTTGTTATAGAGTAGCTGATCGTTTGCTGTGAGAGTAAAACCACTATCGTTGCTATAGCCATCTATATTATCAGGATGGATAGCATCACATCCTTTCTCCTTGGCTCTCTCAAAGCGTGCAGACATGATAGGCAAAAGGAGGTCGAGATTGGAGATATCTAGCCACTTTTCTCCTGCCCAACCACTCATATTTTTCCCGAGTAGTGCTGTATCAAAAGAGTTGGCATCGCTTCTCCACTCTTCATATGCACCTGTATTTATATAGCAGAGTACTGTTTTTCCCTCTTTTTTGAGCGAAGCGATCTGTGCTGCTGAAGTATCCTCCATGTCTATATCTATGAGATCATATCCGTCTGTGATGAGATTGTCCGTTTGATTATACTGTAGATTGTAAGTTTTGCCTATAGAGATCTTTGATTGCATGTTAGGGTTTTGGGTTGATTGACCACTGTTGCAATCCTCAAAAGAGATTGCCATGTAGTCGATATCTTCTACTGTACACCTATTTTTACATTTGATCTTGATAAGCATTTTGTTGTTTGTATTGATATATGCGGTTGGTTCACCTATCTCCACACTCTGTTTCTCCCATGTCCAATCATTGTCTTCATTTTGGGTGAGGGTTCTGAACTGTTGCTCTTGGTAGTTACGGATAGATATTTCCCATTTTTCATTGGAGTTTGGTTCTCCCATACTATTGATGTGAAATTTTGCATTTGTACATGTTTGTGCCTCTTGTGGTGCCTTGAATTTGAACTTCACTACACTTTTGTTATTGGATGCTGATATCTCTAGGTAATTATCCCACTCATTTTGGACTTCTTGTTGATCTTCTATAGAGAGGACAGAGAGATCTTGGTCACTTATGCTTCCTTTGGTAGCTTTGGCAGTAGTAGGATAGATGGTCATGGCTGACAACGAAGTCGAGAGTAGAAAAATCGGTAATAGTAAATGTTTCATAGGTAGTTCCTGATCAATAAAAACCAGTAAATGAGGGTACAGTAGCACAGTCATTCTGGTAACCCGGCTATCTTTGTAAAAGACCCGTGGCTTTCCGTCCCTGCTTCACAACAGGTTTGGCACAGCAAAATATAATGTCGCCTATCATTATAAGTGAAGTCTACTTAATATACTATAAAATATTTCTAGTAATTACTTCTATCCTGAACTATATGCCCCACAAATTTGGACATATTATCCAAGATCAATCCACCCTTTCTAAATCCTAATGCAGAAGATTCGTAGACATAGAAGAGTCCTGCTTGGTAGCTGTGACCCTCTGCATCTGTTGGGAGTTGTGTGTACTCTTGATAAACCATCTTGTGGTTGTCGTAATCTCCCTCTATATTTTGGAGAGTTGAGCCATCACTATTGAGGATAGAGACAGATTCGCCCTCTCTACCAAATATTGGTTTGGATACCTGCTTTTTGCCTTTAAGCGGCTCAAAAGATGTCTCAAGCAAGAGAGGGTGATTTGGGTAGAGATCCCACAATACTTTCAACATACCTTTGCTTTGGAACATCAGCGTGTAGGCTGGATTAAATATGATTGCTTTTTGATTCATGATGATATTTTTGAGAATCATCGCAAGATCAGACTCCTCTAAGGCTATATCTTCCCAAGGGATGAGCTTGAACCAGAGTTCATAGTTCTCGCCTTCGTAGAAGATCCCCTCCTCATCACTAAACTCTATCTCATCAATATATGCAAACTCTGTTTCATAACCAGCTTCATCTGCTATATGTTGCATGAGTCGGACTGTATTCTCCTCCTCTTCATTGTCCTTGATAGAGGTAAAGAGAAACTTCCATCCATCATACTGCTCTTCAAACTCCTCTACACTCTCATCAAGTGTGATGAGTCTTTTGAAATTATCAAGGAGAGACTCATAGAGTCCATTAAATTGGCTCTCCTCTTCTAAGTTATTTTGTTTGAGTATAGCCCACTGTATGATAGCAGTTTCAAAGAGTGCAGTAGGTGTATCTGCATTGAACTCCAACAGCTTGATAGGCTGACCATCAATACCACCTGCAAGATCAAATCTTCCATAGAGATGCCAATGCACATCATTTTCCCATGACTCTTTGATAAGGTCAACGAGGTTAAATGGTATACCGATATCATGGAAGAGATCATGCTCTACGATATATTCACCTGCCTCTACAAACATATCATAGAGTTCATTACCAGCCTCATAGTATGCCTCTGCCTGAGCTTGGGATATCACTACAAGTTCATCTGAGATATAGGGAGTCTCATCACTATCAGTATGCCACACAAAGCCCAATGACTCTAAATACTCTAAGTCTAGTGTTTCTGTTTTTTGGAGTTGTATCATCCTCTAACCTCCATAAGAGCTTCTACGGCTACTTGATGTTGTAGTGGATTTTTTATTTCCAAAAAATCCACTTTTTTTAGATGACGATGATCTCGGTTTGTTGAAGCTCTTTTGGCTTTTCGAGTAAGTAGATGGTGACTTGTATCCTGCTTGTCGATTGTTTTGGTAGTTTTGGTTGCCAAAGAGTTTGTTTCCTATCCAAGAACCTATCATTGCCCCTGCTGCACTTGCAAGGATAGTCTCTCCTAGACCCATGCCACCAGAACTCACTTGCTCTTGGGCAGGCTTCGTGAGGTTGGATGTGCCATTGTCTATCTTGGCACTCTCCTCTTTCATAAGAGCATCAAGCTCCTCTTTGGTGAGTACCTTCTCTGTACCATCTAGTTTTTTGAGTACAATTCTCGTCTCATCAGCTGGGAACTCATCTTTGATCTTGTATTTTCCTGGAGTTGTCTCCTCTATGATGACAAAAGCACCTTTGGCTTGAGCTTGTGCTTGAGCCTCTTGTGGTTTTTCATCTTGACATCCTGTCAATCCAGTGATGAGTAATGCACCTACACCACCTGCTACAGCATAATCAGAGAGTTTTTTGATATATTTCATAATATTCCTTTGAAGTGTAAAATTTTGATTCTGTTTAACTTTGTGTTAGTAATGATAGTAAAAAAATGTTTAACAGTGAATAAAAAGAGTTAAAATTTGAGGGGAGGGAGGAGGAGAGAAGGGAGAGAAGGGAGAGTCTCTCTAATCCATCTGTTTTCTGAGGAAAGTAGGAACATCGAGCATATCCTCATGCTCACCATAGTTTTCACCACCTACAATCTTTTTGATCTTTTTTGTAGGTATACTATCTATAGTTGATCGTGCTGATTTATTGATAGCAGGAGATTTTGTATTGGTTGGTTTAGGAGATCTATGAGTACTCTCTTCTTCCTTCTCTTTTGCTGCCTCAAATCCAGTTGCGATAATAGTGATCTTGACCTCTTCTAAATCCAAATCTGAATTTGTAGTAGTACCGAAGATGACATTGGCATCTTCATGGGCATTATCTTCGACTATACTCATCGCTTGAGATATCTCAAGGATAGGATAGTCTGGGTGAATATCGAAGTGTACAAGCACACCCATCGCTCCATCTATAGAGATATTGTCAAGGAGTGGTGACTCGATAGCTGCTTTGGCTGCATCATAAGCGGCATTGGTTCCTGCACTATAACCTACACCCATAAGTGCAAGTCCTCTATGACTCATAATAGTCTTGACATCTGCAAAGTCTAGGTTGATATCAGTTTCACCATGCGATAAGATGACATTGGATATACCGCTTACAGCTTGAGATAAGATATCATCTACAAGTTTGAAACTCTCTTTGATGCCAAGATTTTTTTCAACAACAGCTAAAAGTTTCTCATTTGGTACGACAATGATACAATCACTCTCTTCTTTGAGCTCTTTGAGACCCTCTTTGGCAAGTCGGCTTCGCTTGCGTCCCTCAAACTTGAAAGGACTCGTCACGATAGATACAGTCAAGGCTCCTACCTCTTTGGCAGCTTGAGCGATGATAGGTGCTGCACCAGTACCTGTACCACCACCAAGACCAGCGGAGATAAATACAATATCTGCACCCTCTAGCATCGATTTGATATCTTCAAAACTCTCTAGGGCTGCTTCTCTCCCTTTGTCAGGAATCATACCCGCACCGAGACCTCTTGTAGCATTGATACCTAGTTGCATCTTGAGTGGTGCAAGTGAGGTATGGAGTGCTTGAGCATCTGTATTTGCCACAATCATATCAATGTTGTGTACACCTTCGTTGATCATGTGGTTGATCATGTTTCCACCACCACCACCAACACCAATCGCCTTTATTTTCGCGCCATTAGAAACACTCGTCGTCTCTACAACTTCTATCTCAAAATACTCTTCCATCTCTATCTTCCCTTCCCTTGTTTAAAATAATTGTCTTGCCCAGTTTGCAAATTTTTTCAATGGATTTCCTTGTTCTGTAGGATCTTCTGGTAATCTCTCAAATACAAATGCATCTTCATTATCTCTTGTTCTTGAAGTCTCTCTTGTCCTAGACTCCTCTTTCTGTCGAATTCTTGTTGCTTTTATTGTCTCTCCCAACTCTATATTGCCTAAGTTTGTCTTCTCTGTTTCCTCATTTATCTGATTTTCTACTCTATTTTTTGTTGGTGAATTGAAAGAACTTTCAAATTTTGATTCAAATTGCTGATCCATTAATAGACGCTTTGTATGAAGTAAGTTACCTTTGATATTGATCTCATACTCAGTAAAATCTCCTGATCTATAGAGTAAAAGTCCAATCACTGTAGCATATGCAGGATCTCTTAACTCATCGAAGAAGCCATTGACATTGGTTTCGCTTGGTTTTGCTATCCGTACAGGCATACCATCGAAGATAGCTTGTGCCAACTCTTTTATGCCTTTGAGTTTGGTCATACCACCTGTCAAAATCAAACCTGATCCAATCTGCTCTTTCAAAAGACTTTTGTTGAGTGATTTGGAGAGGAGCATAAGTGTCTCTTCTACTCTTGCTCTAATGACTGCATGGACTATCTCTAGCGATACTTCACTAATATCTTTATCATCACCAATGACTGGTAACTCTATGATGTCACTACTCTGATGACTGAGATCTCCATAGGTAAGTTTGACATCCTCTGCCATCTGTAGAGGTGTATGTAGAGCCATAGAGAGATCATTTGTGATATGGTTTGATCCTACACTCAAGAAATCATTATATCGTATAGAGTTACCTGTATGGATAATGAGGTTACTTGTCTGCCCACCCATATCGACTACGGCTACTCCAAGATCTTTCTCATCACTATTCATTGTCGCTATAGCAGATGCATATCCATTGAGTACAACATTGTCGATATCAACTCCAGCTGACACGACAGCTTTTTTCAAGTTGCTGAGACTTGATTTTTGTGTCATGATGATATTAATATCAACTTCCATACGACTCGCGTTCATTCCATATGGATCTTCGATAAAGTCTTGGTCATCTACACGAAAGTTATAAGGAAGGACATGGACGACTTCGTACTCCGTTGGTATGTTTGCATTGTATTGTGCTGTTTGTATCACTCTCTCTATCTCTTTGAGCGATATATCTTTATTTGGTATATTCACTATACCTGAAGAGCTGAGGCTCTTAGCATAAGTATTAGAGATAGATATTGTAGCTGTAGATATACTACTTCCAGCAATTCTTTTCGCGTCATTGATCGCTTTTTTGATACATTTTGATGCTAACTCTATATTTGTAATTACACCTTTTTTAACGCCTTGAGATTTGGATATACCGTGACCAATTATTTTTATTTTTCCAGAACTACCAATCTCTGCAATGATGGCACAAACCTTTGTAGATCCAATATCTATCGCTAAAATTGTCTCATTCAATTTATATTCCTTCTACAAATTTCTCTATTTGATACTTTTGACCTAAGAATTTAAGGAGATTTGATTGAAAATCTTGATTTTTAATTTGATTTACACTATTTTTGACAAAAGCTTTCGTCATATTATCCTCATTCAAAAGTATTTTTTGTTCTAATATCTTATACACCACAGTTTTATTATTAATTGATATGATACCCTTTTCTTTCTGAGAAGTAAATAGTTTTTGCAAAAATTCTGAAGAATTCTTACTGTTGAGAGGTCTCAATCTCTCTTGAGTGTTGAGTGTTACAAAATCGGATATAGTTGCATTGTTTTCATTAAAATTTTCTAAAACTCTATCTGCTAATTTGTTTAAGCTATTTTTAATATATTCGGTTTTATAGTCTCTTTCCACTAAAGCACGCGCTTCTTCATACTGCATCTCTCTAGGCTCTATGATAGCTACTATTTTTATAGTTGCATATTTATTACCTATGACTTTAGGTTTTAATATAGTATTAATATCTTTAGATACTATAAGTTTCCAAATCTCATCTGTCAAAAGTGCATCATTAAGATCTACGGTTTTTGTTTCACTCTTCTCTATTTTGCCTTTCTTATATGCTATGTACTGTTTTTGTGCATGTTTTTTGGATTTTTTCATTTTGAGATCTCTGGTGACTTGCTCTTTTGCACTCTCCAAAGAGAGTTGCTTGCCATCTCTATCTATGTAGTTGAAGCTATTTTGTCCGTAAAACTCTTCTAATTCACTTGCTGTTACATTGGTCTCCTCGGTATCTGTCCAAAGTATATCAAGCTGATATTGTTTATTTGTTTTATATTGACTCTTGTTTTTTTGCCAATACGCTTGTAGTTGAGAGAGATTGTTATCGACGACTATATCTCCCTTATCCAATACTCTGTATGCAACTTTATCAGAGACGCTCAATGCTCCCATGACAATCTCATCTTCAAATTTGAAACCTTCACTTGCAAGAAGTTTGAGAAGTTTTTGAACCACTAGCTCTTTATGGATGACTGCCTCAAAAGTCTTTGCTTTGAGTCTTTGACTCTTGAGGTAGCCTTGATAGACGCTTTTATCAAATACTTTTTTGGTTTGAAAGGATGGTATCTTATAGAGCTCTTGTAGTACCTCTTCATCATTGACGACGATACCAAACTCTTGAGCCAAGTTGAGGAGGAGTGCTTCTCTTGCTAGTGTAGAAAAGGTCTGTTGTGCTATACCTATCTCTTTGGCTTTCTTCTCATCTAGTTGCCCTTTGAGCATTTGATTATATTTTTGATAAGTAGTGCCATAGGAGAAGTCAAACTCCTCTTTACTTATATCAATATTTCCAACTTTTGCAATAGTGCCTGCTTTTGCTCCATATTGATAGCTTCCCCAACCAACAAAACCTGCTCCAATAAAAGCAATTGTAGCTATCCAGATAGTCACAATGAGGTATTTGTTGTGTTTTTGCATCCAACTTATCATATTTTTTACCTTCTTTAGGGTTAATAGTGTACCCTATTGTTAAAATTTTTAATATTTTAGTCAACTTGTGGTTAAAGATGGTTGATTATAGGA
The DNA here is from genome assembly GCA_965544395.1 of uncultured bacterium. Classification (GTDB taxonomy): domain Bacteria; phylum Campylobacterota; class Campylobacteria; order Campylobacterales; family Sulfurovaceae; genus SZUA-451. The sequence continues at coordinate 27,772 of CBEUND010000008.1, read as the reverse complement.
GGAGTAAAGCATGAATAGCTTGATGGTTACAGAGGATTTGAAGCATATTTGGCACCCTTGTACACAGATGAAAGATCATGAACAATTGCCATTGATACCTATCAAATCAGGAAAGGGAGTCTATCTCTATGACTTTGAAGGCAATAGATATATAGATGCGATTAGTAGTTGGTGGGTTAATATCTTTGGACATGCGAACCCAAAGATAAATGAGCAAATCAAAGTACAGCTTGATCGATTAGAGCATGTTATTTTGGCAGGGTTTACGCATGAACCAGCAGTTACATTGGCAAAAAAACTCGTCGACATAACCCCTGATGGCTTAGAGAAGCTCTTTTTTGCTGATAATGGCTCAAGTGCTGTCGAAGTCTCTCTAAAGATGAGTTATCACTATCATCGCAATCGAGGAGAAAACCGTTCACTATTTCTCTCTCTAAGCAATAGTTACCATGGGGAAACTCTAGGTGCTTTGAGTGTAGGAGATGTAGCTCTCTATAAAGAGACTTATGCACCACTTTTGATAGAGTGTATACAAACACCTGTACCAAAAGACCAAGGAGAAGCGAGTGCAGCAGAAGCTCTGAAGGAACTTGCAAATATATTAGAAGCAAGAGGCAGTAAGATAGCAGCTTTGATAGTAGAGCCTCTCATACAAGGAGCAGGAGGGATGCATATGTATCACCCTAACTATCTCAAAGGTGCAAGAGCATTGACCCAACAGTATGGAGTGCATCTCATAGCAGATGAGATTATGACGGGGTTTGGACGAACAGGGAGTATGTTTGGTTGTGAACAAGCAGAGATTACTCCTGATATGATGTGCCTCTCCAAAGGATTGACAGGTGGATACCTCCCTCTCTCGGTTGTTATGACTACCGATGATATATATAGTGCATTTTATTGTGACTATAGTGAACAAAAGGCATTTTTGCATTCTCATAGTTATACAGGAAATCCTCTCGCATGTAGTGCCGCTTTGGCGACACTTGAGATATTTGAAACCGAAAATATATTAGAATCCAATCGCAAGAAAAGTGCATATATCGCTCAAAAGTTGAAAAGATTTACAGCATTAGAAAATATTGCTCAAATACGACAGACAGGTATGGTAGCTGCTATAGAACTCAGGGGCTATGATCCAAAAGATCGTATCGGACTCAAAGTCTATCAGTATGCTTTAGATCATGGAGTTTTGTTGCGTCCTTTGGGTCATATTATCTACTTCATGCCACCATATATCATCTCATATGATGAGATAGATATGATGATAGAGACAGCATATGACGCTATAGCTCTATTAGATAAAACCCCTTGAGATAGTTAGAAAGTTATTGATAGTATGGTATAATAAACCATAGAATACTTACGCTCAAGTTGTCAATAAATTTATATTTAAAGCGAGAAATACAATGCAAAATGGAAAAGTCGTTCGTTCTAAGATATTATTGCAAACTATAAGTCTCTTTGCCAAGAGGTATGCAAAAGCAGTTTCCCATGATACTCTCATTGCAGGTTTACCCCTCATGCCCAATAGTGATACCCCTGACTTGTTGAGCTTTTCACAAGCAGATACACTCTTTTATAGAGCTGCAAGAAATGCTGGATTTAAGAGTACACTTGTAGAGAGAGACATTGCTGAAGTACTTGATCTTCATCTTCCTATGATACTGCTTTTGATCAAAGGGCAGTCGTGTATTTTGGAGTCCTTCAGCGAAGATAGGAGCGATGTCAAAGTGATCTACCCTGGGGAGTATCCACTAGAGGAGTGGGTCAAGATAGAGGATCTCAACAAGGAATATCTAGGATATGCTTTTCTACTCAAAAGAGAGTTAGCAAGAGATGAGAGAGAGACTTTTGCTCAGAGGCAGCATCAAAAGCATTGGTTTTGGAATACTATTAAACTTTCATTTCCTATATACAAAGATGTGCTGTTAGCTTCACTCCTTGTCAACCTTTTTGTATTGGCTTCACCGCTATTTACTATGAATGTATATGATCGTGTTGTTCCAAATAATGCTATAGAGACACTGTTTGTATTCTCTGCAGGTGTTATCACTGTTTATCTTTTGGATGCTTTTTTAAAGTTCTTTCGTACAAGGATGTTGGAGATAGCTGCCAAAAAAAGTGATGTAATCATGTCTTCTATCATTTTTGAGAAAGTACTTGATCTCAAGATGGCTATGCATCCCAAGTCAGTAGGCTCTTTTGCGAGTAATATTCGAGACTTTGATGCTATTCGATCATTTTTGACCAATGCATCTATGTCTATATTGATAGATTTACCTTTTGCTATTATATTTTTACTTGTTATCTACTATATTGGTGATAAGATTGTATTTATACCTATTGTTATGATGACTCTTATCATTCTCTATGCTCTTATCATTCGTAAGCCACTAGAGAGGAGTATCGAAAGTACGCATGAAGCATCTGCAAGAAAAAATGGTATCTTGATAGAGTCACTCAACAATATAGAGACGATCAAAACACAGGGTTTACCAGGGCAAGTGCAGTGGCAGTGGGAAGAGAGTGTTGGAGAGATAGCACAAAAGAGTCTACACTCACGAATGCTCTCAGCTTCAGTACCTACAATCACAGGTTTTTTAGTACAGCTTACTACGGTTTTTATCGTGACATTTGGTGTCTTTATGATCAAAGATCTTGAGCTTACAATGGGGGGATTGATAGGGATTGTGATCTTGGCTTCTCGTACAGTTGCACCTATGGGTCAAGTAGCAGCTCTTTTGACCAATTATAGTGATGCGAAGTCAGCATATGATGTAGTCAACTCTATCATATCCCAACCTATGGAGCGACTCTCTGGACAGCAGTTTATAGAACGAGAGAAATTTAAAGGAAAAATTGAGTTTAAAAATGTCACATTTTCTTATCCTGATACAGAGGTACCAGCACTCAAAGAGGTCTCTTTTGTTATACGCCCAGGAGAGCATGTTGGGATTATTGGACGGATTGGTTCAGGGAAGAGTACTATTGAGAAGTTGATACTCAAACTCTATGAAGTTGATGAGGGATCGATCTTGATAGATGATGTGGATATTTCACAGATAGATCCTGCAAGATTGCGACGATATGTTGGTTATGTGAGTCAAGATATAGGACTCTTTCGAGGAAGTGTCAAAGAGAATATACTCTATAGATCACCATCTGCTAGTGATGAAGAGCTTCTTTTGGCATCAAAATTGAGTGGTGTTGATGAGTTTATCAAGAGACATCCATTGGGGTATGATATGCCTATAGGCGAACGAGGGCAGGGTGTCTCTGGTGGACAGCGACAGAGTATAGGTATCGCTCGTGCTTTGATATCTCATGCCCCAGTCATGCTACTAGATGAACCTACCAATGCCTTAGACCAACTTAGTGAGACACAATTGATGAAGAAGTTTAGAGACTCTTTTCAAGAGAAAACTTTGATACTCGTCACACAAAAACTAGCACTCCTCTCCAATACACCACGGGTGATAGTCATGCATGAGGGCAAAGTATTTTTAGATGGCAAGAGAGAAGATGTGATCAAGGCACTCAAAGGAGACAAAAATGAAGCGTAAACTATCACGAGAAGATTATGAGTTTGTCAACAGCTTGAGTGCTGCTATCGCTGAGGGTGTGCCTAGACGCATGCGTTGGGTTTTGTATTTTTGGTTTTTGGCAATAGGACTCTTTATATTCTGGGCTTCTTTTACACAGATAGATGAGATCACTCGTGGTTCAGGAGAAGTTGTACCGAGTGGTGACAACCAAATAGTACAAAACTTAGAGGGTGGTATAGTAGATACGCTCTTAGTCAAAGTCGGAGATAGTGTCAATAGAGGCGACCCTCTGCTCAAGATAGATAACCGAAAGTCTCAATCCCAGCTAGGCTCTACAAAGATCAAGGAGCTAGAACTCAAAGCAAAAATCATTCGTCTCAAAGCTGAAGCTTTTGGTAGAGATTTTAATGAGAGTGACTATAATGATACAGATGCCATCATGCCTCGTCTTGTGGAGAATGAAAAGAGTTTATATATTAGTAAAAAACGACAGATAGATGCCAAAATCCGTGCTTTAGAAGATCAAAAGATACAAAAAGAGCAAGAGTTAGAGGCGACAAAGAGTCGTGTCAAACTCTTAAAAAAATCTTTTGCTTTAATCAAAAAAGAGTTAGCTATGATGAAGCCTATGGTTGACCAAGGGATCAAATCTAAAGTTACTTATATGAAGCTACAAAGAGAGAAAGGAACGATAGAGACAGATCTAAGTAGTGCCATACACTCTATACCACAAATTAAAGCAGGTATTAGTGAAATAGTAAACAATATAGAAGAGAGTGAAGGTGACTTCAAAAATAGTGCAAAGGAGAGTCTCAATGAAACGATCGCTGAGTTGTTGCGGGTTCAAGAGAATTACTCTGCTCTGAAAGATCAGATGGGAAGAACGACCGTGCGATCACCAATTAAAGGGGTCATTCAAAAAATCTATACAAGTACGCTTGGCGGTGTTATCAAACCAGGTGAAAATCTTATAGAGATCGTACCTACAGATGAGATTTTGTGGATAGAAGTCAAGATCAAACCATCAGATATTGCTTTCGTCTATCCAGGGCAAAGTGCTGTCGTGAAATTCTCAGCATATGACTTCTCTATCTATGGGAGTCTCTATGGTCGAGTGGTACATATCAGTGCTGATACAGTCAAAGATGAAAAAAAGAATTCTTTTTATACAGTCCATATCAAAACAACTAAAAACCACTTAGGTACAGATGAGAAACCATTGAAGATTATACCAGGTATGACTGCCAATGTAGATATCATGACAGGCAAAAAGAGTGTTATGGATTATATATTGAAACCTATACTCAAAGCAAAACAGTATACATTTACAGAACGATAAAATCGATAGGAGAAGCTAGGATTATGTCCCCATTCGCAATACAACTTATCAATGGTTGCCTCCCCTCTGATATAGAGGAGGAGAACCGACAGAGCTTCGAACTACTACAAGAGCAAAAGATGATAGAGTTGACAGATGGTCTCTGGAGGCTTCGATCACTCTATCGTGTGGGAGAACTCTACTTGGGCAAAGATGGTAGAGGTTTTGTCGAAGCACAGTTCAAAGAGCATAAAGACTTGCTCATAGAGCCTGATGATATAGGCGAAGCGTCCCAAGGTGATATCGTCATCGCCAAACGCATTATCGCGAGACGCGGGCGTGCGAGTGCCAAGATAGTGATGGTACTAGAACGCTCTCATATCTATACTATAGCTTACACCTACAGAGATGAGTCGGGCAATTTCGAGATACGAAACCTCAAAACTGCTCTGCCTACCTTTGCCAAGATGCCTGGTATGGATCTCAAAGCATTCAATATAGGCACAGTGCTCAAAGTAGACAATGTCACCGAAGAGGTAGTAGAGGTTTTAGGGCATCTCGATGATCCCAAGGTTGATGAGAAGATATCACTCGCTCTCTATGAGAGAGCCGATGCCTTTGATACCCTCTGCATAGAGCAAGCCAAAGTGGTAGACTCTTCAGTCGATGCCGAGCAGTATCCTGACCGTGTCGATTTGCGTGGTTTGGACTTCTGTACTATCGACCCTGTCACTGCCAAAGATTTCGATGATGCTATCTATTTTGATATGAGTAGCTACACGCTTTTTGTCGCTATAGCAGATGTGAGCCACTATGTAGCATACTTCACCCCTATAGACAAAGAGGCAAAAAAGAGGGGCTTTACCACCTATTTCCCACACAAATCCTTCCCTATGTTGCCTAGAGAGTTGAGCGAAAATATCTGCTCACTCAAACCCAATGTCGATAGGCTTGCATTTGTCGCCAAGATAACACTTGATAGAAACTCCCTCACACCACTCAAAGAGGAGTTTTTTGAAGCGATCATCCACTCAAAGAGACGCTTTAACTACGATCAAGTAGATGCTATCATCGCCAATAGTGCTAGAGATATCGCTACTCAAGAGGCTACAGATGTGGAGGCTCAGATACTCCGCTATCTCCTCCCACTACAGAAGATCACTCAAAAGCTCAGAGAGTCACGACTCAAAAAGGGCTTTGACTTCCGTAGTGAAGAGGTGAGGCTCTCTATAGATAGCACGCATCTGCTCACGGAGACGATTATAGAGACAGGAACTCCTTCGCATTCGCTCATAGAGGAGTGTATGCTCCTAGCCAACCAAGCCTCTGCCAAACGCTTCCAAAGCAGTAAAGGGAGTGAAGAGTATGGAATATTTCGTATCCATGAGCCACCACAACTCGCCAAGATGGAGAGTCTGCTAGAGGAGTTGGCTGCGGTGGGATTGTTTGTGGAGTCCTATAAGGATTCACCATCACTTATCCGTGCGATACAGCATGAAGCTAGAGCGATGAATTTGGAGAGTGAAGTCGATGCGATGATCATCAAATCCCTCCGACAAGCTGCCTACTCCGCACACAATGTAGGGCATTTTGGGTTAGGATTTAGCCACTATAGCCACTTCACTTCACCGATACGACGATATAGTGACTTGATATTGCATCGGCTCATCAAGACACAGCTCAAAGCTGACACAAAAGAGGCAGAGTATCTCCTCCGAAATATAGAGCCACTCTGTGCGAGAGTTTCCCAACTAGAGCGAGAGAGTACCAAAGCCGAGTGGGATTTCAGGGATCGTAAATTTGCTCGATGGGCGAAACAAAATATCGGTCTCTTCTTTGAAGCAGAGGTGACAGAAGCAGGCGAGAGTGCCAAAGCCCTGCTCCACGGCGATATCCAAGGAGTGACGATCCATATCCGAGGTGATAATATACTCCTCTTTGATAGAGTACGAGTGATGATCACAGAGGTCGATATAGCGACGGCTACTATCTTGGGGGAAGTTGTGAATAAGTTGGGGGAGAAATAAGGAACTTAACAAGAACAATTCTACCAAGATGACGAAGGAATCCAACTAGGAGCAAAAGGGCAAGTTAGGTGGGTAGAATTGTTTTTGGAAGGTTCCTTAGTGCCATTCACGGCAGGGGTGTATGGCACATGTATTTAACTCCTCTTTTGTAGATAGAGTGTATAATACAAGCTTGAAGAGTATTGGAACATGCTCAAATAGTTCTTCAAGCATAAGGTCAGTGACCAATAGGAGGAAGAGTTTCAATGTTGACAATAGCGGGAAATGGTATGGGGGAGTATAGCTTCTCAAATATAGATATATATTTAGAACAATTTGATACGATAGTATGTGATACAAACTTCAAAGAGAGTGGATCCAATATCATCAAAGGGAGTTATAGCTTTATCAAAGAGTATATTTTGACACATTATGAGAAGCAGAGTATACTCTATATCGTGACAGGTAGCCCCTATTTTTATAGTGCAGGTATATTGCTAGCCAAGAAGCTTCCCAAAGATCAAGTCAAAATAATCAACAATGCATCATCGAAAAGCTACATGCAACATAAGTGCATAATCAGTGAGACAGAGATGGCGACTATCTCTTTGCATGGGCGATCATCTATCGATCATACACAATTTCTCAAAGAGAGATATACTTTTGTGCTTTGTGATAAGCAGAGTATCGCTAGGTTACAAAAAGCACTCTTTTATATCTCTACTGAAGATATCTCTGTCACGATAGGCTACAAACTAGGCTATTGTGATGAGGTGATAGAGCAGGTAGATATCTACAATATGAGTGACATATTTGATTTGGATGCACCATACTCACTGCTTATAGCAAGAGAGTTTGATCCTCAATCTATCAAGAGTAGCGATAGTGACTTTGAGACAGAACGAGGGATGATCACCAAACAATACAAAAGAGACTTATCACTACAAAACTTAGATCTCCAAGCCAATCAATCTCTATGGGATATAGGTGCAGGGAGTGGGAGCTGTGGGATAGAAGCATACAAACGATACAGAGTCAAAAGCACATTTTTTGAAAAGCAACCCAAAAGGATAGAGTATATCAAAAGCAACCTACAGCATCATCATGTTTGTGATGCTACAGTGATAGAGGGAGATGCCCAACTGCTCTTTGAGGCAGTGCAGGAGCAACCTCAGAGGATATTTGTAGGAGGGGGAGGGAGCAAAGTCATCGCACGACTGCCTTATCTCTATGAGCGACTTGATAGTAGTGGTGTCATGCTCATCAATGCCATCACACTCAAAAACCTCACGCATATGATCACAGTACTCAATGATGCGAAGATAGAGTATAAAGTGATATCACTCTCATTGACGACTTACAAAGGGAAGTTAGATCTTATCGAGCCAGAGCGACAACTATTTCAAATAAAGGTAACAAAAAATGAAGCCTAGAGTATTGCTTAATGGTGTCGGCAGAATAGGCAAAGCTATTTTGCGTATCATGCTTGATGATGACTCTTTGGAGATTGTTGCTATCAATGAGATCAACCCAAATATCAAGAGTATCGCATACTCTATCAATTATGACTCAACTTATGGTGCATTGAAACAAAAGTTTATAGTAGAAGAGAATGCTATAGTACATAATAATAAAAAGATAGCCATACTCAATCATGATGCACTTCAAAATATTGATATGCAAGATATTGATATTGTCATAGATGCAAGTGGGAGTAGGGTGGTCAAGGAGGAGTTGCTCTCTTTGGATGTCAAAGCGATATTTTTGACACACCCTTATAAAGATGCTGATATCAATCTCATCTTGGGAGTCAATGAAGAGCAGCTCTCTTTGGGCAAACACAAAGTGATATCGACAAGCTCATGCAATGCTACAGCACTGCTACCGATAGTCAAACTTATAGATGATACTTATGGTATAGAGTGTGGAGATATCACGACTATCCATCCTCTCCTCAACCACCAAAGAGTACTCGATAGTGGTTGTATAGGGAGTGTAGATAGAGGTGTAGAGTGCAACTTGGAGTTTGGTCGTTCAGCGACACAAAACATCATCCCTAGCAAAACAACGACGATAGAGGCTTGCTCCTATCTCTTGCCACATATCAATAGCCAGAGGATATCTTCCAACTCTCTTCGTGTTCCTACGAGTACTGTAGGTGCTATATCTGTAACTCTTTTACTCCAAAGATCGACGACAAAAGATGCACTCTTGGCACTATGTAGTAACTATGCAAAGTCTCAAAAGTTTGATATACTCCTCAACAATTATGAAGCACTCGTATCAAGTGATTTTCAGTCACAAAGATATACGACGATCCTTGATCACCGTTTTACAGATCTCAAAATGGGCAAGATGCTCAAGCTCCTTGTATGGTATGATAATGAGTGGGGATATGCTACAAAAGTGGTAGATATAGTGAATGAATTTGGGGTTTAGTTTTTTAATAATAGATATTACATATCCATTTGTTACCTATTTGTTATAAAAATATATAATAATACAAGGATTAAAAAACTACAAGGAATGTATGATGAATAGATGGGTAAGTGTTGCTGCAAGTGCAGCATTGATGGTTTCGGTTGTTGGATGTAGTAGTAGCAATAATAGTAATAATTCTTCAAATGAAGTATCTTCTGTAGAGTTTGCTCCAGTAGCTCTCTCTGCTAATGATACAGAAAAGCAAAATATGAGAGTTTCAAGAAGTCTTACAGTCACTTATACCGATGGACATACACAAAACTATCCTTTGTCCTACAAAACTCTTATGGAGATGGGAGAGCCTATCGGTAGTGGTGTTATTGGACAGATGACTGATGTACATGGAAACCCACTCTTAAAATCTGATGGTTCTGCTGATATATCTGATGGACCTGATGGAAACTCAATCATCAGCGTAGGTGGTAAAACATATTTAATAACACATATGGAAGAGCGTCCAGGTGAGCTTTATAAGACAGAAATAAAAGTTGAAAATGGAGAATTGAAAGCGATTGATACCAAACCTGTTGACCTCTCAGCTATGGGCGGGACTATTATCAACTGTGCAAGTTCTAAAACAAATTATGGTTCACACCTTGGTGGAGAAGAAGATTACTCTTTAAATACAAGATATGCAGACAAAAATTCACCTTTTTATGTCAATTGTGCTTTGGATGGGAGTAGCAACAATGTAGATGGAGAATTTGATTACTTCTGTAACTATGTAGATCAAATGAATAAATATCTTGGTGATAGAGATATTGATAAAAACAATGGGTACAACGGTTCAACTTTTTCACCCTATAACTATGGCTATATCGTAGAGGTACAACCGCTCTTGGATGGCACAACAAGATCTGCAAAACACTATGCAACTGGTAAATATACTCCAGAGTTGGCAAAAATGATGCCTGATAGCAAAACAGTGTATATGTCAGATGATGGTACAGCTAAAGGACTTTGGAAATTTGTTTCTGATAAAAAAATAGAAAACTTTACTGCTGACTGGGAAGGGACACTTTACGCTGCAAAAGTGACACAAACTTCTAGTGCCAATGGCGGAAAATTTAATCTCTCATGGGTAAAATTGGGTCATGCTAAAGATAGCGAAGTCAAAGCTATGGTTGATACTAAGATGAAACTTACTGATATTTTTGATATTAAAGAAACTAGCGACACTGGTACATGTGCTACAGGTTTTACTCCTATTTATGAAGATAGCGAATTTGAGTGTCTAAAACTTAAAACTGGAAAAGAAAAAGAGGCAGCATTCTTGGAAACTCGTAAATATGCAGCTTATAAAGGTGCGACGATAGAGTTCAGAAAAGAAGAGGGGCTTACCTACAACCCTGATAAAAATGTCCTCTACATTGCAATGAGTGCCGTAGAAAAAAGCATGGAAGACAACTATAAAGGAAAAGAACAAACTAATGACATCAGGCTTCCTAAAAATAGTTGTGGTGCAGTCTATGAAATGGCTTTAGATGCAAATTATAATGGCACATCAATGGAAGCGATCGTCAATGGTAAACCTCTTGCTGAAGGTGAGGCATATGCGAATGAGTGGTACTGTTCACCTGATGGAATCGCTAATCCAGACAATATTAAATATATAGGTCATGATATTTTATTTATCGGTGAAGATACAACAAAACATGTGAACAACATGGGATGGGCATACAACACTCAAACAAAAACAATGACTCGTATCGCTTCACTCCCAATTGGTGCAGAAGTTACAGGTGTTGATAGAGGTGTTGTAGGTGATAAAGGTGTGTTGATGGTTGATGCACAACATCCATTTGCAGATAACCCTAAAGCGGCTGATGGAACTAAGCCAAACTCTGCTCTTATAGAGAATGCAACCGATGAGCAACTTAAAGCTTTTGTTGGCTACATTGACGGTATCCCAGCAGATATTTTTAAATAATCTACAAGCTATAATCAAGATTTTTTCTTGATTATAGCTCTCTTTCCTAAAGGACACTTCATGAGATATTCCCTCTTTTTTTCAACAACTATTTTACTAATAATTGGATGTGGAACAAGTAGTAAAAAAAATACGACAATAGAACAATCAGATATTAAAAAATCAGCATATCTACGCCAATTAGAAGCTGATAATGCTATTAGTTATGATGAAACAAAAAATACAAGAGGTACTTATATCACTTCAATGTGTTACACAAAAACCAAAGATGAGACAAGTGGAAATATCTCAAATCCTTGTTATAGTTGCCACACGAAAGGGAAAATTCCAAACTACATCAATGATACTGACTTACAGCAAAGATATAATTTCCCTCAAGAGATGAGAAAAAATCCTTTTTCAAACCTTTTTAGAGATAGATCAAAGGAAGTCGCCAAAATAACAGAGAGTGAAATAGTGAGGTACATCAAAAACTCAAACTATTTTGACCAAAATGGAAATATTACTTTAGCCTCTGCCTTACCCAAAGATTGGCAGGGGTATAGACCTGATTGTTACTACAATTTTGATAGTGAAGGGTTCGATAGAGATCCAAATCAAAACTACACTTTATGGAGAGCTTTTCGTTATTATCCATTTCTTGGAACATTCTGGCCAACCAATGGTTCAACAGATGATGTACTTATCCGCCTCGCTCCTGAATTTGCACAAAACAAATTAGGTGATTTTGATATTGAGATTTACAAACTCAATCTTAGTATCGTCGAGTCACTTATCAAACAAAAAAATATTCAACTCTCTCATACTATAAATGAAAACAGATATGGTGTTGACCTCAATCAAAATGGAGTGTTAGACAGTGCAAATGAAATTAAACTAGCAACTTATGATAAAATGTCCTATGTTGGCAAAGCAAAAGAGCAACTCTCAAAAGGTACAATCCATCTTGCTCTTGGACTTTTCCCAGAGGGGACAGAGTTTTTGCATAGTGTACGGTATGTAGATTGGGATGAAAAATCTGGGCATATTAGCATGTCAAAAAGGATGAAAGAGCTTCGATATGCCAAAAAGTACGCATGGAGTACCTATAGTGATTTAGATAGATTTGCACAAGCTGAACTTCAAGAAGCACTTGCCAATGGGACTGATGAAGCGACTCTTCAAGATTTCCGTGGGAACTACGAACAAGGGTTAGATACTGGTACTAGTTGGAGATATCAAGGTTTTATAGAAGATAAAAAAGGCGACTTAAGACCACAAACACATGAAGAGACAATAGGATGTATGGGATGCCACTCTGGTATAGGAGCTACTACAGATTCTGTTTTTGCTTTTCCTCGTAAATTTGAAGGGGTAGAGAAAAGTGCCAACGATTATGGTTGGAATCATTGGAGTCAAAAAGGTCTTGTAGGGGTGCAAGAGCCTCAAGTAAACTATCAAAATTTTGGTAAGCAGTATGAGTATAGTTTCTATCTAAGCAACAACCATTCAGGCAATGAGTTTAGAAACAATGATGAAGTTCAGGCGAAATTTTTTAACACAGATGGAACTATCAAAAGTGAGATGATAAGCAAACTCCATAATGATATCTCGATACTACTATTTCCATCAAAGGCAAGAGCATTCGCTTTAGATAAAGGCTACAAAGCCATGGTTGAGGAGCAAAGCTATATTTATGGTAGAGATGCCAATATAAAACCAATGGAGAATGTCTACAAAGAGGAGCTAGAGCCTAATAAACCTACCTCTATCAATCAAACGATAGTGAGAGAGTAAAAAGTAACTCTTAAATGCTATCATTGCACACAAAATATTATAGGATAACAATGAAACGACTTTTAACACTCTATCTACTCTTTGCTGTAATCTTCACACTTGCTTGGGCAACAGCACTCAAACGCTCTCCTCTCACTTGGACAGCTATCAATGTCAATAGTACACCACAGCAAGGAGATGCACATCTCATCTCCAAAAACGGGCACCATATACTTGTAGATACAGGAGCTGCACTCTACTCTAAAAGTGTGTTGATCCCATTTTTACGATCAAAAGGGGTCACCAAGATAGATCATATCTATATTTCGCACCCTCACAGCGACCACTATGGAGGTACAAAGGCACTCATAGAGAGTGGCATAGAGATAGGAACTATCCATATGACACTCCCACTAAAAAAACAGATGGAGGTTGAGTATTGGGGTGGTCGCTATAGTGACTTGACTGATATCCAAAAGGATGCTAAAAAGCATAATATTCCTTTCGTTGCTATCAAGGCTGGAGAGAAGATATCTTTTGATAAGCAGAGCTTTATCAAGGTACTCTATAGCTATGATGGTATCCATACACCCATTGGCAAAACGGATCTCAATGATATGTCAGCAATCATGCTCATAGTAGATGGAAAAAATAGATTTCTGCTCACGGGTGACCTCAATCATGGAATAGGAAAGTATCTCGCACTCCATGCCGATAATATCAAAGCAGATATCATCAAAGCACCCCACCATGGTACAGAGACTTTCGCTCCTGATATATTCTTCAAAAAAGTAAACCCCAAAGTGATGATAGTACCAGCACCCAAAAGCCTCTGGTGTAACAAACGCTCTGACCGCTCTAGAAGATTAGCTCTTGACAACAACTATACTACCTACATCAACGGATTTCATGGAGATATCACTGTGACGTCTGATGGTAAAAAATATAGTATTGAAACTCAACTAAAGCCTAAAAGTTTTTGTGATTGATAGAATATTTTCCACTTAAATACCATTTTTCTTCTCTTTGAGAGAGAGTATCCAATCTACCATGGCTTCTCTATCTTTGTCACTCATGTTTTTAAATGGTGGCATTGGAAGTTTTTTATTTTTCCATTTTCCTCTGCTCCCCTCTTTGATACTTCTCAAAAGCATTTCTCTATCTTTGCTATCATATCTATTGGCAATCATTTGAAATGATGGGGCTACTTTGTCTTTTTCTATATCATGACAATTGTTGCATCGCTGTTGCTCCATGACTCTTTGATAAGGCAACATAGCTTTTAGGCGATTCTCTTCTGCCATCAGTTTTAAAAGTATCTGGTTGTCATAGTGTGCATATATATAGTGGACAATCGCCTCTAGTTCATCATCGCTTACCTTGCCTTTTTGTGACGGCATCAGACCGTAACTATCAAGACTCGCTTTGTCACAGAGCGACTTTTTGCGAGTTGGTTCCATCACATAGTCTTGCACAAAAGAGACTATCTTTGCTTCATGCTCTGCTGGATTGTATGATTTTATAAAATCTTTCATATGAAATGTAACTGCCATCATAGAGGGAGCTACTTCATTGTCGTAGCTTTTTGGTGGCATGTCTAGATTATGACACGATGAGCACTTTTGTGTCAATAGTGCCTCTCCATCGAGTTTCTCTTTTGGTTTCTCTTGGGTGCATCCTGCTACAAGTAGCATCGCACTACACAATAGATATATTTTTTTCATTACATTTCTCTCATTTAGTGAGCCGAACAAGTTCCTTGTCCACTGCTTTTTTCCAAAGAGCCATCTATAAATGCATCTATACTCTCTTTGACTGTTGCCGAAGTAGTATCAAAATACAAATCAAGTCCTGCTTTGGCAAAACCTTGTGCAGGATTGCCACCGATACCACTCACTATCAGTGCATCTGGATTCAAACTCATAATATTGGTCACTGCATTGCCACATGCACCCCCGCTATGCCCTGGATTTGCGACCACTTCT
This sequence comes from uncultured bacterium, assembly GCA_965544395.1. Taxonomy (GTDB): domain Bacteria; phylum Campylobacterota; class Campylobacteria; order Campylobacterales; family Sulfurovaceae; genus SZUA-451. Next base: position 12,749 of record CBEUND010000008.1, on the reverse strand, counting down.
ACATCTACCATATTATTATCTTCTAGTGTAACCAAAGTATAGAACTTTGCTTTACCAAAATGCGCTCCTCTTTTGCTCAAGTAACCCATATCTTCATCTGTAGGAAATACTAATCTCATCTTTTTCTCCTTTATTTATTATTTTCTTGTTCTCTTTTTTTGCAAGCAGCCACATCTATGCAGAACATCCCTTTGCCTTTTTTGGCTGGTTTGAGCTCTTCGGCTACTTCGTTACCACACTTTTTACACTTGTTTTCATCTGATACCACCACTTCAGGGGCTACAGCTTCAGGTTTCATAGCAGGGAAGAGGAGGACATCTCGGATGGAGTGTTGGTTGGTGAGCATCATCACGAGTCTATCTATACCGATACCCTCTCCAGCTGTAGGAGTCATACCGTAGCTGAGTGCTTTGACATAATCTCTATCCATATGCATCGCCTCATCATCACCTGTGGCATCTTTGGTTGCTACTTGTCCTTTGAACCGCTCATATTGGTCGATAGGGTCATTGAGTTCACTGAAGCCATTGGCTATCTCTTTGCCTGCTATGAAGAGTTCAAACCTCTCTGTTATATCAGGGTTGGCATCAGATCGTCTTGCTAGAGGAGAGATATCTACAGGGAAATCAGTGATAAAAGTAGGATTGATGAGCTTAGGCTCTACAAACGCATCAAAGAGCTCTGCTTGGATATATCCTAGGGTTAGGTTCTCATCTACTTTGACATTGTGTTGTGCCAAATAGTCTATCGCTTTTGCTTTGTCTGTCGTCACATCCACTGGCACTTCACCAATAGTTGTCAATGCCTCCACATAAGGGATCTTGGCAAATGGTGTAGCAAAATCTATCTCCAACTCACCATAAGCCAGCTTGCTAGGGAGTGATAATTTCTCGAAGAGATCAGCGAAGAGATCCTCGGTAATCTCCATCAGATGGATATAAGTATGGTACGCCCAATAGAACTCTATCATAGTAAATTCAGGGTTGTGTGTATGATCCATCCCCTCATTTCTGAAGTTTCTATTGATCTCAAAGACTGCTTCCATACCACCTACAACCAATCGCTTGAGATAAAGCTCTGGGGCAATTCGCAGGTACCTCTCTACGCCTAGAGCATTGTGCTGTGTGACAAATGGTTTGGCATTGGCTCCTCCAGGGATAGGGTGCATCATAGGGGTTTCTACCTCCAAAAATGCTCTATCCTCAAAAAATCTCCGTACCAGTGAGACGATACGACTACGCATCACAAAGATATCTTTGACTTCTGGATTGACGATCATATCGAGGTATCTTTGGCGATAGCGAAGCTCATGGTCTTGTAAGCCATGAAATTTTTCTGGGAGAGGCGAAATCGCTTTGCTCACTATCTCAAACTTTGTACAGTGTAGTGTCAACTCACCTGTTTGTGTCACAAATGGATAGCCCTCTACCACAACAATATCACCCACTTCGATAAGTTTTTTGATTTTGTTGTAGTACCCCTCTGGGAGATCATCTCTATTGTAGTATATCTGCACTAAGCCATCGCTATCTTCTAGTTTGGCAAACGCTGCTCTACCCATGATACGGATAAATTTGAGTCTTCCAGTGAGGGTGTAACTCTTTGTGGCATCTTTTTTCTCATCACCCTCTAGAGCTTTGACATAGTCACACTCTTGCAAAAACTGCTTGGAGGGTGTACCTTTGGTTATCTGATTGGGGTAAGGATTAATCCCCTCTTCTCGTAGCATCTCTGTTTTTTTAATTCTTTCTTGAATATATTGATTGTTAAATATCAATGTCTCTCCTGATCTTTTATAAGTTTGATTGTTTGGGTTGCTTTTGTTGGCAATCTTCGCAAATACCTACGATATTCATCGTATGGTCTCTCATTTTGAAGTTGAACTGCTGCGCTATCTCTTCTTGTCGTTTCTCTATGATCTTATCATGGAACTCTATAAGTTTGCCACACTCTGAACAGATCAAATGGTCATGGTGTTCAGTGAGTCCAAACTCATACTTTTTGCCTTTACTTCCAAAAGAGAGAGAGTTGACTATCCCTGACTCTTCGAGCAAAGAGAGTGTCCTATATATAGTAGCTATACCTATAGTGATGCTTGAGTGTTTCTCTTTGATGAGATTGTATATATCTTCAGGGGTGAAGTGACCGCTATTGTTGTAGAGTATCTCAAGTACAAATTCTCGTTGTTTCGTAAACTTGAGACCATCCTTTTTGAGCAACTCTTTAAAGGTATTGAGTAGGGAGCTATAGTCTATCATAAGAGGAGTTTTACTCAGCTACTGTTAAGTTATCGTTTTCCAAAGATGCGTGTAGAGTCTTTGGAGTAGTGACAGCCGTGGCATTGGTCTCCATTTGCACTCCCTCTCGATGAAAGCTATTGGGATCTATGTTGATCAAAAAAGATCCCGAGCTTTTGAGATAAGGATAGAGTATACTATTGTTAATATAGTGTTGCATATTATCTTTTACGAGTGTGACATTGGAAAGAGCTGTGACAATCAAAGCAAATACAAGAAAGTACTTCCCCGCTCCAAAGACAAACCCTAACAATGCATCAAAAAATCCCAATCCACTCATTTGTGTAAGTTTCGCAAATAGAGAACCTATGAGGATAGAGAGTATCCATACACCTGCAAGGACGGCAACAAAGCCGAAGAGTTCCAAAGCAGCAGGATTATTGATATGAAAAAGCTCTTTATCTATAATATGACCAACCTCTTTGGCTGTTCGTGATGCTATATAGACACCACCTATAAGCCCTACGATACCAAAAAACTCTTTGACTAAGCCATTCATCATCCCCTTAATACCAAGAATGATAACAATTGAAGCGATGATTACATCAAAGTAGTTCATGCCCCATGCATTTACATCCATACTCTCTTTCCTTTTTTATGTTTTATTAGCAAAAATTATCAATAGATTTTACTCTACAACAATCTGCCTACCTCTTCAGGTTTATTAGCAAACTGTAAAGCCACCTCTTTTGTCACTTTCCCCTCATTATAAAATCCTATTATTGATTGCGTCTGTGTCTGCATCCCCGATGTCCCTTGACCTATCTGCATTTGTGAGTAGATTTGATGTATTTTATCTTCACGGATGAGGTTGGATATCGCATTGTTTGTAGTCAATATTTCAGAAGCTGCCACACGCCCTCCACCTAGTTTTGGTAGAAGCATTTGAGAGATAACTGCTACGAGTGAAGTCGAGATCATCGCACGAATTTGTGCTTGTTCTTCACCTGAAAATGCATCGATAATACGGTTGACAGTACCAGGAGCAGAGGAGGTGTGCAGTGTACCAAAGACCAAGTGACCCGTCTCTGCTGCTGTCAATCCTGCTTCGATTGTGACTCTATCACGCATCTCCCCAATGAGGATGATATCTGGATCTTGACGCAGAGCATACTTCATAGCCGCTGCAAAACTCTCTGTATCTCCCCCTACATTTCTATGAGAAAAAACAGATTTTTTATTTTGGTGGATAAACTCCACAGGATCTTCTACTGTAAGTATATGTTTTTGTTCTGTCAAGTTGATCTCATTGAGGAGAGCAGCGAGTGTTGTTGACTTACCAGAACCTGTAGGTCCAGTGACGAGTATCAAACCTTTCTCTCTTTTGATAAACTCTTTATATATAGGTGGGGCATTGAGATCATCTAAGGATGGTATTTTGACTGGAATAACCCTAAATGCAGCAGCGATATCTCCCATAGTTTTATAGTAGTTTCCCCTAAATCTCCCCATTCCAGGTATCTCAATTGCAAAGTCTAACTCATTTTTCTCTTCAAACTCTTGTTTTTGTTTCTCTGTCAGAAGTGAATAACACATCTCTTCGATATCATCGCCTGTGAGTACAGGGAGATTGACCGCTTTTAGCTTACCAGACATTCTGATCTGTGGTTCAGTACGAGATACGAGGTGGAGGTCAGAAGCACCATGGCTTACGACACTCTGCAACAATTTTTTGATATCAAACTTGGACATTTTCTCTCCTTGAGGTTAATTGGTTAAAAGTTCTTTATATGTAGCTTCATCGAAGCCAACAACTACTCTACCATCATCCAAAGACAATATCGGTCTCTTGAGGAGTAGATTTTCTTTGGCGAGCCACTCTATCTTCTCTTGATCGTTGAGATTTTTATCTTTGAGTTTCAATCTACGATATGTTGTGCTACGACTATTAAAGAGTGCTTTGATTGTAGCTCCTGCAGCTAGCCACTCTGAGATGACTTCCTCATCTACAGGTGACTCTCTAAAATCAATGAAAGTATACTCTATATCGTGTGTTTTACAAAACTTCACTGCTTTACGCACACTGTCGCAATTTTTTATTCCAAAAAGTAACATAGTATCTCTCAAACTACTCTATAATAGCAGGTACTACGAAAAAGCCATCATCACTCTGCGGGGCATTCTTCAATATGCTTTGAGAGATAGCTGGGTCACTACTTGGGATATCTTCTCTCATCGGTGTTCCACCCTCTAGTGTCGAGAATGAAGCATCCAAATGATCTGTATCCAACTCTGCCAAATTCTCTACAAATGATACAATCTCATTGAGCTCTCCTATGATCTCTTCTTTGTTCTCCTCATCTACATAAAGATGAGAAAGTTTTTCTAATTTTGCTAAAACAGTGTTATCTATCTGCACAGTTATCCTTTTATACGCGTAAATGTAAACGGTATCATTATATATTAAATCTCTTTAAGATATACTGTCCTTAAATCAACGAAGAGATACCAAATGATGGGAAGTGCCACTATGGTATAATTTGTATATCAGAGTTTATGGCAACCAATAGCTAGAAAAGAGGTTAAATTCCAGTATGAATAGATTGTCCGACAAAAAAATAGTCAACTCTATAGAGTTAGAAGAGTTACTCAAACAGCGTGAAGCAGGTGAGATAGATTTTATCTTGGTAGATGTGCGAGAGGATATGGAGTACAAAAGAGCCCATATCAAAGGTGTAGATATTTTGAAACCCACTTCACTTTATTATGAATGGGCAGCAGAACTCATGGAGATGAGTAGAGACAAAATAGTCATATTTACTTGCCGTACTGACCATAGAAGTGGTCAAGTCCAGAGTGCATTTAGAGCCAATGGCTTTGAAAATAGTATCAATCACTCTGGTGGTATCGTCTCATATCGTGGCGAATTGGTGAGACTTTGATGGAAGTGATTGATCTCTTTATCAAACTACTTAGTTGTGAGTCGCTTACGCCTGATGATGCAGGATCTCTCGCTTTTATAGAAGAGTACTTAGAGGGGTATGAGTCACTTTGGGTCAATGAACAAGGTGTCAAAAACCTCTTTTTGTACAAAAAATTTGGTGAAGGGTCGCATCTCTGTTTTGCTGGGCATGTCGATGTCGTACCTCCAGGGGATGGCTGGGAGAGTAATCCATTCACTCCTACTATCAAAGATGGTCGTATCATAGCTCGTGGAGCTCAAGATATGAAGAGTGGAGTTGCTGCTTTTGTCCAAGCACTCCGAAATAGTGAAGCGTTTGATGGAACCCTCTCACTCCTACTCACAAGCGATGAAGAGGGTGATGCGAAGTATGGTACGAAGATTATGTTGGAGCATTTGAAATCTATAGATTTTTTGCCTGACTTTAGTATCGTCGCAGAGCCTACATGCGATAAAGTTTTTGGCGATGCTATCAAGATAGGGCGTAGAGGCTCTATCAATGGTATCCTAGAAAATTTTGGTCGGCAAGGGCATGCAGCGTATCCAGAAAAATCACTCAACCCTATACATAAAATAGCACAAGTTCTTCCAAAAATTGCAGGCGTAGATCTCGATAGTGGAGATGAGTACTTCGCTCCGAGTAAGTTTGTCATTACTGATCTGCGTGCTGGTATGGAGGTGACCAATGTCACCCCAGGCAAACTCAAAATGATGTTTAATGTACGCAACTCTACCAAGACAGATACTCAAGATATAGAGGATTTTGTCCATAACCATTTTGATGGGATGAATTATGAATTGACTCTGAGTCAATCAGCCAAACCATTTATGGCAAACCCTGACACTCTACTCGTCAAGAGTCTCGATAGTGCTATAGAGAAGATTTGCAATATCAAACCTACCCACTCTACAGCAGGTGGCACGAGTGATGCGAGGTTTTTGGCAGAGTATGGTGTGCAGACAGTGGAGTTTGGTGTCGTCAATGATACTATCCACGCACCCAACGAATCAACCCCTATAGAAGAAGTACAAAAGCTCTACGAAGTCTTTTGTGAAACTATCAAAAATTTCAAAGAGGTATAGATGCACTCTATATTATCGCTCTATTTGAGCATATCAAAGATAGGTAGGCTGGGAGCATCCCACCATAGTAGTAGAGTACATAGTGTTCGTTTCATAAAAACTCTCTCATTGGCACTACTATTTTTCGTACAACTTTACGCAAGTGAGCTAGCGTGGCAAAAAGATTTGGCAACAGCCTTTGCAAAATCAGTGGCTGAGCATAAACCACTGATGGTGCTTGTGGAAAAAACGCACTGTAGATGGTGCAAAAAGATGAAAGAAGAGACTCTACAAGATGCAAAGATATCTCAACGACTCAAACAATTTATCATTGTCAAAGTGCATAAAGAGGAGATAGATAGTGGTACCATTCCCTATGCTAAATTGGTTCCAACCATATATTTCTTGGATCACAACAAAAAGTTATTAGAGAGTGTCATAGGATATTATGGTATTTTGGATTTCAATAGTTGGATAGATGATGTCGAATCTAAGCTTAATAAATAGGGTGGGATAGCATCGAGCGTGCTTTTTGATAGCTTGCTACAGACAATAATAAAACGAGATAAAATGAAACGATTCAATCGTCCGAGTGTCACACAATATATATTGTTACGAATGTCTTCGCTTGCTATAGTGTTGTTGTTGGGTTTTTATATCCTACTCAAATATATTCTTCATAGAGATGAGAGCTTAGATATCGATCTACTGCTTTTGGCTCTTGCGATGGGTATCATCATGCTCGCACAATATTTTGGTGCTAAAAGGGTTGAAAAGAAACTGCATCTTATCAATGAGAGTCTCAGTGGTTTCAAAGATATAGAGAAGTTCTCTAGGGATGATCTCTCTTTTACAAAAGAGTTTGATCAAATCAATAAAAACCTCTCGAAAGTTTTGCAAAATGCAAAAAAACGAGAACAAGACAAACAAAAATACAATACAAAACTCAAACTCAAAAATAGACAAAGAAGTGATATGCTCTCTGCAATTGCCCATGAGTTTAGAAACCCTATATCTGCTATTATGGGGTATGCACAAACACTCCATGAAGATGAACAGATATCTCGCTTGCTCCAAGAGAAGTTTTTAGAGAAGATATATTCAAATGGACAGAAGATAGAAAATCTCCTAAGTCGTATTATATTGTGGAATAAATTTGAGAGTGGCAAAGCAAAACTCAAGACAACTCATTTTGATCTCTTGCTCTCTGCCCAAGAGAGTGTGAGCCAACTACAAGAGAAGTACAAAAATAGAACAATATTTGTAGTTGGGGAGAGTCGTATAGTCCAAGGAGATAAAACATTGATAGAGATAGTTTTACAAAACCTCCTTGAAAATGCTCTCAAATATTCACAACATGAAGTCCGTATTGAGATTCAAAAAGAGCGGATTGTTGTGATAGATAAAGGGGTTGGTATCAGTCAGAAAGATATAGAGAAAGTAACAAAAAAATTTTATAGATCAGGAACGCACAGTTGGGATAACTCTATGGGATTAGGTCTTTCTATAGTCAAAACCATTCTCGCTCTCCACAATAGTGCGTTAGAGATAGAGAGTCAAGAGGAGAAAGGATCAATATTTTCTTTTAAATTATAAAAATCGAGCATAAATGATATTTCGGCAACAATTGGCAAATATTTTGATGACATTTTCTTTAGATAATTACATAGAATTAAATTATCTAAAGGATCTACAATGTTTAAAAGATTACTATCTGTAGTTGTTTTTACAGTTTCTATCTTAGGTGCTACTGAGCCAACTCAAGAGAGTGTTGCGAAACTCTATATCGCTACCTTCAATCGTGCACCTGATGCGACAGGGTTCAATTACTGGGCTCAAGCCCCTCTCTCACTTGAACAGATGGCAAGTAGTTTTTTTGCTCAACCAGAAACAAAAGCAATGTACCCTGATGAGTATAGCGATGAAGATTTTATAGTCACTGTTTATCAAAATCTTTTTGATCGTGCTCCTGATAGTGGAGGTATGGACTTTTGGCTCGGTGAGTTACAAAGTGGTAGGGTGAGTCGTTCTGTATTTATATTGGCTGCTCTCAATGGAGCGTCTGGTGATGATGCAAAATTTTTGACCTACAAAACAGTGGTCGCCTTAGCTTTTGTGAATAATGGGAGAAATGATATAGAGGGTGCCAATACGATAATGAGTGGAGTAACCCATGATGCTTCAAGTGTATATGCTGTATTGTGTAATTACTCATTGGCAGAGTGTCAAAAACCAGAGTTGATAGCGGCTCCATTACCATAGAGAAGATAAGAGAGTATACCAGAGATACTCTCCCACTTGTATAGTTAAAAAGAAAAGCTTCATTTTCCTAAATTTCATTTCTTACTACCTAAATTTTTTCTCAAAAAGATATTTTCGTGACAATTCTATGTGATAATAAAAATAGGAAGTCAAAAAGTTTTTAGAAAAAAGAGTTATTGACTATTTCAATGTTTTGTTGTTGGGGTTGCACAATACTATCATCAATTATTAGAGGATGACAAAATAGTAGAAGCGATGTGACATTTACTTTTATGAGGGTAATTCACAATTTGCTCATACTAAAAACTTCAAAAAGATTAAACTTTTATAAAAACTTCCGTAATTTACACACTTATCATCACTTGAGACAATCCAGAGATAATGTTATGCTATAATACCTTGTATACGCCAAACTATCTGTGAAGATAGGACGGAAAGCTTCAGGTCTTTTGACAAAAAGATTGCTGAGTTGCCTCAAGAGACTAATTTTAAGTTGGAGATGGTGACTACTATTTATACCTTGCCTACTCCATCATTAAATCATTTGAGACAATTGAGATATAATATTAGGTCACTGACCTGACATACTTTATGATTATGGTACTTTTAGAGTGTACGGATAGGTGGGGTGGATGAAAACCACCCTACCTATTTGGAACATGCCCAAAGAGTTCTTAATGTATAAAGTTTTTATTTACAAAAAGAGGAAAAGATGAGAGTAAAAAGAGTGATAATACCCATACTTTGTTGCTTAGGAATGAGCGAAGTATCAGCGACGACGATGAAAGAGGTAGTCAGCACAGTATTAGATACTAATCCTGTGATCATAGAGCGACTCAAAAACTATAGAGCTACAAGAGAAGATATAGGCATAGCAGAGGCTGGATACTATCCTACACTCGATGCCCAATCCTCCATAGGGAGGAAATATACAGGGAGATTGTCAAGTGATGGAGCCAATGAGACTTATAGTGTATTCCAAAATTCGCTAGTATTGAGACAAAATATCTTTAGTGGGTTTAGTACACATGAGCAAGTTGATTATCAAAAGATGCGTACACTCGCAGCAGCTTATAGCTACCTAGAGAAAGCCAATGATGTAGTACTACAGACAATAAAAGTCTATCTTGACCTACTCAAACAGCAAGAGCTTCTGCAAAATAGTGAAACAAATGTGGATCATAATGCAAAACTCTATGAGAAAGTTTCAAAGGCATACAAAGCGGGATTGACCTCTCTTTCAGAAGTGAGCAAGATACAATCCTCTCTCTCGCTAGCAAAATCAAATATGCTCGTACAACACAATAGAGTCGCCAATGCTATGTTTGCTTTTCGAAGAGTGACAGGCAACTTAGTCGTATTGAAAAGCTTGAAAAAACCAAAATTTGATATCCAATTACCAAAAGATTTACAAACAGCAACAATGTTTGCACTAGAGTATAACCCTTCACTTTTGGTAGGAAAATATAATATCAAAGGGGCAGAAGCCCTCTATCGTGAGAGTAAAAGCAAGTTTTACCCACAAGTAGATTTGGAGATGAGTGAAAATTACAATAAAAACTACAATGAGTTCTCAGGCGTTGATGATAGGGCGCAAGCGATGCTCGTGGTGAGTTACAATCTCTACAATGGTGGAGCAGATGAAGCCGCCAAAAGAAATAAGATATCAAAAATGAGTCAAGAAATAGCTGTGACCGCTGACCTCAAACGACAAGTGATAGAGGGGATAGACCTCTCTTGGGGTGCATTTGATTTGGCAATAGAGCAGATACCATTTTTGCAATCCTACCAAAAGCAGAGTACTCAGACACTGATGCTCTATAGCAAAGAGTATGAGATGGGAGAGCGATCACTACTAGATCTCTTGGCAACAGAAAATGACCTCAAACGAGCCAATGATGAACTCATCAATGCAAAATACAATCTCCTCCTCTCAAAGTATAGAATCCTTGATGCGATGGGACTTACTATAGCATCGGTTATGGGAGATGTCACGCAATATTATAGGAGAGTAGGTCTCTACAATAAAGGAAAAGCAACACCAAGAGATACTCTGCCAGAGAGTTTCGACAAAGATGGTGATAGTATCGTAAGCAACAAAGATATCTGTGCAAACTCTCAAAGAAGTGATGGTGTGTTGCCGTTTGGTTGTACGCAATCCATAAAAGAACTCCAATCAGTAAGGTTGAAATGATGATGAAAAGATTTATAGCATTTGTATGTGCGAGTAGTTTGGCATTGGCAGGAGAGTATCTCTATACTGCTACCTATATCCCTAATGCAGGTATCGTGCATCCTTACATAAAGACAGGTATACCCAACCAAGTAGCTGTAGATGAGCTGATGAAAAAAAGAGTAGTTTTCTCTGCATCACTCTATTTTGAGGATAGTAGGCTTGATAGTGCTTCTCAAAACTCCCTACAAAAGCTACTCAAGATCATTGACAAAAATGGTTCTGAAGCATATTTCGTATCTTTGGTAGGGCATACAAGTGCATTGACCAGTGAAGATCACTCGATCTCTCTCAACTTTTGGAGTTCGATGTGGCACAATCTAGGCAATCACTCTATCAGTAGAGAGAGGGTTGCCCAGAGGATCAACCAACACATCCGTGCAGTCTACAGCTTACTCAAAGATAGAGGCGTTGATACCGACAAGATATATACAGAAAATCGTATGGATAGAGATCCGATCTCTACAGAAGCGACAAAAGATGGACGAAAACTCAATAGGAGAGTTACCGTTACACTCTATTATTAGGGTGTTGTGTCCTCACAAGAGCATCAAAATTTTATAGACAGGAGAAGAAGATGAAAAAGATAATAGGATATTTGAAAAACCTTAATGGTAAGTTTTTTGCCAAAGATGAGCAGGGTAATATGCGTGAAATCTTTCCTGGAGACCCTGTCTATAGTGGGGAGATAGTAGTCAATGCCTCAGGCAAAGAGGTCAAAGAGGCGTTACGAATGCCTACGCAAGATGAGATAGATGCGAACAATGAGGAAGCCAATGTAGAAGCCAACCTCCATAAAGCAGACTTCACAGATGACAATCCCAAAGCAGATGATGATGCCAAGTCTACGACAAGCACAGATGTCATTGATAGCGAATTGACTGGAGACAATGTAAATGCACCTCTCAGAGTTGCAGGGTTCTATACTGAAAATACTGGGCTTATCCAAGATCATGAGATGATCAATGAGGTGAGTGTAGATGCTCCATTACGAGAGTATAGTTTCGATAGATATGAGATTGCTGATATGTCTAGGTTTACAGATGGTTTTACTTCTGATAGACCTTTTAGTTTTGGGGATACTACAGGTGGTACTCCATTTGATAGACCATCTTCACCCCTCTCTCCTAATAGTCCTATAGGTTCAGGGGTTCCCTCAAACCCTAGTAACCCATCCAATCCTAGTGATCCGTCAAATCCCAATGATCCATCCAATCCCAATAATCCATCCAGTCCAAATGACCCATCCAATCCAAATACACCACACGATCCAGCAGTTCCAGGGCGACCAGTAGTCCCAAGTCGTGGAGGTGATACACCCAATGATCCAAATGATCCAAGTGTACCATCCGACCCGAATGACCCAAATAACCCAAGCAACCCAGATGTGCCATTTGATCCAAATAATCCAAATGACCCGAACAATCCTGATGATCCACAAGATCCGAACGATCCAAATAATCCGAACGATCCCGATAATCCAGAAGATCCAAACAATCCTGATAATCCACAAGATCCGAACGATCCAAATGACCCAAATGACCCGAACAATCCAGATGATTCAGAAGATGGTAACGGCGGCGGCGGTGGTGGCGGACCTGCTCCTCTCTATCTACAGCTTATCACAGATGATAGTGTCCATGAGGGTCATGACTTGGTACATGGTATCAAGCTAGTGACTGCTGCAGGTCATGACTATATGCTTGAGGATGGTCAGAGTGTGACAGTCACCCTCACATATACAGGCAAAGACCCCCACCCTACAGAGGGGGCTAAGGACTTCACCGCACAGACTACAGTCACTATCGAAGGTAAAGATGGAGGCAACAACACAGCAGTGATCACCAATCCATCCATCGATGATCCCCTCTTGGAAGGAGCAGAACAGTATACGATATCTATCGCTCATCGTTCTGATATAGAGTATGAGTATAGTGATATACATAGAACGATCATCAACAAAGGCGATACAGTCGTCGGTACTATAGAAGAT
>CBEUND010000007.1:0-40353 GCA_965544395.1 uncultured bacterium | reverse complement strand
AGGGTGGGAGTATCCCACCATCTGTAACAATTGGTGGGATACTCCCACCCTACAACTTTGTACAATCCGAAAATCAGAAATAAAACATAGGTTAAATGAGCTATTTTTCGACACCATCCTCCTGCACAGGCGGCAATGGTGCGAAATAGCCCACAAGCAAGAGCAGTGTTCCAACTACGATGAATGAGACTATCCGCTCTATCGTTCCGCTACTTGCCAACTCTACAACAAAAAGTTTGAGTACCACTATCAGTAGAAGAGCAAAACCAAATATCCATACTAGACGGCTCTTGTATCGCATAGAGAGGAGCATGAGTGCAATCGCCAAGGTACTCCATAGCAAAGAGAGTCCTACTTGGAAAAAGAGACTATCCCATAGGGCATGCAGGTTATAGGCTATATCTCTGTAGTGGTGTATCGCTCGTGCGAGGATGACACTAGAGAGTAGAGTGAGCATGAGAGCCATCGTGGAACCTAGCAGGGTTCTCCAAGCTTGTGAAAATTGCTCACGATAGATCCAAACCCAATACCCAACTAAAGAGAGACTCACTACCTCAAGTGCATCCAGAGGATTGACAATCGGTCTATACTCAAAGAGTGCAAAAGAGGCAGAGAGATCAAAAGAGTGCCAAACCCATGCAAAAAGAGCAAGCACTATACCACCCACACCCCAGCTCTTGTAATATGGTGGCAATCTCTTGCTCGTGAGTATCAAACTTGCTATGAGCAGTGGAGCGAGTACGAGTGAAGAGGCATGCCAATTTTGCCCTACGAGGGAGAGATTACTAGTTTTCATCTCTGCCAAAACTCCAAAAACCCACACATCTATACGATAATAGATTTCCAAAGAAGCAAGAAGAGTGATCACCCACAAAGAGGCTATATGAAGATGCAGATAGAACCTCCACTCTCTACCGATGAAGTGCAAAAGAGCATAATGCAATGCAAAAAAGCTCAGCAGTGCATAGACTCCAATACCACTCAATAGAGAGATATAGTAGTGGTGTGAAACCAATAATCCATAGATAAAGAAGCCACCCAATACAAAATAGTACTGCAAAAGGTTTAACCCTCTTTGCCACTGCACGAGATAGGCAATAGAAGCCATCACAAGTGTAATAATAGCAAGGTATAGCAACATCCCGTTCAATTGAAGGATAGCAAATTTGCCTACTTCATTGAATCCTGCTTCTATCAGCCAAAAAGTAGCAATCCCTATATAAAAGAGTAGCAATCTCTTCTCAAAGCTATGAATGGCTTGAATATATCTATCTAGCATGTATGCAGAGACAAATGTAGAGATCGTGACGATCAAATATCCCAAATACTCTCCATTGAAAAATGCCATCCCCTCATAAGATCCTAGAGAAAAAGGATAAGTAAACAGAGCTACGACAAGGAGCAACTCTCCAAAGACTCTACTCACTATTTTGGATTGCTTGAGTGAGAGCCATATAATGCCAGCACTCTCCAATGCCCACAGAGAAGCAGCCACATCTCTATCAAAATAGTAAAATATTGTGAGTGTATCAAATATCACTCCTAGTGCCAAAAAAGAGTTGGCAAGCAAAATACCCCTTTGGCTTTGGCGAAGTACTACCCACAAGAGTGTATAGAGTAAACCCAAAGAGAGAGCACTCAATGCATCGGCATTTGTTACATGCTCGACTAACTTCAATTGTAAAGGAAATGCTACAAGTGGCAAACCAAAGACCAAAGAAGCATCGACGAAGTTCCGCGGTCTAAATGTATGTTTGAAAGTGAAGAGTATAGCGATAATCAAATACATCATAAAATAGAGTATCAAAAATGGCTCTGTAGTAGCGAAGAGTGCATGCTCATACCGCAATACACCCCAAACTGTAGCGATGACAAAAGTAAATACGAAACCACCAAGATTGAGAACCCTCCACGACCTATACCATGCCATCAAAAATATACCCACATTGAGCAAAGCATAGTAGCTAAAGAGTACGACATGTGAGCCATCTCCACTAGAGGTGAGTATAGGAACCAAAAATCCTGCCATTGTAGAGGAGAGAGCCAAAGGCAAAGCATTCTCTATGAGTGACAAAAGCGAACCCATAATCACCACGGCAAACATCAATACAAAAGCACTATCGAGTGAGAGTAGAGAGAAGAACTTGGCAGCTGCATAGATGACGAGATAGAGCAGAGCAACCCCCAGTCCTTGGAGTATCAAGCCATACCCACCTGCTCGCTTACGCAAAATCCACCCCAAAATGATGAGAGCTACAGCGATGAAAGAGACAAAGAGAAGACGCACCTCCATACTGATATGGCTATGCTCTGCTGCATACTTGACCAAAAATGCCAACCCAAAGAAGAGTATCACCCCACCTATACGCACCAAAATATTGCCATGTGTGAAGTACTCGACGATCCAAGTTGTGAGTTTGGATGGAGCTTGCTCTTGACTTGTGTAGCTAGGCTCTGGGGTTTTTCCTACTTCTGGAGTCTGTAGTACCTCTGCTATCTGCTCCTCTATTGGTTTTTCTACTTCTACTCTTTTGGCTTCTACTTTTTGGGGTAGAGACTCCTGCTCCTCTATGGTAGTATTCTCTGGACTCTTCTCTCTCTCCAAAAGTGCATCTACTATAGAGTAGAGAGAGTCCACCTGCTTACGAAGAACAGCTATCTTGGTCTGTAGAGTATATATCCACGCTAGCACAAGTAGTGCTATGACAGTATAAAACATTATGAACCTCCTATAGAACTAATGATAATGAATTCTTTAAATTTTCTGTTTTATGGATACAATTGTAATGTTACAGATAGGTAGGGTGGGAGTATCCCACCATCTGTAACAATTGGTGGGATACTCCCACCCTACAACTTGGTACAATCCAAAAATCAGGAATTAAAAATAGGCTAAATGAGCTATTTTTCGACAGCTTACTCTCGCCCTTCCTATCCTGTTGTTGGCTAAAACATCACAAAACCTCTACAAACTCTCTAGCGATACTCTTGGCTTTTTTGAAATCTATCTTACCAGAGCCTAGTCTCGGTAACTCCTCTAGCTCTATGAGTCTGCTTGGTTTCATGATAGGGATGATGGCACTCTCCTTGATAGCTTGCCATATCTCATCTTGGGAGAGTTCGCTACTATGGAGTAGGATGATCTGCTCACCTTTTTTGTCGTCATTGACCGCTGTGGCAGTCGTGGCGACACTATCTCCAAAGAGTGTCGCTATCTGCTCTTCGACACTGCCGAGGCTGATCATCTCTCCACCTATCTTGGCAAAGCGACTATATCTATCGACTATGGTGATGAAACCATCACTATCCATATGCCCTTTGTCTCCTGTGAGGTAGTAGCGGATACCATCCTCTTCATATATCACCTCATTGGTTTTTTCTGCATCATTGAGGTAGCCCTGCATCACTTGTGGTCCACCGACGATGATGAGACCATCTTCACCCAATGGCAACTCTTGCATACTCACAGGGTTTACTATCTTGACTATCGTTCCAGGGAGGGCTTGTCCTACTGTGCCTACTTTGTTGCCTATGACAGGTTGCATCGTATCTATATCGAGGCTATCAGGCATATTGACCGAGATGACAGGAGCAGTCTCGGTCGCTCCATAACCCTCAAATATCTCTAATGAAAATTTATCTTTGAATGCTTGTTTGATCTCTGGTTTGAGCTTCTCTGCACCTGATACCACCATACGGATAGAGTCAAACATCAGAGGATGGAGTTTTCTATTTCGAGTATAGAGCCGAAAGAATGTAGAAGTCCCGAACATTATCGTCGCTCTATATCTTGCGGCTAGCTTGCCTATAGTTGGAGCATCTGTAGGATCTGGTGCAGAGACCATAGTAACACCCTCACATAGTGGCAAGAGTGTCGTGATAGTGAGTCCAAAGGAGTGAAATATCGGAAGTGAGTTGAGTATCACATCTTCCTCTTGGAAGTTGAGTAGAGCGGATACTTGCTTGATATTGGCGAGCAGGTTTTTGTGGGTGAGTTCTATCCCTTTGGGTGACCCCTCGCTCCCACTAGAGAAGAGTATCGTAGCTACGGCATCTATATCCGTCTCTTCAAAGTAGCATAACTCTATCATCCATTTTGGCATGAGATAGGCTTGTGTGAGTGCTACCAACTTCGCCCCCTTGCCAAAAGAGCCACCGAGAGACTCTACACCCATAAGCTTCTCACCAAGTATATCTGCAAAATCAAAACCTTTGCCACTAAGCTTTTGCAAAAACTTCTCAGAGCTGATGATACTCTCTATCTGAGCTTTCTCTATGGCTGCCTGCATACCCTCTGGAGTGAGTGTATAGTTGAGATTGATCGGTCGTTTGCCTAGTATGAGTAGAGCGAGGTTACATATCGAACCTATAGAGGATGATGGGAGCAAGAGTCCTACATTTTTCTGCTCTGCGAGTGGTTTTTTGAGTGCTTTGACAAAGAGCAGTACCGCAGTAATCATCTTGGCATTGCTTAAGTCAACTCCGAGAGCATCGACAACTGATCGTTTGGAGAGATTGCTTTTGGCACGACTGAGCCAGTGGTAGTGTAGTGGTCGACTCTCCTCTATGCTTTGACTCCATGTCGTGAGTGAGAGTGCTTTGACTTGCTGTTTGACTTCATCTATCTGAGCTGTGCTAGGCAGAGGTTTGCCAAAGGCGACGGTGATTTCTCGTTTGCTTTTCTCTTTGGAGATGACTTTGTACTGTTGGCTTGCTCTTGAAAAGGTAGAACCCCACAAGCCATGGAGATAAAATGGCACGATAGGATGCTCACTCTCTTTGAGTGCAAGCTCATAACCTCGCCTAAACTCTGAGAGTTGTCCATTGTAACTGATACGCCCTTCAGGGAAGAGTGCGACCACTTCGCCATTGTTGAGTCGCTCTCGTATCTGTGTTATCGCTCCTTTACTTGCTGCATTTGAGATAGGGATGACATTGAATATCTCCAAAAACCACCGTAGATACCATTTGTTGTAGATGCTTCGTATCATGACAAACTTGATAGCACGAGGTGATGCCACTTGCAAAATGAGCCAATCTATCCAGCTGATATGGTTGCCTAGAAGCAGGACTCCACCTCTCTGTGGGAGATTTTCTATCCCCTCTACTTGCAGACGGTAGCGACTCTTGAGTATAGGCAGTAGCAGTATCCGAGCAAAGAGATGTGGAAGCTTACGGATAGCATAGAGTGAGCCGATGAGTGTGATAGCCCCAGCGGTCAAAAAGAGTGCCCCACTACTCCACCCAATCTCCACCAATCCAATAGATAACAACAAAAAGAGTACCATTACGATATTTTGGATGAAGTTGTTGCCAGCAAGGATTGTCCCCAATTGTGAGGATTTGGCAAAATACTGTATAGTAGCATTGAGTGGCACGATAAAGAGTCCACCGAAGAAACCAAAGACTATACTCGCTATACCCATCGTGATGATTTGTGTCGAGAAGGTGAAGAGCCACATAGAGAGAAATATACCCAAAGCCCCTAGCGGTACTATCCCATGCTCTATATGCTTGCGTGAGACTCGCCCAGCCAATATAGAGCCAAATATCAACCCCACAGCACTGATAGCGAGTATCGCTTGTATAGTGATGGCGTTGTCATCTCCTGTGACCATCTTGTAGTGTGCAGGAAATGCAGCGATCATCATCTGCCCCACACCCCAAAATATCCCGAGTCCAAAGATACTGAGCCATATATTTTGATCAGATTTGAGTATCTTGATATTGGTTTGCAGATAGGAGAGAGTGAGATACTCTTTGAGTTTGAAAGAGTCCTCGTTTTGCGTAGGTTCAAAGAGAGGTAACTTATAACTCATCATAGCTTCGATGAGCGTCAATCCCACAAGCAACCAACCTATAGGGACAATATAGGGCATGATATCGTGAGGTAAAGTGCCTCCCTGATAGTAATACTCAAAAATAACAGAGAAGAGTATCGAGCTAGCCAAAATAGCGACGATAGTAATAGCTTGTACCAATCCATTGGCAGCACCTAGATTCTCTGTACCGACGAGCTCTTTGATGAGTCCATATTTGGCAGGGGAGTAGATAGCACTCTGCACTGCAAGCAAAAATGTCAACCCAAAGGCGACGACAAACCACCCCATAGCATACGAGAGTGTGATGAGCAGTGTTATACCCACAGCTACGAGTGCTGAGTAACGCACCACAAGGCTCTTGGCATATTTGTCACTCAGATAGCCAGAGGGTGAAAAGAGTAGGATAAATGGCAAAAGTATCATCGCATTGATAGCAGCAGTAAGTATGATGAGCATCTCCCCATCGAAGCTCTTGAGCAGAATGTTTTGGATAGTGATCTTGTGTGCGATATCGACTGTAGCATTGAGCAGAAGTATCATCAGATAGGGGATAAAGCCTCGTATGGCTAGGAGCGATTTCATCTGCTATCCTTTTTGGTATTTTTGTTTTGATAGGCTTGTAGTGTCTGCATGTTGAGTAGGTAGGGCTTGAGTATGAGTGTAGTATCAAAGAGTCGTTTGATCGTCTCGCTCCTCTGCTCTTTTGGAGTTTCACCGAGCACTCTCTGTGTCGTCTCCACCTCTTTGTATGCTATCTCTTTGGCTATAGTGAGATAAGACTCTGTGATCTCTTCAGCCCCTAGCTCTTCGAGTGCCAAGAGTATCTCGACGATCTCCAACTCTTTGTCTGTGAAGTGACCATCTCGTAAAAAGAGCAAACCTCTCTCTAGGTAGCTATCGAGTTTCTCAGAAGAGATCAAAAACTTATCGCAGAGATCTTGGTGGCTATAGCTCTCTACATGGCTTGCCCCCATCAATATATTGAGCGTTTCCCATATCCCAGCAAACCCCTCATCCCAATTGAATGCCTTGCTTGCCATAATCGATTTGATCTCTGCGATTGAGGCATCAAACTGCTTCTGTAGATAAGAGATGAGATGTATCCTCTCTACCATCTCTTCATCATAGAGGTGGAGATTTGGTTTTGGTTTTTGTGGCTGAGGCAAAAGCCCCTCTTTGATATAGTAGAGTATTGTAGATTTGGGTACTCCACTTCGCTTGACTAACTCACTCATTTTGATAGGCATAGTAGACTCCTTATATTTACATAAGGAGTATTATAGTGGAAAACTTATAAAGTGTCAAGTTATGGTTTACACTTTTTAACTATAAGATATTGAGGAACTCCCCATTTCAAAGGTATTTTTTAGAAAAAATCATAAATATTAATTATATATTTACATTTTTTATAATTCTTTTATATCATCATGATATAATACTCCTACCAAACTATCAACAAGGAGTATAAATGCATAAAAGAACTAGAGTATTTGCTTCTGTGGCTATGGTCTTTTCACTAACCATAGTTACAAATGCGGCGGATTTGACCAAATCTTACAGTATGCCAGATGCTGCAAAGATGATCAAAGATGATCTATTGGCAAAACCAAAAAGTTATACAATCCCAAAAGGGTGTATATCTACTGATGCTGATGCGATTGCTAGAGGGGAGTATATCTTCCATAACCTCAATGGCAAAAAAGCCAAAAAGAAGCCACCAAAAGGTCTCACGAAGTTTATAGAGAAAAAAGGCAAAGATGGCAAGATGGTCAAAAAACCAAAACAGTATGGAAACTGTGTCGCTTGTCACAATATCGAAGGTGCTGTAGGTGCAGGCAATATAGGTCCCGATTTGAGCAACTATAAAGCACATTTTATAGATACAAAAGCGAGAGATTACCAATTTGTCTTCCAAAAAATAGCAGACGCAAGAGTAGATAACCCAAAAACACACATGACAATCAACCTCACGACAGGTTTGTTTAATGAGAGAGAGATTTGTGATATAGCATCATATATAGTTTCTGACAAAAGTAAAAAGGAGAAAAAATAATGAAAAGAAGAGAGTTTATACAAGGTTTGTTGGCGACATCTATGGTTGCTGCGGCTACAACACCTACACTACTCAGTGCAGCCGAGGAGAAAAAAGCGAAGAAAAAAGGTCCAAATGATATGGATTATGCTTCAGCAGTTGCAGCTATTACAGGTGGTAAAGAAGTCAAAGATAGCGACAAGATCAAACTCAAAGTACCAGAGATAGCAGAGAATGGTGCCGTCGTACCTGTCAAAGTCGAAGTAGACCACCCAATGGAAGAGAGCAACTTCGTCAAAGCTATCCATGTACTCAATACCAAAAATAGCAATGCAAGATGTGCAGATACTATGCTCACGCCACTCAATGCAAAAGGTTACTTCGCCACTCGTGTCAAGCTAGGAAGTACGCAAGAGGTTGTAGCTCTAGTAGAACTCAGTGATGGATCATTTATCCGAGCTGCCAAGAGTGTCAAAGTAACTATCGGTGGATGTGGTTGATACGCAACATATCAAATCAATAGTAGCCGTAGGGTGGATGGAATCCACCAATGATAGATGGGAGGGTCACAATATCGTGAAATATTCTCATCATATAATAAACTAAACAGAAATAAGAAAGGATAAGCAATGGCAGAAGAACGAAAATCAATGATAAAAATCAAGCCTAAGAAATATAAGGCTGGGGATATAGTAAAAGTAGACTTCATAGTGATACACCCTATGGAGACAGGAATGAGAAAAGATAAAAAGACAGGCGAGATATTGCCTGCACACTATATCAATAATATCACATTCTCATTTGATGGGAAGCCATTTACTACGATCAAATCATGGGAAACCATATCTACAAACCCATACTATTCAGTCAACTTCAAAGTCCCAGGAAAAGGGAAAATAACAGTAGACTATACAGATAATACAGGTGAAAAAAATAGTAAAAGCAAAAAAGTCAAACCAAAAGGATAAGAGATGAAAAGAGTAGTACTTCCACTACTTCTCGCTACGACTCTATCATTCGCTGGTGAGCAATTTGCTATGAGTGATGCCGATAGAGCTATGTATGCAGAGATGTTAGAGAATAACCCAGCCGATATATATGTCGAAGAGGGTGGAGAGATATTTGAAGAGCAGTTAGGTGGCGAAGAGGCACTCGCAAAATTTTTGGGTGTCAAAGAGAAAGATTTGCCAAAATATATCGCAGGTTTTCCTAGATATGTCAAAAAATTAGGCAATGTCGTCGGACTTGACCAAGTAGCACAAGCGATGCAAAAAGAGCAAGGCAAAGAGGTTCTCAAACTCAAAAGTAGCAAAATGTTCTCTCTCCTTGCTTATATCAAATCACTTGCCAATGATGAGAAGATGGCGATAGATATCAATGCAGATAAACATATCAAAGCATCCTATGAGTTAGGGAAAAAGACTTTCCACCAAGCAAGAGGTGGTAGAGGTCTCTCATGCAATAGCTGTCATAGTAAAGATGTGATAGGAATGGTTCTCAGAACACAGCCACTCCCTGATCTTGGAGAATCCGCATCAGGTGGTACTTGGCCAGCATATCGTATGACCAAATCAAGCATGCGAACACTACAACGAAGATTTCAAGGCTGTATGAAAAATGCTCTTCTCAAAGTGATCCCTATAGGATCCAAAGAGATGGTGGGCTTAGAGGTCTATGTGACAGCACTCGGAACTGACAAAAAGAAAACAATAGCCATACCTGGCTTGAAACGATAGGGAGTATAGTATGGATGTAAATAGACGAGACTTTCTACAGATAGCAGCTGCTCTAGGACTCTTAGGTGTAGCAGGTGGAAGCAATCTCTTCGCAGGAGAGAGCGTAGCCAAAGATATCAAAGCATTGGGTTTTGAAGATATAGTAGATTTCAAAGCGACAGGGAAAGCGACTATCCTACACATTTGTGATATGCACGCTCACCTCAAACCACTCTACTGGAGAGAGCCATCGACACTCATCTCTGCGAAAAATCTCGTAGGAACACCAGGGTTTATCTGTGGGAATACATTTGAGAGCTATTATGGTATCAAACCAGGTTCACTTGACCAATACTTTGATACTTATAGTAACTTCTCTGAGTTGGCTGAGAAGTTTGGAAAGATGGGTGGAATCGCTCATATGAAACCTATCATTGACCATGTCAAAAAAGAGCGAGGTGAAAAAAATGTCTTGCTTCTTGATAGTGGTGATACTTGGCAAGGTACAGCTGTAGCACTCAAGACAGAGGGTGAAGCGATCGTAGATGCACAGAACTATCTCGGTGTAGATGCGATGGTAGGTCACTGGGAGTTCACTTATGGTAAAGAGCGAGTCATGGAGCTTATCGAGAAGTTTAAAGGTGAGTTTATTTCACAAAATGTAACAGATAATGATCCATTCTCTGATGACTTTGAGGAGCTTATCTTCCCTCCATACACTATCAAAGAGATAGGTGGTGCGAAGATAGGTATCATAGGGCAATCGTTTCCATTTACATCCACAGCAAATCCTAAGAAATTTACAGAGGGTTGGAGTTTTGCACTGCGACATGAGTCTCTGCAAGGTTTCGTAGATGAGCTTCGTAAAAAGAAAGGTGTTGATGTCATCGTAGTCTTGAGCCATGATGGCTTCTCTGTCGATCAAGCTTTAGCGAAAAAGGTCAATGGTATAGACTTCATCCTGAGTGGACATACACATGACCCTAGCCCAAAACCTATCATCGTCAATGATACTGTTGTTTTGATCGCAGGAAGTCATGGGAAATATGTTGGGAGACTTGATATAGATATCAAAGACAAGAAGTTAGCAGGATATGAGTTCAAACTCATGCCAGTAGCATCCAACCTCATACCAGCAGACAAAGCAGGTGAAGAGCTTGTAGAGAAGTGGTACAAACCATACAACAAAGAGCTTGCAGAAGTCCTAGGTACGACCAAAGGCTTGCTCTACAAGAGAGATACATTCTACTCTACCTTTGACGCACTCATAGGAAAAGCTATCCAAGCAGAGATGCAGTCAGATATCGTCTTCACTCCAGGGTATAGATGGGGTACGACACTCCTCCCAGGTGACAATATCACCAAAGATGATGTATTTGAGATGACAGCTATCACTTATCCAGAGGTTTATACCTTTGAACTCAAAGGTGCAGTGCTTGCAAACTTGATGGAAGATATAGCAGATAATGTATTTAATGAAAATCCACTCCTCCAGCAAGGCGGGGATATGAGCCGTCTCACAGGTGCGAGCTACTCTATCAAGATAGACGCAAAAGCAGGCAAGAGAATATCAGACTTCCAAATAGGTGGCAAGCCAATAGATCTCAAGAAGAGTTATAGGGTCTCATCTTGGGGTGGAAACTTACAAAATGCAGGGGAAAATCTCGACAAGAAGAAGATCAGAGCAGTCTATGAGATAGTTAGTGACTATATTCGTAAAGAGAAACACGTAGATATTAGTATGCAATCGAATGTAAAAGTATTGGATTTTGATTGTGGATGCCCTTCTCAAGGTGCAAAGTGTTAAAATAGTAGTATAATTTTATCTTATATAAATATATTCTACTAAGCAAAAGGACAAGATATGAAAAGTAAAACAATTAAATTGGGGGTAGCTACTGCATCCCTACTGATGGCATCTTCTCTTGTGGCAGGTGGTGTGATAGCACCTCCACCAGTTGAGGAAAAAGTTGTCGTAAAGAGTGAGAAGCCAAAGTGGCAACTCAATGGAAATATGACAGTCAAATACAATGAGTCTCCAGGGGCTGTGGACAACTTCACAGATATCTTTTCGCAAGGTATCTTCTATGGAAGAGTCCGAGCCAATGCATTTAACTGGGATTGGAGTGAAGAGAGTGAAAAGTTGCATGATAATCATGCTATGGGTATAGGTGGAAGTATCATCTATAGATCAGCATCTCTTGCTGGATTCAGTGGCACAGTAGGTCTCTATACGAGTCAAAACCCAGGTTTTGCCAATATGGATAGTGGTGATGTCAAATTTGTGAAAGCAGGGAAAGATACCTTCAGCAGACTCAAAGTCAAGCAGACAGGTGACTGGGGCATGAGTGTCGTAGGACAAGCGTTTTTAGAGTATCACGATAATATGTTTGATGTTAAAGCAGGTCGTCAACTCTTCGAGTCAGTCTTTACAGCATCCAATGATACCAAAATGATACCAAATACCTTCGATGGTGTGAGTGCTTCGGCTAAATTATTAGAGAAGAGTAAACTAAGAGTTGCTTACTTCACACAACAAAAACTCAGAGACCATACTACAGCTCATGATGTCCTCACCTTCAAAGATGAGAGTGGTGAAAAGTGGGGCAATAATGATGATGCAGCTTCTCACAAGGGACTTACATATGACAAATTTGTGGCAGCAGGTGAAGACCCTGATCATGATTTGATCGTTGCTGATTTTACAACC
Organism: uncultured bacterium; assembly: GCA_965544395.1. GTDB lineage: Bacteria > Campylobacterota > Campylobacteria > Campylobacterales > Sulfurovaceae > SZUA-451. The sequence continues at coordinate 28,074 of CBEUND010000007.1, read as the reverse complement.
AAAGATATCAAAAATCTCAAAGCAACTCTCAGTTACCTCCAAGTATCAGGTGTAGTCCAAGATGTAGTAGCTGAAGCACACTACAAGATACCATTTGAGAATGGTTGGGCGGTGAGACCAGGCTTTAGATACTTCTATCAAATGGATGATGGTGGTGGAGCTGTAGCAGGTGATAGCAATCTCTTAGGCAAAAGTTTGAGCGGATATGATTCAGGTGTATTGGGTTCATTGGATGGTGATCTCTTTGCAGCGAGATTGGATGTGTTGATGCCTGACAAAAAAGGTTTCTTTAGATTTGGTTACTCAAAAGTGGGTGACAAAGCTGATATCGTAGCTCCATGGAGAGGTTTCCCTACTGGTGGCTTCACAAGAGCGATGGCACAATACAACTGGTTTGCTAACACGCAGACTATTATGATCCGAGGTGTCTACAAAGTGACTCCAGATCTCAAACTAAGCTTGCGATATGCTATCCAAGACTTTGATGATGCCAAAGCAGTACCAGCTGATAGTGATGTATGGCACTTGGATGCAGTCTATAAGATCAACAAACAACTCTACCTCAAAGGTCGTATGGGCATCGTGAGTGCTGATCCAAAAGACACAGGCAAACCTGATACATCATACAATGAATTCCGTGCAGAGATAAACTACCTCTTTTAGTAGATAGGATGGAGATGAGATGATGAAGCATATTGTACTATTACTCCTGAGTATATCTTGGGTATTTGGCTTTGACTACAGACTCAAGCCACTCAAGATCACAGAAAGTATCTACTGTTTTTTTGGAGCTACTGAAGAGATTAGCCAAACAAATGGTGGCAATATGGTCAATAGCTGCTTTGTCAAAACATCGCAGGGCTTTGTCGTCATCGATAGTGGCCCTACACATCAATATGCTGCTCAAGCTTTTGAGCAGATGCAAAAGATAGCCAAATTGCCAGTGAAATTTGTAATCAATACACATGACCACGACGATCATTGGTTAGGAAATAGCTTCTACAAGGAGCGAGGTGCTTTGCTCATAGGTTCACGAACTTATGAGCAAAATGTCACACCCACTATGCACACGAGGATGCTCAGAGCAGTAGGCAAAGAGATTTACAAAGGTACCAAGATAGTCAAACTCGACAAGGTAGTCAAAGATGACTACAACTTCACTCTAGGTGGTTTGACTTTTGAGATCAAACAGTTGGTTCCACAAGCCCACACCAAGGGCGACTTGATACTCTATGTACCAGAAAAAAAGACACTTTTTGCAGGGGATGAACTCTTCTATGATAGGATCACCTCTTTGCGAGATGGGTCAGTGATAGGCTCTCTCAAAGCACTTGATAAGATAGATGCTATGGGGGCGGATTTTGTGATCGCTGGACATGGCTATGCTACAGATGCAAATGCTACCAAAGATTTCAGAGAGTATCTCACGACACTCAAAGAGCAAGTCTTAGATGCACTTGACCATGATGTGCCACTGAGTGAGATAGTACAAAAAGTACCGATGGATAAATATAAAGATTACAAACTCTACGATGTTTTGCATAGTCGTAATGTATATGATGCCTATATAGAGTTGGAGATGTATGATGAAGATGAGGAGTAAGATATGAGAGTTTTATTATTGGGGTTAGTGGCAACACTGTTGCTTGTAGCTAGTGAGGGTGAGCAAGTCTATAAAGAGAAGTGTGCATCGTGTCATAGTACTTATATACCTATGTCCAAGCTCAAAGAGAATTTCATGGAGCAAAATAATAGTCTGCTCAATCTCAAAGCACCGACACTCAACCAACTCTCCTATAGGCTCAAACATCGTGTAGGGGATATACATGGTGATGAAGATATGCACCGTATGGAGGTAGAGGCATTTGTAGGAGATTATCTCAACCATCCAGACAAACAGAAGAGCATATGTATGCCAGAGATTATCAAGTTTTTTGATACGATGCCATCTATGAAAGGCAAGATTACCCAAGAAGAGATAGAAGCGGTGAGTAATTTCATCTATGACTATGATGAGCAGATGGTGACAAAACATAGTGTGACTTCTCAGCCCTATAGTGAAGCTATCAAGCAGGCAAAAAAAGAGCAGAAGATAGTCGTGATAGAGGCGACTTCCAAACACTGTCACTACTGCCAAAAGATGGATAGAGAAGTACTCTCCGATGAACAGATAATCAAAGCTCTTAGCAAAGATTTTGTAGTAGTCAAAGTCGATGTCTCAGCCCAAAAGCTCCCACTTGATCTAAAATCCTCGATGACACCTACATTTTTCTTTGTCAATGCAGAGGGCAATCTGATCAAAACTATCCCTGGATCTTGGGGCAAAGAGGACTTTTTGGAGATACTCAAAGAGGCACAACAAGCGAACACTAACAAGGGAGAGAAAAAATGAGACTACTATTTGTGGCATGGATGATGATAGCTACTCTAGGATTGGCAGATACGGAGTTTGCCGAGCCCAAACCATCTATAGACAATCCGAGGAAATTTGTCTTTCCTATCACAAGTGCCAAACTTGAAGATATCAACCATGTCCTTAGCTCTGCTAATAATGTGATGAAGTTTTATGGACCGGAGAAGACAGAGGTGGTGATAGTCGCTTATTCTCAGGGGATAAAAGCACTGCTCAAAAAGGGAAGACCAAAAATACGCAAAAGAGTCGAAGCACTCATGACTTATGATGTTGAATTTATCGCGTGTCACAACACTATGCGGACACTCAAGATCAAAGAGGATGCACTGCTAGATGGTGTAGAGGTCGTAACCGCTGGTATCGTCGAGCTGATAGAGCGACAGCTACGAGGATATATATACATTCGACCGTAGTTTTATATTTTTTTGATTGCACAAAGTTGTAGGGTGGGAATATCCCACCAATTGTTACAAATGGTGGGATGCTCCCATCCTACCTATCTGTAACATTACAATTATATAGATAACGGTAGGGGTCAAGTGGTGGATTTGAACCACCCAACAGAGTGAATGATAGATATTTCACACAAAACAACACAAAGGAAACAGATGAAAACAATCTACAAAGCAATAGTATTGTCAATTTTTTTGACACTTGGAGCAATAGCAGCGACTCCTACAGGGAGTATACTTGTCTATACGGCAGACAATAGTGACGGGAAGATAACACCCAAAACTATAGAGGAGCAGTTCAAAAAAGCAGGCTTCACTATCTCAGACAATAGAGATATGAACCTTCCGTTTACTAAGCAGTTTCAAAAAACGACATTTGATGTTTACAATCTCTTCACACTCTACAAAAGTGATGCAGTGATAAATCTCGTCAAGAAGTATCCAAATGTAGGTCTCTTTGCTCCTATGAGTATGTCTATCTATACAAAAAAGGGTACAAAAACTATCTCTATCTCTACGCTAACACCTGAGACGATGGCGACTATCATGGGAATCCCCAAAGATAACAAGACCCTAGCAGAGTTGGGCAAAGCCGTCAAAGCAGTCTTCAAATCTGCAATGCCAAATGGTATATATGAGACGATGCCATATAAATCAGTAGCACCCAAAGGGAAGCTTGTATCACACTATAGTACAGAGATAGATGCTGATGAGTGGGATGACGAGAAAGAGGAGTTACAACTCACTATAGAGAATGAACTCAAGCCAAATGGTTTCGTGATGGCAGGATTTAATGATCTTGGCATGGTATTTAGTGAAAATAAGTATCAAGAGTATGACTTCTATGATGTATACTCTATCTGCAAACTCAAAGTGATCTACAACATCGCTATCAACCATCCCGAAGCTGGTGCTTTTGCTCCTTGTTCTCTCTATATGTACAAGAAAAAGGGTGAAGAGAAGGTATATATAGGCTTCCCAACAGTCTACAATTGGAGAGCAGCTATGGCAATAGACGACAAAAATGGCGTTGCAGTCCTCGAAGATGCCCAAAAGAGAATGGATAAAATCTTGACGGAGTCGTTAGAATAAATAAGATATAATAATATTATCTCAATATTAGGAATAAATGATGCAAATCTCTCTTTTGCTCGTAGTGCTACTCTCTGCACTACTAGAGGCTCAAACTTATAAAGTAGCCCAAAAATCTTGTGAAGTATTTAATGACTTAAAACACAAAAAAAATAGTTTTAATAAACATCTCAAAGTAGGGGAGTCGTATCGTGTTACACGCGAACAAAATAACCACTACTATATCTATATACCAAATATTACTATATCAAATAGATGGGTTGAAAAGAGTTGTTTCAAACAAGAAGAGAGATCAGAAACAAAATCGCTAGAGACTTCTGTCACAAAAGAGCCTATGATAGAAAAGCCTAAACCAAACAACTTTTCAAAAAAACCAAAGTCACTTCTTTTGGCTCTAAGTTGGCAAAACTCTTTTTGTGAAACACATCGAAGCCGTAGAGAGTGTTATCGCAATAGTTTTAACCTCCAAAATGACAATAAATTTGTACTGCATGGACTCTGGCCACAGCCAAGAGAAAATATCTATTGCAATGTCTCCTATGACCAAAAACGATATGATAAAAATCATCAATGGAACAATATAGCGAAGATAGATATAACTGACAAGATACGCAAAGAGTTACAAAGCGTCATGCCTGGCATCATATCAAATCTCCATCGCCACGAATGGATCAAGCATGGTACTTGTTATGGTGAGAGTGCTCAGAGATATTTTGAAGATGCCATAACTATGACAAAGAGTGTCAACAATTCAAAACTTGGTAAGTTTTTTGTGCAAAATAGTGGGAAGATCGTGACACTACAACAGGTTCGGTTCAAGACAGATGAGAGCTTCGGTCAAGGCAGTGGCAAGAGAGTAGAGCTTCGCTGTAGACAAGGGATGATTACAGAGCTTTGGTTCCATCTAGGATATGGGGATTCCAATCTCACCAAAGCTATGCAAGTAGGCAAAAAGACGAGAAGTAGATGTCAACGAGGTCGTATAGATCGAGCTGGGTTTTGATGCAAAATAGAGCAACTCAAAGCCCAATTTGATATAATCCCACAAAAATAATCTCAAAATATTTTGGGATAAATGAGGATAAACTATGCGTGTACTTACAGGGATACAAGCTTCGGGGAAGCTACATATAGGCAACTACTTTGGTGCAATGAAACCGATGATAGAGCTCCAAGAGGAGAATGAACTCTTCACTTTTATAGCCAACTACCACTCACTCACTAGCTCCAAAGATGCTGCATCACTGCACCAATATACACTCGATGCAGCTGTAGACTATCTCTCTATGGGATTGGATCCCAACAAAACAACTTTTTGGATACAGAGCCATATGCCTGAAGTGTTGGAACTCTACTGGATACTCTCCAAATTTACACCTATGGGGCTACTAGAGCGAGCGCATAGTTATAAAGACAAAGTAGCCAAAGGTATCACTGCAAATCATGCACTCTTTAGCTATCCTGTATTGATGGCGGCGGATATCTTGATACTCGATAGTGAGAAAGTACCAGTAGGCAAAGATCAGATACAGCACTTGGAGATGACACGGGATATAGCGATCAAATTCAACAATGAATATGGAGAGATATTTACCCTTCCTGAGTATATAGTAGCAGAGGATATGGCAACAATTCCTGGTATTGATGGTGACAAGATGAGCAAAAGCTACGGTAACACTATAGAACTCTTTATGGATGAGAAACCACTTCAAAAACGATGCAATAAAATAGTCACAAGCTCTACTCCACTAGGTGAACCACTCGATCCTGAGGGGTGTAATCTCTTTGCTCTTGCTTCACTCTTTTTGGATGATGCAGGCAAACAGGAGCTAATAGAACGATACCAAAGTGGTGCAGAGGGGTATGGTCACTTCAAAAAATATCTCAAAGAGTTGATATGGGAAGAGTTTGCAGAAGCAAGAGAGAAGCGAGCCTACTATCTCAATCATATGGATGAAGTACGAGATATCCTCAATGATGGAGCTAAAAAAGCCAAAGCTATTACAGATATCAAGATGCAAAAAGTCAGAGAGGCTGTAGGTATCTTATGATAATAAGTCTCTTTTGTTATATACCCTACGAATCCCCAAAATCATCCCCATCATAGTCATAAAGCTCTCTATTGTCATATGAAGTCTTGATATGACTGAGGTATTTTGCCATGGCTTTTGTTTGGTTTTCGTCCAAGGATTGGGCGAAAGATATCATGACACTACCATTGGGTTTACGAGTGATACCTTTTTGCAAATCTTTGAGTCTACGCAGGAGTGTCTGCTCTTTTTGGTCTTGGAGGCGGGGTCCTATATTGGTACCTTGGGCGTAAAAACCATGACAACTAGGACAGCTATATTGGATATAGAGCGTCTCGGCATTGATCTTTGAGGATGTTTTGTTTTGGTCAGATAGGAGATAATTGGATAGTAGAAGCAGGGTTATTATTATATTTTTCATAGTTTAGTGTAACATATATTGGAGTATAATGTCAAATGTGTAATATTTATATATCAATACAAAGGATAGAGAATGGGTAGCAATTCAAAAGAAGAGGTACTAGAGTACCATATCGGTGGGAAGATAGGTATAGAGACTACCAAGCCATGTAGTACACAAAGTGAACTCTCTATGGCATACACACCAGGGGTAGCTATACCTTGTCTTGAGATAGCCAAAGAGGAAGAACTAGTATACAAATATACAAACAAAGGCAACCTCGTAGCAGTCATCTCTGACGGTACAGCAGTCCTAGGACTTGGTGATATAGGACCATTGGCTGGGAAGCCAGTGATGGAAGGCAAATCCGTACTCTTCAAAAAGTTTGCTCATGTAGATTCGTTTGATATTGAGATAGATGTCCATGAGATAGATGAGATCGTCAGCGTATGCAAAGCCATAGCACCTACATTTGGTGGTATCAACCTCGAAGATATCAAAGCACCAAAATGTTTCGAGATCGAAAAAAAACTCCAAGATGCAGTAGATATCCCTGTATTTCACGATGACCAACACGGTACAGCTATCATCACATCAGCAGGACTTTTGAATGCTTTGGAGATATCTGGCAAAAAGATAGATGAAGTCAAAATCGTCGTCAATGGTGCAGGTGCTGCTGGTCTCTCATGTGCCAAAATGTATCGTGATCTCGGAGTCAAACACCTCTATCTCTGCGATAGAAGTGGTGTCATCTCTACAAGCAGAGACAATCTCAACAAATACAAACAGCCATTTGCCGTCGATACAGATGCCAAGACACTTGGGGATATCATAGAGGGTGCAGATATGTTCCTAGGCTTGAGTTCTGCTGGTGCATTAACCAAAGAGATGGTAGCAAGTATGGCTCCCAACCCTATCATATTTGCCCTAGCCAATCCAGTACCAGAGATACTCCCAGAGGAGGTCTATGAGGTGAGAGATGATGCTATCATAGGGACAGGACGAAGTGACTATCCAAACCAAGTCAACAATGTACTCGGCTTCCCAGCTCTCTTCCGTGGTGCATTGGATGTGAGAGCCAAAAAGGTCACAGAGGGTATGAAGCTCGCTGCAGCTCAAGCACTTGCAGATTTAGCCAAAGAGCCTACACCACATGATGTCAAAGCAGCCTATCACGATGAAGATCTCTCGTTTGGCAAAGACCATGTCATCCCAAAACCATTCAACAAAGAGGTACTCATATGGGTCGCTTCTGCTGTTGCCAAAGCAGCAGTAGAAGATGGTGTAGCTAGGGTTACAGAGTATGATCACGAAGCATATAGGAAAGAGCTTAGATGTTTGGTGTATGGTTGCCCTCCTAAAAAATAGATATGCCAAATAAGCATATAGAGTTAGAGGAGTATATAGACCTTCTTGAGCTCGTAGAACGAAGCTCACAAAACGAAGAGGAGAACCGCCGTTTTGGATTGGGGCATGAGGAGCTTTTTCAGAGACCCATACTCTTACTTAAAGAGTGGATTGAGGAGCATAGATATCTCCTCACACCTCCTCTCACGAGCCAATATATATCTCTCTATCTCAATAAAGCCACGGCAATACTCCTCCTCATAGCCTTTGGACTTGGTATCCTCTCTGGCTTTGGACTACTGAGCTATAGTGGGCATGAGCCTGTCAATATACTCTACTTTTTAGGAGTGGTATTGCTACTACCTCTTGTCACAATCAGTATGACACTATGGGCTATGATGGGAGCAAACCGATCGAGTAGTATACTTATACATATCTCCCCTGCCTACTGGATGGAGCGAATAGTAGCACTACTCCCCGACAAAAGTCGTGAAGCACTCAGCAACTTTCACATCAACCTACAGATAGGCAATTGGATGACTATTCGTCGCTCACAACTCTTGGCATTGGGCTTCTCACTTGGGCTTTTGCTTGCCCTCTTGGGGGTAATTGCTACGAGGGATATAGCCTTTGGATGGAGTAGTACACTGCGTATTAGCACTCATGAGTTGCATCATCTCTTCTCTGTGGTGGCACTTCCTTGGAGTAGGGTTCTCCCTGAGGCTGTGCCATCGCTTGAGCTTATAGAAAAAAGCCACTACTTCCGACTCGGTGGAGTATTGAGTGCAGATATAGTCAAATCAGCATCTCTACTTGGTGAGTGGTGGAAATTTCTACTTATGACAACACTCTTTTATGCACTCTTTTTGAGAGTTTTACTCTTTGTTGGGGCAGGTATAGGTCTGCGTAGGGCAATCGATAGAGGGGCATTATCTATTGATGGTGTAGGAGAGATGTTACGAGAGATGCGGACTCCACTCATCACGACAGAAGCTATAGAGCATGAAGAGTCCTTGCAGATAGATAATGAGCAAGAAAATAACCAACAGGCAGGCAATAAGCAGACAAAAAATAAGCAGATAGATAATGAAGTAGGAGAAGTAGCCCACACCCCACCTAGCGAGAGCTTCACTACTGTGCTAGGGTGGGCTATGGATAGTGAAACTATAGCACTGCACAATGATAGAAGAGCTATCAGTGGTGTAGAGATATATGAAGTGGGTGGCATACACTCACTAGAGAGTGATGATCAAGTAGTAGAGAGTATCACGGCTGATACTCTACTCTATGTCAAATCATGGGAGCCACCTACGATGGATTTTATAGATTTTTTGACTCTATTGGCAAAAAAGGGTGAATTTACTATCACTCTCTATCCATTAGGAATAGCTAAGAGTGGCTATGAAGCTACACAGAGAGATTATACTATGTGGAGTGAGAAGATAGCTGGAGTGGGATTGGATAATGTCAGGATGAAGCGATGAGTAGAGAGTATCCACGCTTTGCTGTAGTAGGACACCCCAACAAAGGCAAGAGCAGTATAGTAGCTACATTGGCACATGATGAGAGTGTACAGATATCCAATATCCCTGGTACGACTACAAAACAGCGAGCATTTCCCCTCAAAATAGATGGCAAGATACTCTATGAACTCTACGATACCCCTGGATTTCAAAGAGCAAGAGCCACACTTGCTTGGCTCAAAAAGGAGGAGGTATCCGCTCACCAAAAACCCAAAAGAGTACGAAAGTTTCTCTATGAGCATAGAGATGACCCTCGTTTCAATGATGAAGTAGAGCTTTTAGAGCCTATACTCGCTGGGGCTGGCATCATCTATGTAGTCGATGGCTCCAAGCCTTATGGTGCAGAGTATGAAGCAGAGATGGAGGTACTCCGATGGACAGGGCAACCCTCTATGGCACTCATCAACCTCATAGATGATAGCAACTTTGTAGAGGAGTGGAGAGAAGCATTGGGGCAATATTTTCGTATGGTACGGCTCTTCAATCCTATGGAGGCAAACTTTGCACAGCATATAGCTCTCTTAGAGAGTATAGCACAGCTCAAAGAGGAGTGGACAGTAGCAGTCAAAGAGTCTATCGAAGTGTTTATCCACTATCAAGAGCAGAAGATAGAGGAGTCATCACTCGTCATAACTCATCTTATGTATGATGCTTTGAGTTATGTCGCATCACTCTCTATCGCTAGTGATAGAGCGACAGAAGAGGAGAGAGAAAAAGTCTTGGAGAAATACAGATCACATCTTCGTCAGCTAGAGGAGCATGCTCACAAAAAAATAGCTCAAATATGGCATCACCATAGATTACAAAAGGGGTCTACTCCAGCACTCTTTGAGAAGATGGATCTCTTCTCAAAGGAGAGTGCATCACTCTTTGGTCTGGGCAAAAAAGAGCTCATCATCACAGGAGCAGGAGCAGGAGCGAGTACTGGAGCTGCTATTGATTTGATGGTAGGTGGTAGTAGTTTTATGTTAGGTTCTGTTTTTGGTGGATTGATAGGTGGTGTGGGTGCTGCCTTTGGTTTTGGTGAAATATCTGATATGAAAATACTCGGACAAAAGCTAGGGACACAGAGAGTAGAAGTAGGTCCCATGCAAAACAGAAATTTCCCATACATTCTACTGCAACGCACCCTCTATTATACACATGAGATAGCCTCACGCCCCCACGCAGATAGAAGCAAAATCCCTATGGACTCCAACACAATTGCCGAGAGTATATGGCTTTTGGATGATGAGAAAAAAGAGATGCAAAGCATCTATAAATCTCTAAGAAACGGGAGTACAATACGACAAAAAGAGCAGGAGAGATATCAGGAGATTATCTCTACCGTATTGAAGCGAGGGGGAGTCGATCTTTGAGAGTATGCCATCTATCTCCTTGTTACAACCTAACATTTAAAGAGACTCTAAGCCATAACCCATGATAATAAAACAAAAAGAGTTACTATGTGCCAAACTTCAAGATATATCAACCTCTTTACCGACTTTGGGTTTAAAAAGATATTTGGAGACCCCAACAATACAGATCTCTTAAAAAGCTTACTCAATGATATACTCCACTTTGAGGGTAACAGAAAGATAAAAGAGATCATCTTCAAAAATGGTGAACTCCTCCCTGATGCTCCTGAAGAGAGAAAAGCTATAATAGACTTGATGTGTGAAGATGAAAAAGGCAATCAGTTTATAGTAGAATTGCAAAAAGTTTCACAAGAACACTTCCAGAGTAGAGCTTTGTACTATAGCTCTTTTCCTATACAACAACAAGGTATCAAAGGTGGTTGGAACTTTGAACTCTCTCCTGTATACTTCGTAGGATTGCTCAATTTTGAAATAGATAGATTTAGAAATAGACCAGAGTATCTCCACCACGGTAAGATAATAGATATCTACACAAAAGAGCTAATGTATGATAAACTCAATATGGTTTACCTAGAGATACCCAAACTCAAAAAAACCAAAGAGGAACTCTCTAGCCACTTGGAGTGGTGGATGTATGTGTTTCAAAACTTACACCAACTCCAAGATATACCAAAAGAGATTCAGAGTGATGTGATTAAAAAGACATTTGATAAAGCAGAGTTCGCCTCTCTACCCAAAAATGAACAAGAAAACTATCACAAAAACTTAAAAGTCTATAGAGACTTACTCAATAGCTATGAGTTTGCTTATAAAGAAGGGATCGAAGAGGGACGAGAAGAGGGGGAACACAAAAAAGCCATAGAGGTAGCTTCGCTCTCTATAGCACAAGGGATAGATAACCAAACCATAGCTCATATTACAGGTTTGAGCATGGAAGAGATAGAGAAGATAAGAGAGGCATAATCAAGGATTTCAGTCGGAGGAATGTGTGTTGATTGAGTAGAGTTAGAATAATTGCTCTGCATAGCATAGGAGTGAGTGAAATTTTAGGTATAAGTGCTAAAATATCGATAAACAAAACGAGGAACTCCATGTTAGAGATTTTCAAACAAGACAAAAGCTTTTTGACCCGTGCAAAAGAGAAGCGGAGTTTTCACTACCTGCTCAAATTTAGTGAGCATGGGGCGTATCTGGAGTTGTGTGATAACAAACTCAAGCTACTTACAGGCGTGGATTATCGTGTCTATAGTGGGCTAGATAGGGAGATACTTCAGCTTCTTGACCAGTGCAAACAGGAGGCTTTTTTTGAAATTTCTTGGGAGGATGAGGGGGATCAAGTCTATCTCGATAAGCACCCTAGACTACTCGAACTACTGCGTCAGAGTGACAAACTCATCACAGAGGAGGGCAAGCAGCTCTCTTTTGCTGATGGGATTCGTGATGTAGTCATCTTCGTAGATACGCAGAGCGTAGCAGAGAAACTTGTCGTCACCTCTATGGTCGATGGAGAGAGTGAGTTTAAGTTTTTGACTCCTAACTATATCTTGGTAGGTGAGTCCATCCAATAGGTACACTATATAGGAGACCACTACAGACAACTCAAAAATTTCAACACCACCATAGAGCCAAGCAAACTCGAAGAGCTACTCACTATACTCACTACGCACTTTGAGAATATCATCATAGATTATGAACACTATAGCGTCGAGCAAAAAGAGGAGCTCAAGAGCATCAAGCCAGCCGTGATATTTGAAAAGATCACGGCAGAAAATGAACTGATACTCCGTACTTCTGCAACCGTAGGCAAGCTCTCTCCAGAGTTTTTCAATGACTTCAACATCACCAAAATCGTACTCATCAATGATTGAGAGAAGAGCATCTCTTTGCATGAGTGTGACTTCGCGGAAGTCTTTGAAGTCTATGGGATGATCTACAAAAACCTCACGGCACTTAATAGAAAGATCAAAAACGCAAGCTTCAGTGAAGAGGATGGGCTGTTTGTCATCGAAGAGGAGATAGCCACAGAGTTTATCCTCAACTACCTCCATACTATTATAGCAAAGTGTGAACTCTTTGGGAGCGAGAAGCTCAACGCGTATAAATACAACACCAACCCACCATCACTTAACATCTCCTTTAAAGAGAAAATAGACTTTTTGGGTGCGGAGGATGTGAGTGTGACTATCGGGGATGAGAGCTTTGATGTTTTTGATATGATCAATCTCTACAAAAAGCACTCCTATATCCCGCTCTCCAATGGTGATAAATCTATCGTAGACAAATCTTATATCTCACGGCTAGAGAGGATATTTAAAAAACAGGGCAAAGACCAGATCAAAGTCTCATTTTTTGACCTCCCTGAGATAGAAGAACTCATCGCCCAAAAAGAGCAGAGCATCTTTAAAGATAGCAGGAAATTCTATGAGGGATTTAACAAACTCAAATCTTCAAAAAAAAGATTGCCAAACTTGGCAGATGTAACGCTGCGTGATTATCAAAAAGAGGGAGCGAGATGGCTCAAGTATCTCTATGATAATGGTTTCGGTGGCTGTCTAGCTGATGATATGGGGCTAGGCAAAACCCTCCAAGCCATTACACTCCTCTCTGCTATCTACCCAAAGACTAAAACCCCCTCACTCATCGTGATGCCTCGTAGTCTGTTGAGCAACTGGCAAAATGAATTGAGCAAATTTAACCCCGAACTCTCCTACTACCTCTACTATGGAAACCAGAGAGATGAAGCAGAGATAAACAACCATCACATCATACTCACCTCGTATGCCATTGTGAGAAATGATATAGAGAAGTTTAGAGAGATGGAGTTTGACACCATCATCCTCGATGAGTCACAAAATATCAAAAATATTGAATCCAAAATCTCCAAAGCCGTGATGCTACTCAATGGCAAACACAAATTTGCACTCAGTGGCACACCTATAGAGAACTCCCTTTTTGAACTCTTTTCACTCTTTCGCTTTCTCAATGAGGGGATCTTCTCTGGAATTGCTGACTTCAAGAGGGACTTTGCGATACCGATACAAGCCGAAGCCAACGAAGAGGTTGCTCGTCTCCTCAAAGCGAAAATCACTCCATTCCTCTTGCGACGACTCAAACAAGATGTACTCAAAGACTTGCCAGACAAACAAGAGCAAGTTATCTATGTAGATATGGATGAATCACACAAAAAGTTCTATAATGAAAAGCGAGACTACTATAAGCAACTACTCGATCAGAAGATCGCAGCCAATGGTATCCAAAACTCCCGTTTTGTAATAACTTCAAGCCTTTAATGATCTACGACAGATAGCCTCTGCACCTGAACTCAAATCAGAAAATCATATCGCCTCATCCAAGATAGAAAATCTCTTTGAGACACTAAGCGATATCATACTCAATGGTCACAAAGTCTTGCTCTTTGCCAACTATCTAGGTTCACTCGACCTCATCTCTGCCAAAGCCGATGAGCTAGGATATGACCATCTCATGATGACAGGAAGTACACGCAACAGACAAGAGCTAGTCGACAAGTTCCAAAATGACAAAAAGATTAAACTCTTTCTCATGACACTCAAAGTAGGAGGTATAGGACTCAACCTCACGGAGGCGGATTATGTCTTTATCTTTGATCCATGGTGGAATAAAGCAGCAGAGAATCAAGCTGTCGATAGAGCTCATAGGATGGGACAAAAAAACAAAGTCTTCAGCTACAAGATGATCACCAAAGATACAATAACAGTGTAGATACAGCTCAAAGCTTCTATACCCTCAAGGAGGAGTTTCTCTCCAAATGTGAGAGTGTTCCTGAAAATTGGGAGAGGCTCTTTGAGACTATAGAGAGACGCATAAACTCAGTCGCTATCGTGAGTCACTCTGCTATACTCATAGAGATCAAAAAACCCAAAGAGCTACAGAGTATTCTCATCTCACACCCTAAACTCCAAGAGAAGATACTCAAAGCGGACAAACGCCAGTTTGATATCATAAATGGAGCAACAATGCAGCAGCTACAGGCAATCACTGGGTATTAAAAGGGACTCATAGACCAAAAAAATATCCAGAGTCTAGAAAGACCAAACAACAGTTGGTTGATTTCATTTCAAAACTCATCAAAGATGAGCAATACAAAACAAAGTTTTATCATCAGCTCATCACAACGCCCCAATCAAAAGAGCTCTACTATAGACTCCTATGGAAACAAAAAGAGATGGATACAGAAGAGGGAGAAAGTAAATTTGGTCTAAGTCTTAACAATACAGCACGCGTTGACCACATCGAAGAGAAGTTCTTGGGTCACTTAAGTTTAATTTACAAATATAGCTATTGGAATGAAAATAGTATCTATATTCACAAGAGAATCAGACCAATCCTCAAACTCATCCATCCTCTGCCTGATGATTATGAGTTGCGAGAAGTTAAGAGTATTGATGAGACAAAATATACCTATAGTAATGAATCAAATATTCTATCTACAATAACAACTATCGAAGAGATGCTCAAGACTAATCTGATAGCCTTTGGCAAGACTGGAGAGAAACCTCTCGCAAAAAGTCTCAATATACTCAAATCCACTACCACAAATGAAGAGTTTTTCCCTATCAAAAAGATGGACTCTTTGAGCATTGATATGTTGACTCGTAGTTTCTCCTTCTTTTATTGGGAGAAGAAAAGATTTAAAAAAACACCATTAGAGACGCTCAAAACTTTTATGACCCTACAACTCAAGGATGAGTTTGACTTATCTTCGAACCTATAATAAAAGGTGTGTTTTTTTATCTAGGGGCATTGGGTATCTTAGAGCTCAAATATAATGACCCCATCTCAGTACATGATATCACAGCCAAAGGCAAATCCTATATCTCCGTATGGGATGGACTCAGATATGTGAAGCTCACTGCTCTTGGAAGATATATCTTTGATTTTGAAGAGAGTTATACTGCACCAAAAACAATGCAAAAAACTTCAACAGTTAAATTTGATGAGTACAAACCTATCATTACTATACAAAACAATGATGCTATTATGCTAGCCAAGCTCGAACCCTTCACAGAGAAGTATGATACCAATCGATATATATTGAGCTATAGCAAACTATTTAAAGATTGTAAAACAACCAAACTGTTAAATGCTAAAATAGATAAATTCTACACCCTTTTTGATCAGCCTGTGCCACTACTGTTTGATAACTATTTTGATGAGATACAATCCAAATCCAATATGCTTAAGAGAGATTTATCACAAATCGTCATAGAACTCAAGGATAACAAGCAACTACTCAACCTCTTTATGAACAATAAAAAACTCCAAGAGCTGATCATCAAAGCATCGGGGTATCGTATCATCGTCTCCAAAACAGATATACCAAAACTTACAAAAATTCTCAGAGATAATGGATTTTTTGTCGAGTTTTGATCTTTGAGTCGATTTTGGGAAGTTCCTTACTTTTGTAGTGCAGATGCAGCAACGAATGCTGTACTAAATGCCCATTGATGATTGTAGCCACCAAGTCTCCCCGTAACATCTAAGACTTCACCTATAAAATAGAGATTTGGATGGTTTTTACTCATCATACTTTTTGAATCTATCTCATCAGTATCGACTCCACCTTTTGTGACTTCTGCTTTCCCATATCCAAAAGTACCTGCTGGAGCGAAGGAGTAGTGCTTGAGATGGTAGAGTCGCTCCTTTTGTGCTACTTTGAGCTTCCCTAATGGTACATCAGGGATATTGTACTCCTCTAAGAAAGCTCGACTCACTCTTTTGGGTAGGGGGAGGAGTGTACTGATATTTTTTTGAGATCGCTCATGCTCTTGAGGAAACCATCCAGGAAAAAAATCTATCTCTATATATCCTCTATCCCAGTAGAGCGAAGCATCCAACACAGCAGGACCACTGATACCTTTATGTGTGAAGAGTAGTGCACCCAAACAACTCTGCTTGCCTACTTTGATCTCTACATCTGTAGACATACCACTCAGCGATTTGAAAAAAAACTGCTCTTTTTGTACAGTGAAGCCGACAAGTGCTGGTGAAGTACGGACAATCTCATGACCAAAAGATTGTGCTATTTTATAACCTATATCACCTGCTCCCAAAATAGAGAAACTCAAACCACCCGAAGCTATCACTACATGCTTTGCTTTATAACTCTTCTCTTCAGTCTTAATCAGAAAATGTTTATTCTCTTTGGTGACATCAATTACTTTATGGTGAAGCAGTAGAGTATTGTCTCTATTCTCTCTCTTGAGTATATCGACTACTTCACTTGAGCTTTTGGAACAGAAATATTGTCTATTGCCACGGATGAGAGGATCGAAGCCTCGCTCATGGAACCACTTGAGAAGATCATGCTGATCAAATTGTCGTAACACTTCATCTACAAAATAGGGATTGCCAAGATAGTGCGTAGACTCGACCCACTCATTTGTGAGATTACACTTACCACCACCAGAGATGAGAACCTTTGCGGCTGCTTTACTGTTGCCATCAAAGATCGTTACATTTTTATTTTGCAGTAAGGCACCTAGCATTAGCCCACTCGCTCCTGCACCTACTATTGCTATATCTATTACTTTATTCATAAGAGTATTATAACTTAACTATCTTGTATTGTTGACCTATGAGGCTTAAAAAAACAAATATACTCATCAAATCCAATCAGCACCTACAGCTTCTGATATATGTTTGTAGCCATCAGCTTTGAGGAGTTCTATGATACCTTCATTGACCTCTTTGATCAATGAAGGTCCTTCGTATACCAACATGCTATAGATTTGCACAAGTGATGCACCAGCTCGTATACGACGATATGCCTCTTGTGCAGAGTCTATACCTCCTACGCTGATGAGAAGTGTCTCCCCATAAAGTTCTTGAGCTATGGCTCTAAAAAGCTGATAACTCTTCTCTTTGAGGAGTGTTCCGCTGATACCACCGAAATCCTTTGCATGCTCTGTCAATGAATAATCTATAGTCGTATTGGTAGCAATAATTCCATTCGCTCCTGCTTCTATAGCTACTCTACAGATATCTATAGCATCTTGAGCTGTCATATCTGGAGCTATCTTGAGGAGGAGGGGTTTGTTGGTAATACTTTTTGCCATGCTAAAGAGAGTCATGATAAACTCTTCATTTTGTAAATCTCTCAGCCCAGGTGTATTTGGTGAAGAGATATTGATGACGATATAGTCTCCATACGCTTGGAAAGTCTCAAGCAATATCTCATAATCATCAAGTGCTTTCTCCTCTGGAGTTACTTTGTTTTTGCCTATATTGATCCCTATAGGGTAGTCAAAAAAGTACAACTTATCAAGCTGTTCACGCATATAGTGACTACCTTTATTGTTGAAACCCATAGCATTTTGTAGTGACCTATCCTCTACAAGGCGAAAGAGACGCGGTTTTGCATTGCCATCTTGTGGTTTGGGTGTCACAGTCCCTATCTCGGTGAAGCCAAATCCCAAAGCAGGCATAGGAACGATATATTGACCATTTTTATCAAATCCAGCCCCCAAGCCTACAGGGTTATCAAATGAGATCCCTAAAAGTTCTTGTTTGAGCATAGAGTGTTTGACATAAAATTTGTTTGCATAATATTTCATCAAAGGTGTACAATACTTCAAGCTTCTTAGTCCTATACCTGCTATAGCATGTGCAGTTTCAGGTTCAAAATTGAAGAGTATTTTTTTGATATTTTTATAAGATAGTAGTGACACATAAAACTCCTAAAAGTAAAATAATCTCTATTATATCTAAATAATTTTGGTTTAAGGGTAGCCTAAGGTGTAGGAGTAAATTTATATCCCATACCATATATACTGTTGATGAGATTTCTTGGAAGTTTTTTACGAAGCTTAAAGATAAGATTTCTGATATTTTTATGAGAAATATCAACATTGTTAGCATAAAACTCTTCTATGATATCATCATTTGTACATATTTGGTAGTTTTTCTTCACAAGTAATCGCATCAAGATGATCTCATGTTGTGTCAACTCTATAGTCTTTTTACCATTTTGTAAAAGATCTTTCTCCTTATCCCAAGTATACATCTCTACCAATTTTACGATAGAGTCATCGAACTCATCTTCATCATGGTTTGCCACTTTCTTCCCTACGAAATAGAGTGTATCTAATAGTTTGTTATGGTCTATTGGTTTGGTAATAAATTGGGCTATGCCAAAATTGATCAACTCCAAAAGATATTCACTATCCGTATAAGCTGACAATACAATAATCTGCTGTTCAGGATGTATCTCTTTGATTTGTTTACTCAAGTCGATCCCATTCATTTTTGGCATCTGTATATCTGATACAACTATATCAAAGTAGTGTTGATGCTCTTTGTAGTATGCTTCATAAGCTTCCATAGCTTCTAAACCATTTGACGCACTCACTACTGTACCATAAAACTCTTCCAACACTTCTAACATATCACTCAGTAAAGGTTCATAATCCTCAACTAGCAAAAGTGAAAGTTTATTTGCTTGAGCATAGAGTAAAGCATAATTAGTCACAAGTTTCCTTTGTTGATTTTATAGCTTATTCTAGCACAAAATTAACAAATATATAATTTATTTTACCTCTTTTACACAAAGTACATAATATTTGTACTCATATGCCCTAGTACTATACCTTCCCAAATCAAAATCTACATACCATGCTTCACCTCTTCTATCTTTAGTAGAAGACCAATAGATACCTTGTTGCACATTTTTGAATGCATGTTTGATAGATATATGACTTCGGGAGAGTTCCAAAAGAGAGATAAGTTCATCTTTTGTAGGTACTCTCCAATCCGTCATACCTTGGAACTTCATCTCTTGGCAATATTTGATAGCAGAAGAGTAGTTCATCTTTGCAGAAGGTTTTCCATCATAATAGAGTTTGTTACTCTTCTTATCCAAAACAATATCTTTTGCATCATTGCGTAAGAAATTTTTGTCTATATTGTCCGAATCCCCACCATATGCAAAGCTAAAATCTGCCAAAAAATTTGCAGAGAGTATCTCTAATGAAAGGAGTAACATCAAAACTATTTTACTCATGATTGTTCTCCTCTTCTACTTTGATAAACTTTTTAGGATATGCAACTTTTTCAACACTACTCTCATCCTCCTTTATCTTCACAAACTCCATAGTCACCTGAGGTGTGGGGGCTTTTGACTGATCTTTCACCTTGATAATCATACTACCACTCTCTTGACTCTGTTTGTCACTCACTTCTATAGTGATCGCAGGTTTTGCTGGGGCATCACTCTTTTGAGGCTTCTCTTGCATCTCTATAGTCATATTCTCTAGGGCTACTACTTTCTTATCTTTTGCTTGTTTACTCTCTTCTGTTTGGGTTTTTATATTTTGCTTTTCTATCTTCTTTTTAGGGTTCTTTGCCTCTATACTATCTTCTTCATCTCTCAAATCTGGAGCATGCACTCTATCATCTTTTAGGTATGCTTTTTCTCTTTCGAGCATCAATTTTTTTCTATAGCTATCAAGTCTCTCTTCTCTCTGTTTACGAGCTTGATCTTGACTCTTTATAGACTCTATGACATCTTTTCTTTTCCAAGTTGCTGTCGTAAGATCACTTTTTGTGGCAAGAACCTTTTTGTTAGAGAGATTATTGTCAGTAGATTGGATTGTTTCGGCATAGAGCCAACTTAGGGATAGTAGGAGGAACAAAGTGCTTTTTCTCATAAGATTTCTTTCTTCTAAATTATTTTTTTTGATTATACTATACTTTAGCTAAGCTCTTTTTTAACTCACACAATAATGTAAATAAACTTAAAGAAAATATTTGGATAAAACTAACATATATTTCGGTATAATTAAATAATTTAACAAAATCGGAAATAATAATGAATGTAGAACAATTAGATAAAAGTTATATCTTGTCGACTTATGCACGAAGTTATATTAACTTCACTAAAGGTATAGGCTCTACACTCTATGATGAGAGTGGGCGAGACTATATAGATTTTGCTAGTGGTATAGGAGTCAATAGTGTAGGGCATGGGAATAGTGCTTTAAGTGAAGCTATATGTACACAAGCTCAAAATATTATCCATATCTCAAACTTACAAGTTATAGAACCACAAGCAAAATTGGCTCAAAAGATAGTAGAACTGAGTGGCTACGATATGGCTCTCTTCTTTGGGAACTCTGGTGCTGAAGCCAATGAAGGAGCTATCAAAATAGCAAGAAAATATGGTGAAACCAAATTTGATAACAAACGCTACAAAGTGATCACACTCGAACACTCTTTTCATGGAAGGACGATTACAACAGTGAAAGCCACAGGACAGGAGAGCTTTCACACTCCTAATTTCTCTCCATATCCAGATGGATTTGGCTTTGTTGCGTCTCTTGCAGATATCTACACTACGATTGACAATCAAACAGTAGCTGTATTGATAGAACTAGTACAAGGTGAGGGGGGTGTAGAACCACTTGCCAAAAAAGAGATACAGCGATTGGCACACTACCTCAAAGAGCAAGGGATTTTACTCATTGTCGATGAAGTACAAACAGGAGTTTATCGTACAGGTGAGTTCCTCGCATCAAATCTCTATGAGATAGAGCCTGATATCATCACACTCGCCAAAGGATTGGGTGGGGGTGTACCTATAGGTGCTGTGATGACAAAGCACAAAGATATCTTTGCTGCTGGTGACCATGGTAGTACTTTTGGAGGCAATTATCTCAGTACTACAGCGGGATTGAGTGTATTGGATACATTGAGCAAGATCTATGATGGTGGTGAGTTGCACGAAACTCTGATATACTTTGAAACAAAGTTGATGGATATAGCACAGAGATACACACGGCTCTTTGAAAAAGAGGTTGGATTAGGTTTGATGCGTGGACTTCGAGCCAAAGATGCTACTATACTTAGTAGTGTAGTGCAAAATGCTATGCAAGAGGGTCTTATAGTGTTGAAAGCAGGGCGAAATACTGTTCGTTTTCTCCCAAGCTTAACAATAACAAAAGAAGAAATAGATGAAGGGTTTAAGAGATTTGAAAAAGCACTCATATCTATATAGTATAGTGATCATGACTCTTTTGGGGTCTATGATACAAGCAGATGAACTCGCAGAGATACTCTCTGCTGAGAAAAAAGATATTTTCCGATATAAAGAGTCTTACAATGCTCTACAAAGTGACAAACTACAAAAGAGTTGGATACAACCAATCAGACTCAATTATAGTAAAAACTACACGACACAATTTGCTAGTGGTACGATAGATACTGATAACTACTCTATCGTTATAAATCAGCCTATATTTAAATCTGGAGGGATCTTCTACTCTATATTATACGCTGATGCTCTCAAAGGAGCCAACGCTACTGATATCACACTCGCCAAACGAGAGATGATAGGTAATGCAGTCAATCTACTCTTCAATTTCAAAAAAATCAAACTCCAAAAAGAGAAAATGCGACTGCTTATCAAAAATGATGAGATAGATATCAAACTCAAAAGTGATAGCTATGAAGCAGGTATTCTCGATAGTAGCTTTTTAGATCAGGCAATCATCAAGAGAAACAATGACCAAACAGAGTTTTTGGCACTAGAGCTACAGCTTGAAAAACTCCAAAATGATTTTGCTATGCTCAGTGACAAAGATCCAAACACTCTCAAGCTCCCACAGCTCAAGCTCATAAGCAAAAAAAACTATACAGAGGAGCATCTCGCACTTCGTAGCGATAGACTCCATGCTCAAGAGAAAGAGTACCTCTCCAAAATGACTTGGGCTAAATATCTCCCTGAAATCTCCCTCCAAGGACAATATATCAAAGGTGACCGCAATCCACTCTTTGCCAATGCCAATATCAAAGATCACTATAGCAACTATGGTGTTACTGTCAGTATGCCATTGGATATCAATTCGTTCACCGATGTAGAAGCGGCTAAAGTAGCGTATATGGAAGCATCCACACAAGTGATGGATCAAAAGAAAAGAGTAGCGCTAGAGTATCAAACAGCACTCAATAACTTACGCATTATCAATCAAAAGATAGCACTAGACCACAAAGATGAAAAGCTCTATGCACGGCTCTACAATGTCACCAAAAACTTAGAGATTGCAGGAGAGAAGACAAGTTATGAAACAGAGTTAATGCGGAACTCTCTCGAAACAAAAAAACTAGATCAACGAATACACAATATAGATAAGCAACTACAGCTACTTACACTCTATATCAAGGTAAGTCATGTATTTTAGTGATTATATGCAAGAGTGGCTCTATGGTGATGAGGGATACTATAAAAACTTCAAAGCTATAGGCAAAGATGGTGATTTCTATACAGCGGTGAGTACTTCACCATTTTTTGGAGCGAGTATAGCCAACTATCTATGGCAGCGTATTCAAGATGGCTCTATACCAAGAGATACTCTATTGTTGGAGATTGGAGCCCATCAAGGACATCTTATAGGCGATATGATACAGTGGCTTTTCACCTGCGACCCTACACTTATAGAGAGTATGCGTTTTGCTATTGTCGAGCGACAACCCAAACTGCAAGAGGCTCAAAGGAGATACTTTGTAGAGCGTTTTGGTGATGATGTCACGATAGAACAGTATAGTTCACTTGCACAGTTGGATGAGAAATATGCTTTTGTAGTATCCAATGAGATTTTTGATGCCTTCCCTTGCGAATTGCTCAAAGAAAAACAAATAGCAACAGTTCAAGAGCATAGTATATTATGGGAAGATGCCCCCCAAGATTTACTCAAGAGAGCACAAAGACATCACCTCAATAGAGGTGAAATAGCCATAGGATATGAAGATTTTGCTCAAGAGATAGAAGAGAGCTTTATGCACTGTGATTTCTTATCATTTGATTATGGGGAGAAGTATGTACGAAATGACTTTTCTATACGCATATACAAACAGCATGAAACCCTCCCACTCTTTGATGAAGCGTTACAACTCGCGAACGAATTTCAAAAAAGTGATATCACTTATGATGTCAATTTCCAAGATATTATGGATAGCTTTGGCTCTTTAGGTTTTGAGCTTGTCCATTATGAGACACAGGCGAGAGCATTGGTTCGTTTCGGATTGATAGAGATGTTAGAAGATTTTGCCAAGCAGACAACACAAGCTATATACTTACGAGAAGTAGATAAGATCAAAACTTTACTTGCTCCCACTATGATGGGTGATAAGTTCAAACTAATACACTTAAGAAAGTAGAGGATAACACTATGAAGATAATACTCAACGGAGAATCAAGAGAGTGTGCCAAGAGTATCACACTAGGCAAGCTCATAAGAGAGCTTGATATCAAAGTCAAAGTCATGGCAGCAGCTGTTAATATGGAAGTAGTCAAAACAGACAATTGGGATAGTCATGTTCTCAAAGATGAAGATAGGGTAGAGTTACTACACTTTGTCGGTGGTGGTTGATATTACTCTATTCATCCCCTTTTTAGCAGTTATGATTTATAATATAACTACTTATTTTAAAAGGAATCCCTCCCATGTCACAAGCGATCGAAAACATCGAAGAAGTTCTCAAAGCACATAAATTATCTCTAGCAGAGTATGACCATATCAAGCAGATACTTGATGGTCGCGAACCAAATATAGTAGAGATAGGCATATTCTCTGCTATGTGGTCAGAACACTGCTCTTACAAATCAAGCAAAAAATACCTCAATGGCTTCCCTACCAAAGCTCCATGGGTGATACAAGGACCAGGAGAAAATGCAGGCGTGATAGATATCGGTGATGGCATGGCGGCTGTATTCAAGATGGAGAGTCACAACCACCCAAGCTTCATAGAGCCTTTTCAAGGGGCTGCTACTGGTGTAGGTGGGATACTGCGAGATATCTTCACGATGGGTGCAAGACCTGTAGCCAACCTCAATGCACTCCGTTTTGGGAATATCAGAGACGATAGTGAAATATCCAAATACCAAAGACAC
Source organism: uncultured bacterium (assembly GCA_965544395.1). Classification (GTDB taxonomy): domain Bacteria; phylum Campylobacterota; class Campylobacteria; order Campylobacterales; family Sulfurovaceae; genus SZUA-451. Next base: position 3,535 of record CBEUND010000007.1, on the reverse strand, counting down.
TTAGTCCGAGGTGTCGTCGATGGTATTGGAAGCTATGGCAACTGTATGGGTGTACCTACTATCGGTGGTGAGATGAGTTTTGATGATAGCTACAATGGCAATATCTTGGTCAACGCCTTTGCTTTAGGATTGGTCAAATCCGATGAGATATTTCTAGGGCTTGCTGAGGGTGTCGGGAACCCTGTCATGTATGTAGGCTCCAAGACTGGACGCGATGGACTTGGTGGGGCTGTGATGAGTAGTGATAGCTTCACAGAAGAGAGCAAATCCCTCCGCCCTACAGTACAAGTGGGTGATCCATTTACTGAGAAGCTCCTGCTCGAAGCTTGTCTAGAACTCTTCCAGACTGATCATGTCATAGGTATCCAAGATATGGGTGCAGCGGGGCTTACGAGTTCTGCATTTGAGATGGCTGGGAGAAGTCGCTCTGGCATGATCATGCATCTTGACAAAGTCCCTGCGAGAGAGGAGGGGATGACTCCTTATGAGTTCATGCTCTCCGAATCCCAAGAGCGGATGCTTCTATGTGCCAAAAAGGGCAGCGAACAAGAGATCATAGATATATTTGAAAAGTGGGATCTTGATGCTGCTGTCGTAGGTGAAGTGACCGATACAGGCAAAATGGAACTCTTTTGGCATGGCCAAAAGTGTGCAGATATGCCTATAGACCCAGTGAGTGAAGAGGCTCCTATACTCGATCGTCCTACTTCGCGTCCTGCATATCTCGACGAAGTTAATGCCAAGAGTATAGAGGCATACCCAAGAGTCGATGACCAAGAGGCATATGAGAAGCTCATCTCTTCTGTAGAGGTGGTAGACAAAGCATGGGTTTACAATCAATATGACTCTATGGTGCAGACCAACACAGCCAAAGCCCCAGGTTCGCTCGATGCTAGTGCTATCCGTGTCAAAGAGAGTGGCAAAGCTTTGGCTATGAGTAGTGACTGTAACCCTAGATACTGCTATATCGACCCATACAAGGGGGCGGCACTCGCAGTGGTAGAGAGTGGGCGAAATGTAGCGATGAGTGGTGCACAGCCACTCGCTATCACAGACTGCCTCAACTATGGTAACCCTGAAAATCCAGAGGTTATGTGGCAATTTGCCCAAGGGTGTGAAGGGATCAAAGAGGCATGCCAAGAGCTTACGACTCCTGTAGTGAGTGGGAATGTCTCTCTCTACAATGAGACCAATGGTGAGAGTGTCTTCCCTACACCTACTATCGCTATGGTAGGTGTCAACCAAGACGCAAACGCTATCTTGCCAAGTGCTTTTCAAACAGAGGGAAATACGATACTCCTCATAGGCTCTACTACAGGTGAGTTTGGTGGGAGTCTCTATCTCAAAGAGTTACACGGCGAGACAGTAGGTAGCCTCAAAGATATCGACTATAGAGCAGAGCTATCTCTCTGGAAACTTGTGATAGATGCCAATGCTCAAGGCTTGCTCACCTCTGCCAAAGATATCAGTGTAGGTGGTATAGCTATAGCCCTCTCCAAGATGGCAGCACTCTCCTCCAAAGGTATAGAAGCTTCTATGGCTGTAGAAAATAGTAGAGATATCTTTGAAGAGAGTCAGGGTAGGGCTCTACTAGAGGTAGCACCCCAGAGCATCGATGCAGTTATAGCCATGGCAAACAAACTCAACCTACAAGTAGCCAAAATAGGGCAAGTAGGTGGTGATATTGTCAAGATCAACACTGTAGAGATGCCACTAGAACAGCTCAAAGATATCTATTTTGGGAAGTTTACAGAGGTTATAGAGAGAGACCTCTAATCCGCAACTAATATTTTTATTATCTGATGTTACGCACTCTATGGTGATTATATTTTTTAGCTTCTACAGACAGGTAGGGTGGATGAAATCCACCACAGAAATGGTGGGATACTCCCACCCTACCTATTTGGAGCATACTTAAATAGCCAATCCATACTATAAATGCGTAAGGTCAATTTTTAATATTATTTTTATATAAGAAATAAAATATCAAGAGACAAAAATGGCAAAAACTGAAAATCAAAAGAAACTACTCAAAATACTAAACGAGATATTCCAACTTGACCAGAGTGATTTGGATTTTGGTATCTACCGTATTATGAATACTAAAAGTAAAGAGATAAATGAGTTTTTGGATAATGACCTCTTATCGAGTGTAGCAAATGCGTTTAGCTCCAATGATAATAGCTCAATACAAAAAGAGTTAGATAAAGCCTTGCAACAAGCACAATCTCTAGGAGCTGACCCTGAAACACTGCCAAAGGTAATAGCACTGCGAGAAGAGTTATCTTCGACCTCATCTTCTTCTAGCCTTGAAAACGATGTATTTTCACACTTAGCCATCTTTTTTAAACGATACTACAAAGACGGCGATTTTGTATCTCTTAGACGGTATAAAAAAGAGAGTTATGCCATACCTTACGAGGGCGAAGAGGTCAAACTCCACTGGGCAAATAGCGACCAATACTATATCAAAAGTGGAGAGTATTTTAGAGATTATTCGTTTGTTATCAATGACAAAAAAATTCACTTCAAACTCACTGATGCAAAGACGCAACAAAATAACAACAAAGCCACAAGTGATAAAGAGAGAAGATTTGTAATCTTAGAGAGTAATCCGTGCGAAGTGGTAGAGGGTGAGCTATATATCAATTTTGAGTATAGAGCGGTAGGGAAGGGCTTCAAACAAGACAAACTCAATCTTGAAGCTATAGCGAAAGTGGTGGGTGATACCCACCCTACCAAAGAGGAGTTTATAAACGCTCTCAACACATTAGCCCCAACAGAAAAAAACAAAACTAGAACCATATTTGAAAAGCACCTCAAAAGCTATACAAGTAGAAACTCTTTTGACTACTTTATCCATAAAGATTTGGGTGGATTTTTGAGCCGTGAGTTAGACTTCTATATCAAAAATGAAATGCTGTTTTTAGATGATATTTTGCTTTGTCCACTCAAATATGAAGAGGTTATGGGAAAGATTAAAATATTCAAAGAGGTGGCTTCTAAAATCATAGCATTTTTAACACAACTTGAAGAGTTACAAAAGAAGCTATGGGAGAAGAAGAAGTTTATCATAGAGACTCACTACTGTATCACGCTTGATAAAATAAATGAAAAATATTATGATAAAATTTTTGCTTGTAAAGAGCAGTTAGCAGAGTGGAAAAATCTCTTTGATAAAGATATTAAAACTATTGAAGATTTAAAAGAGGAAAAATATCTTGTATTAGACACTAAGTTTTTTGATACAAAGTTCAAATATAAGCTTCTCAGTGAATTTGATAACCTTGATGAAGAGTTAGATGGAGTGCTAATCAACAGTGAAAACTTTGGAGCATTGAATTTGCTTCAAGAGAGATATAAAGAACAGATTAAAACTGTGTATATTGACCCTCCTTATAATACTGGAAATGATGGCTTTTTATATAATGACTCTTATCAACATAGTAGTTGGATGAGCTTTATGTATGATAGGTTGGTTTTGGGTAGAGAGTTGATGAGTGATGATGGGGTTATTTTTAGTAGTATAGATGAT